>CAZEFK010000028.1:0-44132 GCA_964511405.1 uncultured Comamonadaceae bacterium | reverse complement strand
GGTCAGCCGCTCGGCGAAGTAGAGCGGGCTCGGCCGGCCGACATAATGCTCGAGAAAGCCGTCGAGCTCGGCCTGGAAGGCGGGATCGGCCTTGGCCTCGTCATAGACGCGCTCGAGCTCCAACACCAGGGGCATCAGGGTCTCGGCGACATAGCGGCCGCCATAGCGGCCGAAGCGGCCGGCCTCGTCGGGGCCGGCGCGGAAGGAGTTGGGCGGCGGGGCAGCTGAGGCAGTCATGGACCCTCCAGGTTCCGGCGATGCGGGGCATCGCCTTCCGATCAGCGCCGTCCGGGATCGCGGGGGATAGCCTGGTGTGCAGGGAGGCCGCCCGCGAACCGGACGGCCAAGCAGCGAACACGCCGACGGGACCGCCCCTTACGAGGGGCGCCACCACATGCGGACGTGCGGCAACCGAAGCATGATCAGGGCTGTAGCACCCACGGCCGAACCGGGTCAAGCTCCCAGCCCATGATCAAGCTGAACCTGGGCTGCGGGCAGAACAAGCTGCCCGGCTACATCAATGTCGACATCGAGGGCGCCTTCCAGCCCGAGGTGATCTGGAACCTGGAGCAGACGCCCTGGCCGTTCCACACCGGCTGGGCGCACGAGATCCGGATGAGCCACGTGCTGGAGCATCTGGGCCAGGACCGCCGGACCTTCTTTGCCATCATCGTCGAGATCCACCGCGTGCTGGTCACCGGCGGCACGCTGGAGCTCAAGGTGCCGCACCCGCGCAGCGACGGCTTCATCGGCGACCCGACCCATGTCCGGCCGATCACGCCGGAGACGATGCACCTGTTCTCGAAGAAGAACTGCCGGCAATGGCGGGAGTGGGGCTGGCCCAACACGCCGATGGCCGAGTACCTGGACATCGACCTCGAAGTCCGCTCGATCAAGATGAACCTGTCGCCGCGCTGGCGCGCCCGCGCCCAGGCCGGCCTCGACCGCGCCGTGATCGACGAGGCGATCGACAGCTACTTCAACGTGGTCGACGAGATCGAGATGAGCATCGTCAAGGTGGGGTAGCGCGAGCGGGGCGAAGAGCGAGGACGGCGAACGAGGCAAACTGGCATTCTATCCACCAGATCCCGAAGCAGCTCCCAGAATGCCGACCAAAGCCGATCCTCCGCGTCTGGATTGGGATCGCGGAGGAATCCGTAGTGTCTCGCCTCGTAGAGGTTGGCGAACATTCTCAGCTGAAAGTCGGCCTTGCCTTCGTGCTCTTCGGCCAGCTCGACAAGCAGCCGGTGCATAAGGAGCACCAAGGCGCCACGCATGGCGGCATCGCTCAGCTCTGAGCGCGCTATAGCGCGGACGCCATCGCTAACCAGCTGAACGTGGCGCATCTTCACGGCTGAAGCTGTCCATGCCGACGTTGAACAGCCTACTTCGCCGCGATCGCCACCGCCGCCCCCGCCATCACCGAGGCCGCGCCGCGGTTGAGCAGGCGGCCGGCGCGCGGGCTGGCGAACAGGCGGCGGGCGCGGGCGGCGGCGAAGGCGTAGCCGCCCATGATCGCCAGCAGCACGACCACGCAGATCGCCATCAGCTCGAAGAACCCGGGCAGGGTCAGGCGGCGCAGGTCGACCACCGTCGGCAGGAGGGCCAGGTAGAACAGGATCGGCTTGGGATTGCCCAAGGTCACCGACAGCCCGGTCAGGAAGGTGCGGACCGGGCGGCCCGCCGATGCCGGGTCGGCCACGGCCAGTCCGCCGCGCGCGGTCCACATCCGCCACGCCAGATACAGCAGGTAGGCCGCACCCGCGAAGCGCACCACCAGGAACAGCGCGCCGAAGGTCCGGGCCACCGCCGCCAGGCCGAAGCAGGCGAGCGACAAGTAGATGAGATCGCCGATCACCAGCCCCAGCACCACCGGCACGGCCCCACGGAAGCCGACGGCGAGCGCCCGGCCGATCACCACGGCCGCGCCCGGGCCTGGTGTCGCCACGGCCAGCGCCAGCGCGACGGTGAAGGTGACGAGGGTCAACGGATCCATGAGGACTCCCCTTGCACGGGCCAGGACGCGCCGGCCAAGAGCGCGGCGGCCGCTTCGATATCGGGCGCCAGACTGCGATCACTGTCCAGCGGCGGCACCACCGCCCTGAGCCCGTCGACCACGGCCTGTGCCGCCGGGCTCGGACGCGCGATGCCGCGCAGCTCGAAGGCTTGGGCGGCGGCGATCAGCTCGCAGGCCGCGACCTGGCGCAGGAGCGGCAGGATCTGGGCGGCGCCGCGCACCGCGGCCAGGGTCATGGGGGCGTGGTCCTCGACCTCCTGATGGCCGTGGTCGTCCAGGCTCGCCGGCTGGGCCAGCCGGCGGATCTCCTTGACCAGGGTCGCCGCGGTCAGCCCCAGCAGCGCCAAGCCGGTGCTCGCCGCGCCCTCGGCCCGCGTCAGCCGGTCCGGCAAGTCGGTCAGGCGGCCGCTCATGAGGCGCGCGACCCGCATCGCCGACAGGCTCGCGACTTGCGACAGGGCCAGCGACAGCGCGTCGAAGCCGATCGCCAGCGCCGGGGTGTGGAAGTTGGCGGTCGACAGGATCTGGCCGTCGTCGAGCAGCAGCGGGTTGTCCCCGGCGCCGTTCAGCTCGATCTCCAGCGGCGCGCGGGCGAAGGCGAGGGCATGGCGCAGGGCGCCATGGACCGGGGCCACGCAGCGCAGGCTGAGCGGGTCCTGGACGCGGCGCGCGGCCCCCGGCTCGGTCAGCGCGCCGCCGTCCAGGAGCCGCAGCAGCGCGGTGGCCGCTTCGGCCTGGCCCGGCGCCGGCCGGGCCGCCGTAACTCGAGGATCGAGCGGACTGAGATTGGCCCGGAACGCCTCGAAGGTGACCGCCACCACCGACTCCAGCCGGGCCAGCAGGGCCGCGGCATCGCCCAGCACCAAGGCGCCGAAGCCGGCCGACACCGAGTTGGCGCTGCACAGCGCCAAGCCCTCCTTGGACGCCAGCGTCAAGGTCGGGATGCCGGCCGCGGCCATGGCCGCGGCTCCAGGCAGCAGCGCCCCATCCAGCCGCGCTCGCCCCTCGCCGATCAGCGGCAGCGCCAGGTTGGCCAGCAGCATCAGATCCGATGCGCCGGCCGAGCCGATCGCCGGCACGACGGGATGGACGCCGCGGTCGAGCATCGCGGCTTGAGCCGCGACCAGCTCGGGCCGCACGCCGGCGCCGCCCTGGGCCAGGCCGTGGGCGCGGGCCAGCAAGGCGGCGCGCACGGCGTCCTCGGGCAGCTCCGGCCCCGCGCCGGCGGCACGCGCCAGCACCACCAGGCGACTGAACTCGGCCTGGTCGGTGCTGCCGACGGCCTCGCCGACCCGCGGTCCGAGCCCCCGGGTCAGGCCGTAGACCGGCCGCCCCTCGGCCTCGGCGCGCGCGACCAGGGCCCGGCCGCGGCGCAGGCGGTCGACCGCAACAGGCGCCAGCTGCACCGGCCGACGGCCGCGCGCAACCGCGGCCACCTCGGCGATCCCGAGATGGTCGACGCCCAACTGGAACGGCACGGATCCGGTCATGCGTCGACCGTAGCAGGCCATGAGCGTGGCGTAGATAAGACCGGTTGAATACCACTGGCCCACGCCCGGAGCCGGCGCTATCGTGCTGGAACCAAGAAAGCTGGGGAGGCGGCGATGAGTCGGAGCAGAAGTGGTCTGATCGGGTTGGCTTTGCTGGCAGCATCCAGCGCCGCACAGGCGGCCGACCTCACCTTCTGGAGCTGGCGCCAGGAGGACCGCGCGGTCTACCAGGACCTGATCAAGCAGTTCACGGCCCAGAACCCGGGCACCACCATCAAGTTCGAGACCTTCGAGGTCACCGCCTACAACACGATCCTCTCGACCGCGCTGGCCGGCGGCAAGGGACCGGACATCGTCCATGTCCGCGCCTATGGCAATCTCGAAACCTTCGCCAAGGCCCACTATCTGCTGCCCTTGGACAAGGCCCAGGTGCCCGAGCTCGGCAATTTCGGGCCGCAGGCGCTGGCGGCCGAGACGCTGCGCGCCGACGGCCAGGTCTACGCCGTGCCGTTCGCCCAGCAGACCATGCTGATCCTGTGCAACAAGGCGCTGTTCGCAAAGGCCGGCCTGACGCCGCCGGCAACCTGGGACGAGCTGATCGCCGATGCCAAGGCGTTCAAGGCCAAGGGCATCCTGCCCTTCGCCAACGGGGTGGCGACCTCGTGGCAGAACGAGGTGATGATGGGTGTCTTCGGCCCCAGCCTGTACGGCAAGGGTTTCAACGACGACCTGGTGGCGGGCAAGGCGACGTTCGAGGACCCGCGATTCGTCGGCGCCCTGCAGAAGCTGGCCGACCTCGCCCCCTACCTGCCCGACGGCTTCACCGGTATCGACTATCCCAGCGCCCAGCAGCTGTTCGTCGGCGAGCAGGCCGCCATGTTCGCCGGCGGCTCCTACGAGATCGCCAACTTCAAGCAGCAGAACCCCAAGCTCGACATCGACGTGATCCCGGGCCCGACCGTCGACGCGGGCGCGCCGCACTATGTCTCGCTCTATTTCGACGGCGGCTATGCGGTCAACGCCGCCTCGCCGCACAAGGACGAGGCGCTGAAGTTCATCCGCTTCACCGCGACGCCCGCGTTCGGCACGGTGCTGGCCGACCGGCTGCGGAACATCACGCCGATCCAGGGCGTGACCATCGCCGACCCGCTGCTGGCCAAGGTCGCCAAGCTCGACGACAGCGCCCTGCCCTACGTCATGCTGGTCTATTTCCGCTATCAGGAACCGACCGGCTCGGCGCTGATCCAGGCGGCGCTGCAGAAGATGTTCGCGGGCAAGCTGACGCCGGCCGAGGTCGGCGCCGAAGTCACCCGCGGCATCGCGGCCTACTATCTACCGTTCAAGAAGGGCTGAGCGACCAGCCCAGCGCCCGCCGCATCATGTCCCCTGCCCTGCGGCGGGCCCTGTGGCTCGCCCTGCTGCTGGCGCCGGCCTCCTTGATCCTGGCCGGCCTGGTCGCGGTTCCGATCCTGTCGGTGTTCGTCGACTCCTTCCATCACTGGGACGGGCTGCTGCGCGGCCCGTGGGTCGGGTTCGAGAACTTCCGCATCGTGCTGACCCAGCCGCCGTTCAGCGGCTGGACCTACAATGCATTGCTGCACAATGTCGTGGTGTTCGCGGCCCTGATGGCGGTGCAGAACGGCACCGGATTCCTGCTGGCGTTCCTGCTGTCGAAGCAGCTGCCGGGCCACCGCTTCCACCAGACCGCGCTGTTCCTGCCGGTGATCCTGTCGACGGTGATCGTCGGCTTCCTGTGGAAGCTGTTCCTCAACCCGCTGTTCGGGCTGGTCAACCAGACCCTGCGGCTGACCGGCCTCGGCGTCCTGGCGCAGCCTTGGCTCGGCCAGGAGTCGACGGCGCTGGCCTCGCTGATCCTGGTCAATGCCTGGCATTGGGTGGGCTTCCCGACCCTGGTCTACCTGGCCGGTATCCAGCGCATCCCACGCGAGGTGATCGAGGCGGCGCGGCTGGACGGCGCCGGCGGGCCGACCCTGCTGCGCCGCGTGGTCTGGCCGCTGGTCGCGCCGGCGACCACGATCGTGGTGATGCTGACCTTCATCGGCTCGCTCAACTGGTTCGAGCTGCCCTATGTCATGGTCGGGCTGGAGGGGCCGCCCTTCTATTCCACCGACGTGCTGGGCCTGTATTTCTACCGCACCGCGTTCGGCAGCCAGTCCTCGGGGCTGACCGACTTCGGCCGCGGCAGCGCCCTCGGCGTGCTGATGGCCTTGGTCCTGCTGGCGGTCTCGGCCGGCTGGCTCAGGCGCCTGCGCGCCCGCGAGATCGAGCTGTGAGCCGCCGCGAGTCCTGGGCGATCCAGCTGGTGCTGGGCGCGAACGCCATGGTCATGCTGCTGCCCATCGCGGTCATGCTGATGTCGGCGTTCAAGACCACGCGGGAGATCTATGCCGCGCCGCTGCTGCCGCCGCTGGCGCCCAGCCTCGCCAACCTGGCGACGATCTGGCAGGAGACCGACTTCCCCCGCTATTTCGCCAACTCGGTGATGGTGACCGCGGGCGCCATCCTGCTGCTGCTGGCGACCGGCACCATGGCCGCCTATGCGCTGGCCCGCTACCGCTTCCGTGGCCGCGACGGCCTGTATCTGTTCTTCCTGGCCGGGCTGATGGTGCCGCTCAAGCTGGCGGTGATCCCGCTGTTCCTGGAGCTGAAGGCGCTCGACCTGCTCGATTCGCGCCTCGGCCTGGTGCTGGTCTACACGGCCATGGGCCTGCCCTCGACGGTGTTCATCCTGACCGGCTTTCTGCGCACGCTGCCGGGTGAGCTGGAGCAGTCGGCGCGGATCGACGGCGCCAGCGAGGCGCGCATTCTGTGGAGCATCATGCTACCGTTGACCCGGCCGGCGCTGGTCATCGCCGCCATCCACAACGCCGTGCCGATCTGGAACGACTTCTTCTTCCCGCTGGTGCTGATCCAGACCGATGCACGCAAGACGCTGCCGCAGGGGCTGACGGTGTTCATGGGCGAATATGCCAGCAATTGGGGAGTGCTGTTCGCCGGGCTGGCGCTGGCGGCGCTGCCCATGACCGCGGTCTATGTGGCGCTGTCGCGCCAGTTCATCGCCGGCCTGACGTCGGGAGCGGTGAAATGAGCCTGTTCGCGCCGAAGGCGCTGGTGGTGTCGTGCCAGGCCCGCGCCGACAACCCGCTGCATGGGCCGGCCTTCATGGCAGCCATGGCAATGGCCGCCGAGCAGGGCGGCGCCCACGGCCTGCGCGCCAACGGCGCTGCCGACATCCGGGCGATCAGGGCCGCAAGCCGGCTGCCGATCATCGGCATCGACAAGGCCTGGACCGACGGCTTCGACGTCTACATCACCCCCGACCTGGCCGCCGCGCGCCGCGTGGCCGAGGCCGGCGCCGACATCATCGCCCTCGACGCCACCCCGCGCCGCCGCCCCGGCGAGCCGCTGTCGGCGCTGATCCCGCGGATCCGGCGCGAGCTGGGCAAGCCGGTGTTCGCCGACGTCTCTACCCTCGACGAAGGCATCGCCGCCGCCGGGCTCGGCGCCGATATCGTCGCCACCACCCTGTCGGGCTACACCGCCGAGAGCGGCCCCGCCGCCGGGCCCGACCTGGATCTGGTCGAGGCGCTGGCCCAGGCCGTCGACGTGCCTGTTGCGGCCGAAGGCCGGTTCTGGTCGCCCGAGCAGGTGGCGGAGGCCTTCCGCCGCGGCGCGGCGCTGGTTGTGATCGGCACCGCCATCACCAACCCGCGCGAGATCACCCGCCGCTTCGCGGCCGCGGTGCCGTCATGACCGTGTTGGGCGTCGATGGCGGCGCGTCGAGCACGCGCTGGCAGCTGGAAGGACCGGGCGGCGCGCGCCTGGCCGCCGGCCGGCTGCCGCCGCTGAGCGGCCATATCTTCGATGCGGCTGGGGCCGCCGCCGCTGCGCGCACGCTGGACGAGCTTGCTGCAGCGGTGCTGGCCGCGGGCCGTCCCCAGGCCGTCATGGCCGGCATCACCGGCCTCAGCACCGGCTGCGAGGTCGCCGAGCGCTTCCGCCACGAGCTGGCGCAGCGGCTGGGCGCAGCGCCGGAGCGCGTGCGCGTGGTCGACGACATGCACATCGCCTATCTGGGCGCCTTCCGGTTGGGCGAAGGGATCCTGGTCTATGCCGGGACCGGGTCGGTCGGCTATCACCTGACCCCATCGGAAGAGGAGGTTCGGGCCGGCGGCCACGGCTTCCTGATCGACGATGCCGGCGCCGGGTTCTGGATCGGCCGCCAAGTGCTGCGCAGCGTGCTGCGTGGCGTCGACCGGCGCCACCCGCCCGGGCCGCTGGCCGAGGCGCTCTACGCCGCCGTCGGCAGCCGCGCCTGGCCCGATATCCGCGCCCATGTCTATGGCGGCGGTCGGAGCGCCGTCGCGGCGCTGGCGCCCTGCGCCGGGAGCGCTGCTGCCGCCGGCGACACCGATGCCATCGACATCCTGCGCCGGGCCGGCCGCGAGCTCGCGGCGCTGGGCCAGGTGCTGCGCGATCAGCTCGGACCGCTGCCGGTGGCGCTCACGGGTGGCGCCGCCCAGATCAGCCCGTTGATCTTCGACGCTGTGCGGGCAGCGCTGCCCGGCACCCGCGTCGACCGCGCCGAACCGGTCGAGACCGCAGCGCGGCTGGCGCACGACCTTGGGCGATGACAGCCGGCGCGCCGCACATGCAGATCCCTGAACGTCACGCCTCGTCGACGACCGACTGCCCGGCCAGGATCATGTCGATGACCGTGCCGTCGGACGACAGCGGCAGGTTCAGCACTTCATAGTCGAAGGTCCGGCCGTCGGCGCCGGGCATGCGGTAGTGCCAGCGCTGCGGCCACCGGCGGGCGACGACGGTCTGGTTGAGCGCGATGCAGGCGTCCCGGAACACGGGATCCGGGTGCTCGTCCACCATCCTGCCGGTCGGGTCGAAGCCGCGCCGGATCGCCATGGTCGAGCCGGTCAGGCGATACCGGAAGCGCACCGGCGCGTACAGCACGTCCAGCAGCAGGATGTGGCCGAGCAGATATTTCAGGTCTTCCGGCCCGAAATCGCGCCGGCTGGGCAGCTCACGGCCGCGGCGCCAGCCGTCCCAATCGGTCAGCAGGCGCCGAAGCCGCCGGCTGTCCAATGTTTCCAGCAAGACGGCGACATCGCCCATCGGCCGCAGGTCCGAACCAATCCCTCCTGTAGCCTAGACGGGCGAACCATTCCGAATTGGTTAAGCCGACGCCGGGATCCGCTCGATGTCGGCGCCACAGGCCGCCAGCTTCTGCTCCAGCCGCTCGTAGCCGCGATCCAGGTGATAGACGCGGCTGATCGTGGTCTCGCCCTCGGCGACCAGGCCGGCGATCACCAGCGACACCGAGGCCCGCAGGTCGGTGGCCATGACCGGGGCGCCGACCAGCCGCTCCTGCCCGCGCACCAGGGCCGAGGCGCCGTGCACGGTGATGCGGGCGCCCATGCGCGCCAGCTCCGGCACATGCATGAAGCGGTTCTCGAAGATGGTCTCGGTGATCATCGCGGCGCCGTCGGCCACGGTCATCAGGGCCATCATCTGCGCCTGCAGGTCGGTCGGGAAGCCGGGGAACGGCTCGGTCATGACGTCGACCCCGGTGATCCGGCGGTTGCCGGTGTCGACCCGCACGCCGGTCTCGATCCCGGACAGGGCGACGCCGGCCTGCCCCAGGGTGTCGGCCAGCGCGGCGATATGGTCGAGCCGCGCCCCGGCCAGCTCCACCGAACCGCCGCTGATCGCCGCCGCCATGGCATAGGTGCCGGCCTCGATGCGGTCGGGCATCACCCGATGGCTGGCGCCGTCCAGCCGGCCGGCGCCCTGGATCACGATGCGCTCGCTGCCGGCGCCGGCAATGTCGGCCCCCATGGCGATCAGGCACTCGGCCAGGTCGACGATTTCGGGCTCGCGCGCGGCGTTCAGCAGCACGGTCTCGCCGCGCGCCAGCGCCGCCGCCATCATCAGGTTCTCGGTGGCGCCGACCGAGACATGGGGAAACGCGATCTCCGCGCCGGTCAGGCCGCGGGGGGCTGACGCCTCGATATAGCCGCCGACCAGCCGGATCTCGGCGCCCATGGCTTCCAGCCCCTTGAGGTGCAGGTCGACCGGCCGGGTGCCGATGGCACAGCCGCCGGGCAGCGACACCCGGGCGCGGCCGCAGCGCGCCACCAGCGGCCCCAGCACCAGCACCGACGCCCGCATCTTGCGCACGATGTCATAAGGCGCCTCGATCGAAGCGATGCGGCCGGCCTGCAGCAGCAGGGCGTCGCCGTCGCGTTCGATCGCCACGCCCAGCTGCTCCAGCAGCAGCGACTGGGTGCGGATATCGGCGAGGTCGGGCACGTTGCCGAGGCGCAGGGGCTGATCGGTCAGGAGGGCGGCGGCCATCAGCGGCAGGGCCGCGTTCTTGGCGCCGCTGATCGCGATCTGCCCGACCAGCGGCCGTCCACCCCGGATCCGAATCTTGTCCATGACTGTCCCCCGCCCGGCGTACCAACACCGGCGCATCAGCTTGCATTTGACGGAAATTTCGAGTCTTCGCCGCCGAAGTCGAAAATCGCGGTGTGTCGGCGATCACGACTTTAAGCGATATCTTCGCCAGTTCCGATCTGCTTTAGAGAATCACTTTATCCTGGCGCATGCAAGGACGGCGCGACCGAGCATCGGCCGATGCTGCCCGGCGTCGGCGTTGATCATCCAGAGCCTTGATCGGATTCAGATTTCGAGCGGCCCGGCCGGAGCCGGGCCGCCGTCCGAGACCGCCGCGGCCGGCCTGGGCTTCGCGAATCAGGCATTGATCCGCGCCATCTGGGCGGTGGGATACCGGTCGCCGGCCGTCGCGCCGGGCGGGAACGCCGCCTCCAGCTCGGTCATGGCGTCGGCGGGCAGCGCGAGCGCGGCGGCAGCGAGGTTGGCCTCCAGATGGGCGATATGCCGCGTCCCCGGGATCGGCACCGTGCCCTGGGCCATCACCCAGGACAGCGCCACCTGCGCCGGCGTCGCGCCAAGGCGCGCGGCGACGGCCTCCAGCACGGCGCGCCGCGGCCGGTTGGCGGCAACGGCCTCGGCCTGGAAGCGGGGATGGGCATGGCGGCGGTCCTTGGCATCGGCGGCATTGGCCTCGATGCCGGCCAGGAAACCGCGGCCCAGCGGGCTGTAAGCGACGAAGCCGATGCCGAGACGCCGGCACAGCGGCAGCACATCGGCCTGATAGTCGCGGGTCCACAGCGACAGCTCGCTCTGCACCGCCGCGATCGGATGGATCTTGTGGGCGCGCTCCAGGGTTGCCGCCGAAACCTCGGACAGTCCCAGGTGCCGCACCCGGCCGGCCTCGACCAGCCGGGCCATGGCGCCGACCGTGTCCTCGATCGGGGTCTTGGGGTCGACCCGATGCAGGTAATAGAGGTCGATCGTGTCGACGCCCAGGCGCTTCAAGCTGGCCTCGCAGGCGCCGGCGACATAGGCTGGCGAGCCGTTCAGGCCGCCCCCGCCCAGCACGTTGCCGAACTTGGTGGCCAGCACGACGCGGTCGCGGCGGCCGGCGACGGCGCGGCCGACCAGCGTCTCGTTGTGGCCGTCGCCATAGATGTCGGCGGTGTCGATCAGGGTGACGCCAAGACCGATCGCGCGATGGATGGTCGCGATCGACTGGGCTTCGTCCGCCGCGCCATAGGTATGCGACAGCCCCATGCAGCCGAAGCCCTGCGCCGAGACCGCGAGCGAGCCTAACTTGACCGTGCCGAGCATCGACGCCGCCTCCTTGTCATGACGCGATCCGATCCCATCCTGACCATAGACGGCGGACTCGGCCGCCTGCATGCGCTGGCCGCGGCCGACCGCTGGGACGAGGCCGAGGCGCTGGGCCGGCGGATCGTCGACGCAGTTCCTGACTTTATTGTGGCAAACCTGCTGCTGGCGGAAATTTTCGAGAAGCGTGGCCGGATTGCCGCGGCGGTGGCGCTCTATGACCGGGTGATCGCGCTGGTGCCGGGCTATGCCCTGCCCTTCACCCGCCGCGCCCGGCTGCTGCTGCGCCAGGCCTGGGGCCCGCCGCCCGCGGCTCGCGTCACCCCGCCGGACGCCGGGCGCGTGGCCATGACCAGCCTCGGCGCCAACGGCCGGTTCGGCAACCAGCTCCTGCAATATGGCTTCCTGCGCCTCTACGCCCATGCCCACGGCCTGGTCGCCGAGGCGCCGGATTGGATCGGCCGCGACCTGTTCGACCTCGACGACCCGCCGCCCGGCCCGGCGCTGCCGCGCCTCGACGAAGAAGCGGCCGACCTGCCGGCGCTGCTGCAGACGCCGGGCGCCGCGCCGCGCGACGTCGACCTCCATGGCTATTTCGCCGGGCCGACCGGCCGCATCGCACCATTCCGCGCTCTGTGGCGCAGCCTGTTCAGGCCGGGTCGCAAGGCTGCGGCCGCGGCGCGCGCGATCGAGGCGGCGCTCGACGCGCAGGGTGAGACCCTGGTCGCCCTGCATCTCCGGCGCGGCGACTTCGGCTATGGCCGGTTCTGGATCGCCCCGGCCGACTGGTACCTGGCCTGGCTCGAGACCGTGTGGCCGACCCTGCCGCGGCCGGTCCTGTACCTCGCCAGCGACGATCCCGCGGCCGCTGCGACCTTCGCGCGCTTCGCGCCGGTGACCGCCGCCGACGTGGGAGTCGAGGTCCCCGGCGCCGAGTTCTTCGTGGATTTCCACGCGCTCCGCCATGCCCAGCTGCTGGCCATCTCGAACAGCAGCTTCTCGTTCACGGCCAGCCTGCTGGCCGAGCGGGTGAGCGCCACCGTCCGCCCCGATCCCGCGGCGGTCGGGCTGGTGCCCTATGACCCGTGGGACGCCGAGGTCCTGCTGTGAGGTGGGCTTGCACCCCGCCGGTGCTTCCTGTAGGCCGGATCGACCAGCCGAGAGGGCTCGCATGACCGACAGCTTCCGGGCCAACCTGCGCCATGACGACCTGATCGCCCTCTACGATCACTGGGCGGCCCAGTGCGACGGCGAGATCGTGCCGCGCAAGGAGCGCTTCCTGGGCGAGGCCATGGCGCGCTGGGCGCCGCACATGGTGATCATCCGCGCCCGGGAATCGAAGAACTTCAGCTACGCCTTCTACGGCACCACCTTCCGCCAGGCCTTCGGCGTCGACATGACCGGCGCCAACCTCGACCAGCTGCCGCGCGACGAGGCCAGCATCCTGTCGGCCGAATACCGCCTGGTGGTCATGCAGCGGCGGCCGTTCTGGCGGATCTACACGGCCTGGTTCGGCGACGCGCTGCAGACCTGGGAGCGCCTGGCCCTGCCGCTGGCCGACGAGCATGGCGCCATCGGCCTGATCCTGGCATGCGCCTACCAGATCCCCAACTTGCCGCTGCCGATCACCCGCGCCATCCGCCAGGAGAGCGCGCCCTCGGGCGACGAGGACTGATGGGCAGCCCGTCGAGCCTGCGCGACGCCGACGCCATCGTCATCGGCCAGCCCTGGGGCGGGCTCGGCGACAACCTGCAGTTCTCGACGCTGCCCGAACGCTTCGCCCGCCTTGGCCTCAAGACCTGGATCGCGGCCGACAACGCCGTGCGCAATCCCGAGATCTTCGAGCTGGTCTGGGGCGCCAACCCGCATGTCGCCGGGGTCATCGACCGGCCGGCCAATGCCGGCGCCTGCCGCGGCCCGGTCTATGATGCCGGACTGCCCAAGCTGACCGACTTCATCCAGCGCATCGAGATCGCCCACGACCTCGAGCCCGAGAACCGCTGGCCCAAGGTCTATCACCCGCTGCGGCCGCGGCCCGAGCTGGCCGGGTCGGTCCTGGTCGATGTCGGGTCGGTGACCCAGGCCTATCCGGCGCCGATGCTGTCGCAGTACCTGACCATGGTCATGCAATGGTGCCGCTATCCGCGCGAGATCGTGCGGCAGGTGCGCTTCACCGGATCGGCCCGGGGCGCCGACGGCGCGGCGATCGAGGGCATCGAGCCCATAGAGATCGGCGGGTTGGCCGACTACTGCGACGCGCTGGCCGCCTGCCGCGCCTTCGTCACCGTGCTGTCCGGCGCCCAGTCGCTGGCGGTCGCGGTGCGCGGCGACCGGCCGACGCCGATGATCCACTGCCTGTGCACGCCGCTGCAGTTCAACTGGCGCAACTTCGTCTACGAAGGCGTCGAGTACCGCGTGTTGTAGCCATGCGCCGCCTACCCCGAACCGGATTGCCCGCACCGCGCGGGCCGGGCCAGCGGCGCCGCGGGCTCGCGATCGTGAACGGCTTCGGCCTGACGCTCGGCGACAGCATCATCGGCCTGCAGGCGCTGCACGCCGCCCGCGCGCTGGGCGCGCTCGACGACCACCCCGCCGTGCTGTTCCGGCGGCAGCCCGAGCGCAGCGCCACCGTGGCGGCGCTGTACCGCCTGGTCGATGCTCATGTGGCCACCGTCCGGCCGCAGCCCTTCCGCTGGTCCGGCCCGGCCCCCAAGGCGGTGATCGACATGCGCGACTTCGCGTTTGACCCGCCGTTCCGGGGCATGGCGATGATCGACTACTTCCTGGGCTATTTCGGCCTCGACCCCGGCGCCGTGCCGCCGGCCCTGAAGCGCAACGGCTGGCTGGCCGCCCACATCAGGCCGCGCCGGCCCGCCGGCCTGCCCCGCCGCTACGCCCTGGTCTGCCCGCGCGCCTCAATGATCCTGCGCGATATGCCGGACGCCGCGCATCGCCGCGTCCTGGAGCGACTGCTTCAGGTGCTGCCGGTCGTGACCCAAGGCCGGGTGCCGTCGGAATTCGAGGGCGCACCGGTGCGCGCCATGGTACGATCCGGCTCCCTCGAGGCGCTGTTCGGCCTGGTCGCCGGCGCTGCCCTGGTGGTGTCGACCGACACCGCCATGGTCCACCTGGCCGACGCCTTCGGCGTGCCATGCCTGGCCGTCTTCGTGACCCATCGCCCGGAGTGGCGCGTCCGCGACTATCCGCTGTGCCGCGCGATCCATCGGCCGGCCGCCTTGCCGCCGGCGCTGGAGTTCGCGCGCGACGGCGCCGATCTGGCTGCGGCGCGCGCAGCCTGGGTGCCGCCCGGTGCCGGCCTCGGCTGGCTCGATGACGCAATCGCCGCGGTTCTCGGCGATTACGCCATCGAGTCGTCGGACCCTTGATCCAGTCGATCCAGCAGGTCGCGCAGGAACTGCTCCAGCTGAAGCCGGTCGTCGGCCGACAGCTCGGGGTGCGTGAGCCTGCGGGATACGATCTGGATCAAGGCCTGAGTCCGAGCCTCACGATCAATCCCATCCACCATAGCCCGGAAAACGCGTCAAGCTGGTGCTTGTTTCGCACAAACTCCAGCGGTCCCGGTACGTCGCGACACCTCACCGCGCACCATCCAGCCGGTCGGTGTCGAGCGGCAGCATCGCCCCCAGCCACAGCGCGTGGATCGCGTGGTCGCGATAATCGTTGCCGGTCTCCGGATGCACCAGCACGGCCAAGCCGGACCGGTTCAGCATCAACCAGGGGACCAGCGCCGGAAACAGCTCCGGCGGGAAGGCGACCTGGTACATCGCCTGCGGATGCGGCCCGACCGGCTCGTCGCGCCAGCGGCCAAGCCGGGCCTCGGGGAAGCGCTGGGCGAGCGCGTCCCGGATCAAAGCGGCCCGATCGCGCGTTTCCGGGCCGTAGTAGATGTGTGCGTGATAGCCGGTGATGGTGGCCGGATCGGCTGCGGTCATCGGCGCGTCTCCTGTTCGGATCTCTCAACATGGGGCTGCGGCGCGCCGGGCGGAAGCCCCGGCCGCGGAACTGCGCGTGCGGCGGCCCGTTGCCTGTTCATGGAGCAATCGGAATGCTTGTTCTGCATCGGTGACGTGTTCACCGTGGTGCTGGACGCCGGCAGCCCGTTGCCAGCCGGGTGCTATCAGGTCCAGGACGTGATCGACGGCGCGGACGGCGTGCGCTACCGCGTCCGCGCCCTGGATGGCGGGCCGCCGGTCGAGGTCGAGCAACACGACCTGCGCGAATTCAACCGCGTCCTGCGCTGAGCGGGACCGGCGAGCGCCGGTCCCCCCCGGTCGGTCAGGTCGGGTCGGTCAGTTCGTCACTTCGCGGCGAGCTTGGCCGCGATCTCGGCCACGTGCCGGCCTTGGAAGCGGGCCAGCGCCAGCTCGTTGGCGCTGGGCTGGCGTGAGCCGTCGGCCTTGGCCAGGGTCGTGGCGCCGTAGGGCGTGCCGCCGCTGATCTCGTCCATGTTGGTCAGCTCCGGCGCCGAATAGGGCACGCCGACGATGACCATGCCGTGATGCAGCAGCGTCGTATGGAACGAGGTGATGGTCGTCTCCTGCCCGCCATGCTGGCTGGCGGTCGAGGCGAAGACGCTGCCGACCTTGCCGATCAGCGAGCCCTTCACCCACAGCCCGCCGGTCTGGTCGAGGAAGTTGCGCATCTGCGAGGCCATGTTGCCGAAGCGCGTGGGCGTGCCGAAGATGATGGCGTCGTAGGCCGGCAGCTCGTCGACGGTGGCGATCGGCGCCGCCTGGTCGACCTTCATGTGCGACGCCTTGGCGACTTCGGGCGGCACCAGCTCGGGCACGCGCTTGACCACGACGTCGGCGCCGGCCGACCGTGCGCCCTCGGCGATGGCGCCGGCCATCGTCTCGATATGTCCGTATGACGAGTAGTACAGCACCAGAACCTTGGCCATGTCCGTCCTCCTTCGTTGCGGGCGCCGCAGGCGGCCGCCGCTGGACCGGACATGTAGTCCCGCCCCGGTGCGGACGAAATCGCGGCCATCGGCACAACATCGTTGCGCAAATGCGAACGATGCGACAGGCGGTTCGGATCACGGATGGTTCAGATCTTGGCGGCGCCCGAACGGTCGGTGGCGCTGCGGGCCGCCCGCAGCGGCGCGATGGTCCGATGCTGCGAGAAGGTGCCAGGATCGAGCTCGACCACCGGGTGGACCGGCGCCTCGGCCAGCAGCCGGTCGATGCGCTCGGCCGAGCGGTCGAGCGTGCGGCCGGCGATTGCGCCTGACCGGCGGCCGTCCGCGATGTGCCGGGCGATCGCCAGCGCGCGCTCGGTGCGGGTCCAGTAAGCGCACAGGCAGATCAGGTCGCTGCCGGTACCGAGCAGCTGCTCGATCGCCTCGGCTCGCTCGAACAGGTCCGAGACCGCGCCCATGCCGATGTCGTCGGTGACCACCACGCCGTCATAGCCGAGCTCGCCGCGCAGCAGATCGTCCAGCAGCAGGCGCGACAGCGTCGCCGGCCGCCCCGGGTCGATGTTGGGGAACAGGACATGGGCCGACATGATCAGCCGCGCCTGGGCCTCGACCATGGCCCGGAAGGGCGGGATCTCGCGCGACTTGAGGGTTTCGAGGTCAACCTCAAGCACTGGCAGCGTGTAGTGCGAGTCGACCTGAACATCGCCATGGCCGGGGAAGTGCTTGGGGCAGGCGAACACCGCCTCGCCCTGCAGCGCACCCAGGAACGCGAGCGCCGGCTGGACCACGGCGTCGACGGTGGTGCCGAAGGCACGGTCGCCGATCACCGGGTTGTCCGGGTTGGAATTGACGTCGACGCACGGCGCAAAGCTGACATTGATGCCCAAGGCGCGCAGCTCGCGCCCCATGGCGCCGCCGACCTCGGCCGCCTGGTCGCGCCACTGCCGGGCATAGGCGAAATGGGTGATCGGCGGCGGCGGCCGGAACACGCCGCCGCCCTCATGGTCGATGCACACCAGGATCCGTTCGCGGCCGATGCAGCCGCGCACATCGTCGAGCAATCGGGCATAGGTGGCCAGCCACTGCTGGTAGGGGGCGGCGTGGTCGAAGTTGGCCTTGAACAGCACCACCCCAGCCGGCCGCAGCGTCGACAGCAGTCGCTTGTCGGCCTCGGTCAGGATCGGGCTGGGCTGGAGACCGATCAGGAAATGATGCCCGAACTCCACCCGCCTGCCCCGCTCAAACGCCGTCCGACTCAACGCCATCGCATGAAAGCGGCCGGGCGGCAAGGCGGCACGGCGCCCCGACGCGCCTCGATCGGGGGCAAGGCCGCCGGGTCAGCTCCCCGGCTGCCAGTACCGGACATAGTCCGAGGCCGCGGGCCGCGGCCGCTCGGGGCCGGGGTCGGCCGGGGTGCCGGCGTAGAGGAAGCCGACGATGGCATCGCCGGGCTCCAGCCCCAGCGCCTGTTTCACGCTGTCGTCATAGGCCGGCGCGCCGGTCTTCCAGCTCGTGGCGAAGCCTTCGGCATACAGCGCCAGCGACAGGGTCTGGGCGGCCGCGCCGGCGGCCAGCACCTGCTCGACCTCGGGCACCTTGGGATGCGGCGTCAGTCGCGCGGCGACCACGATCGTCATCGGCGCCCGCATCGGCTTGGCGCGCTCCCGCTCGACCATTTCGGGCGAAGCCTCGGGCTCGCGGCGCCGGAATGCCGCCGCCAGCACATCGCCGAACGCCCGCCGGGCGTCGCCGTCGATGACCACGAAGCGCCACGGCCTGAGGCGGCCATGGTCGGGCGCCCGCACCGCGGCGGCGAAGGCCCGGTCCAGCACCGCCCGCGGCGGCGGCGGATCGCCCAGCGTCAGCGGCGTCGACCGCGTCTGCAACATCTCCGTGGCCTGCATGCGTCGTCTCTCCTTGATCAATGCGCGGCACCATACAGCGCCTGGGCATCGCGTTTCAGTGCCGCCCGCGCGGCGTCGCGGACATACATCATGTGGCCGCCGGGGTAGAGCTTGAGGCTGATCGGCAGCGGCGGCCCGTCCGCCGCGGCGACGCCGATCAGGTACTTGGTCATGAAATAAGGCGTGACCAGGTCGGTGTAGCCATGGCCGATCACGACCGACAGCCGCGGATTGAGCGCGATGGCCTGGCGCAGCTCGTCCATGGCGCCGGCCTGGCCGCGGCCCTCGTGCCCGAAGTCCCAGCGCCGGCCGACATCGTCGGCCAGCACGCGATAGGGCGCGTCGGTGCGATAGTCGAGCTCGGCCCGGGCATAGGCCGTGAAGGCCGAGGTGAACGGCGCCACCGAGGCGGTCAGCACCGGATCGGCCCGCTCGCCGAACGGCTGGTAGGGAAACGCCGCAACGCCGGCCACCGAGGCGTCATAGGCGCTGAAGGCATGGTTGTCGTCGCGCCGCACCAGGCGCAGGAAGGCCGAGGCCGACAGCTTGCCGCCCTGGCGCTGGATGACGTCGAGCGGCAGGCCGGTCACCTCGGCCATGCGCTGCTCGAAGCGCGCGGTCGCCGCGGCGTCCCGGCGGCCCGCGGCGAGGCCGGTCAAGTAGTCGCCGAGGGCGTAGCTTTCGACCAACGCCAGGCGCGCGTCGATATCAGGCGGCAGCGCGCCGTCGCCCGCCATCATGGCCGCGGCGAAGGACGGCAAGGTCAGGGCCCAGGGCAGCACGTCGTAGGGCGATCGGTTCATCAGCTGGAACTCGAGCACCGGCGACAGCAGGAACAAGCCGGCCGGTGCCACGCCCAGGCGGGTCTCCATGTCATGGGCCAGCATCGCGGCGCGGAAGCCGCCATAGCTCTCGCCGACCAGGTAGACCGGTGACAGCATGCGCCCGCTGTCGACCAGGTAGCGCCGGATGAAGGCAGCGATCGCCTGGGTGTCCTGGGTGACGCCGAAGAATTGCTTGGCCAGGTCGGCGTCGGAGAGCGGACTGGTGGTGTAGCCGGTACCCGGCGGGTCGATGAACACCAGGTCGGTGAATCCCAGCCAGCTGTCGGCATTGTCGACGAGCTGATAGGGCGGCGCCGGCATGCTGCCGTCCGAGGGGAACTGCAGCCGGCGCGGTCCCAGGGCGCCCAGGTTGAGATAGGCCGAGGCCGCGCCCGGGCCGCCATTGAACGCGAAGGTGATCGGCCGCGCCGCGTCCGGCGGCTGGCTGGGATCGGGATCGCGGGTATAGGCGACATAGAAGATATGCGCCTGGACATCGCCCTTCTGGGTGCGCAGCGCGAGCGTGCCGGCCGTCGCCTTGTAGCTCAGGGGATGGCCGTCGAGCTGGATGACATGGGCGGTCACCGCGTCGGCCGGCGGCTGGTCGGGCGGCCGCGCCGGCTCGGGCGGGGCGGCCGGCCGCTCCGGCCGGGGACCGGTGCGCAGCGCCGGCTCCTGGGCCCAGCCGGGACCGGCGAGGAGTCCGGCCAGCAGGGCGATGGCGGCAAGGATGCGGGTGAGCGTCACGGGGCGGCTCCTGAGGGGGCTGGCGCACTCTAGGAGCGTGTCTCGGCGATGGCGAGGGCGGTGCGACGCTGGCCGATTTGGCCGGCTGCGCACGGCCGGGTTGACGCCGATCATCGACCGGCTGACGTATGGGTCGGCCATTGTGCGGACTCCCGCAGCGCGCTGTATTCGTCTGGCTTCGTGGTGGAAAGCCTGTGGGGGCTCGGGCGCAACGGGCTATAGAGGTCGCTACGTGCTGGTGTTCATTGATGAAAGCGGCGACCCGGGTTTCCGCGTAAGCGCCGGTGCCACTGCGGTGTTCGTTGCTGCAATGGTCATATTTCAGTCCGGCGACGATGCGCAGGCGACGGCTAAGTGCATTGACAGCTCTGAAGCGCGCCGCATGCATAAGCCGGAGTTCAAATTCTCGAAATGTAGTGACGATGTACGTGATGCGTTCTTTAGCGCGGTCCGGGGTAGTCCATTTATCGTTCGAGCCATTGTCGTGCAGAAGAAACAAATACACTCGCCTCGCCTACTGGCTGATAAAGATACTTTCTACGAATATTTTGTAAAGCAAATGATGAAATGGGACGATGGTGTGCTATCTGACGCGCGCGTGGTCATCGATGGTTCGGGCGATCGAGAGTTCCGTCAGAATCTGAACGTCGCTCTGCGTCGCCGACTTGGCTCTGGCGTCATCCGCGATGTCCGCTTCAAAGACTCCCGCGGAGATGTTCTGGTCCAGCTGGCCGACATGTGCGCGGGTGCGATATCTCGCTCGTTTCGCACAGACAGGACACACCCGGACCGTTGGCGATCCATGCTGGCGCCACGGATCAAGGACGTCTGGGATTTCAGGTAGGGTGCGCCCCCGATGCCTAATCCCGGCGGGACCGGGCACGCACACCATACGGCGACAGTTCGGCGATCGGGGGCGGCTTGGCAATCGAAAGGTGGCGATTGAGTCGCCGATTGTCAAATAGTCCTGGATAGATCTGGTTGCAGACAGCTGGTTCGCATACACGGCCCCGATCGCGGCATCATGGCAGCTCACCACAGCTAGCAGCAGCAGACCGGCGGGCAATGGTGGCCGGGTTGCCGCGGACTATGGCTCGCCGGCGCTCCGCGCCGGCACCACCAGCATCGCCACGAAGCTCATGACCGGCTCGCCGGATTGGTCGAGCGCCGTGTTCCGCACGCGCACCACGCCCTGTTCGGGCTTCGAGCGCGATCGCCGGTTCTCCACCACTTCGGCGACGACGCGCAGGCTGTCGCCCGGGCGCAGCGGCCGCGGCCAGCGCAGCTCGTCGACGCCGATGCCCACGATGCCGCCGGCCGGCTTGAAGGGGCTGTCGACCAGCAGGCGCATGACCAGGGCTGCGGTATGCCAGCCGCTGGCCGCGAGCCCCTGGAACACCGAGGCCCTGGCCGCCTCGGGATCGACATGGAACGGCTGCGGGTCGTAGGCGCGCGCGAACGCCACGATCTCGTCCGCGGTGACCGTGCGGGCCGCGGTTTCGAACCGCCGGCCGACGGCCAGGTCTTCCAGATACAGCGCGTCGGCCACGGGATCCTCCGGACAGGGGCAGCCAACCATAGGGGTGGTGGCGGCCGGCAGGTAGGGGCATATACGCGGACCGCGGCGGCGGGCTTTGCATTTCGGCCCGGCGCAGGCGACAGTCGGCGCCAACGACAGGAGGACCAGCATGGCCGAAGACACTCGGGTCCGGGTCGGCGTCATCGGACTCGGCTCCATGGGGCTGGGCATGGCGCGGCGGATCGCGGCGGCGGGACTGCCGATCCGTGGCTATGACATCCGCCCCGATGCAGCCGGCCCCCTGGTCGCCGACGGCGGCGGCGCGGCACCGACCCCCGCGGCAGCGGCGGCGGGTGCCGGCCTGCTGCTGGTCATGGTGGTCGATGCCGCCCAGGTCGAGCAGGTGCTGTTCGGACCCGACGGCGCCGTGCCGGCCCTGCCCCCAGGCGCCGTGGTCATGCTCAGCAGCACCGTGCCGGCGGGCTATGTGGCGGCGTTGGCCGAGCGCCTGGCCGCGGCTGGCCACCTGCTGCTGGACGCGCCGGTCAGCGGCGGCGCGGCGCGCGCGGCCGACGGCACCCTCACGATCATGGCCTCGGGCGCTCCGGCCGCGTTCGAGCGCGCCCAGGCGGTGCTCGACGCCGTGGCCGCCAAGGTCTATCGGCTGGGCGACCGCCCCGGCGTCGGGTCCACGGTCAAGACCGTCAACCAGCTGCTGGCCGGCGTCCACATCGCGGCCGCAGCCGAGGCCATGGCCTTCGGCGTGCGCGCCGGCGCCGACCCACGCGCGCTGTTCGACGTCATCTCCAACAGCGCGGGCAATTCCTGGATGTTCAGCAATCGCGTGCCGCACATGCTGGACGACGACTACCGGCCGCTCAGCGCGGTCAACATCTTCGTCAAGGACCTGGGGGTGGTGCTGGACACCGGCCGAACGCTGCGCTTCCCGCTGCCGCTTGCCGCTGCCGCCCACCAGCTGTTCCTGGCAGCGGCCGCCGCCGGCCACGGCACCGAGGACGATGCCGCGGTAGTCAAGGTGTTCGAGCAGCTGGCCGGCGTGTCGGTGGCCGCGCCCAAAGCCTGACCGAGGACAGTCCCCGTGACCGACAGCACCGACAGACACCAGGCCCAGGTCGAGTTCTGGAACGGCGCCGGCGGCGCCAAGTGGCTCGACCAGCAGACCCGCACCGACGCCATGCTCGCACCGGTCGCGGACGCCCTTTTGGCCGCCGCCGACATCCGGCCCGGCGCCCGTGTCCTGGACATCGGCTGCGGCTGCGGCGCCACCGTCCTGGCGCTGGCGACGCGGGTCGGGCCCGTCGGCCGGGTGCTGGGCATCGACGTTTCGGCGCCGATGCTGGCGCGCGCCCGGGAGCGCGCGGCCGGGCTCGACCAGGTCGAGCTGCGTGCCGCCGATGCCGCCGCCCATCGCTTCGAACCGGCGTCCATGGACCGGCTGGTCTCGCGTTTCGGCGTCATGTTCTTCGGCGACCCGGTCGCCGCCTTCGCCAATCTGCTTCAAGCGCTCAAGCCCGACGGCCGACTGGTCTTCGCGTGCTGGCGCAGCCTGGACGAGAACCCGTGGATGAAGGTGCCGCTCAAGGCCGCCTACGCCCACGTCCCGCCCCTGCCGCGGCCGGGCCCCGAGGATCCGGGGCCGTTCTCGTTCGCGGACCCGGAGCGGGTGCGCCGAATCCTGGCCGCGGCCGGCTTCCGCGCGCCGGCCCTGACGCCGGTCGACCTGGCCCTCGATCTCGCCAACGGCGACGGGCTCGACGGTGCCATGGCGCAAGTGGCGCAGATCGGTGCAGCCAGCCGCGCGCTGGCCGAACAGCCGGCGGACGTTCGGGAGGCGGCGTTCGCCGAGATCCGCGCGGCGCTGGCGCCCTATGCCTCGGGCGCTTCGGTCCGGCTGCCGGCAGCGATCTGGATCGTCGACAGCGCGCCGGCCTGATCGACGAGGGCCGCCGCGACGGCGGCGAACACCGGGTCCCAGTCGCCCATGCGCGGTTGGCGGAACAGCCGGACGCTCGGATACCAGGGCGAGTCGGTGCGCCCGACCATCCAGCGCCAGTCGCCGTTCCACGGCAGCAGCAGCCAGGTCGGGCGGCCCATGGCGGCCGCCAGATGGGCGACGCCGGTGTCGCAGGCGATCACCAGGCCGAGGCGCGCCAGCAGCGGCGCGGTGTCGAGGAAGGCGTGGGGGCCGTTGTCGTCCAGTCCGTGGATGCGGGCGATGCCGGCCCGGTCCAGCAGCGCTGCCTCGTCGGCGCGCACGCCCATCTGCAGCGAGACCACGCGCCGCCCGGCCAGCACCGCCGCCAGCGGCTCCAGGGGCAGGTCGCGGCCCGACAGCGCGCCGCTGCCGCGCCAGGCGATGCCGATCCCGCCCGGCCGCCAGCCGGCCAGCCGCGGCGCCGGGAACTGTCCGGCGATGAGATAGGGCTCGTCGGGGACCCAGGGCTCCGGCCGTCCCAGCAGATGGGGCAGGCTCATCAGCATCACGAAGCGGTCGGGCTTGGCCATGGGCTGCCCCGGCGCGACCACCGGGATCCCGGCCAGACTCGGCTGGGCGCGGACGAACGCCACCAGGTTCGGCGGCACCATCAGCGTCGTGCCGGGGCAGCGCGCGGCCAGCAGCGGCACATGGCGCAGGAACTGGAAGATGTCGCCCAGCCCCTGTTCGGCGATGCACAGGATCGTGCTACCGGCCGGTAGCGGCTCGCCCCGCCAGCGGAGCACGCCATCGGCCTCGACCTGCCGCAGGTCGGCGGCCACGCGCATCCGGGCGTAGCTCGGATCGTCGAGCCGCCGCTCATACCGACGCCACCCGTCGGCGAAGCGGCCATGCAGCAGTTCGGCCTCGGCGATGCCGACATCCTCGGCGGCGTCGAGCCCGGACTGGTCGAGCGGCCCGTCGTCGCGCCGCCCGGCGGCCGCCAGCAGCGCCACGAACAGGAGGCGCTTGATCCGGGCATCCCCGGGATGGGCGGCCTCGGCGCGGCGGCAGGCCGCGACCGCGGCGGCGGCATCGCCGCCGTCGCGCGCCGCGGCGACCAGCGCCGTCAGGGCGTGCAGATCCACCGGGCTACTTGACCAGCGGGCAGCCGCCCTCGCCCAGCGGGCGGAAGGCCTCGTCGGCCGGAAGCGTCTGCACCAGCTTGTAGACGTCCCATTCGCCCTTGGACTCGGCCGGCGTCTTGACCTGGCGCACATACATGGGATGGACCACGCGGCCGTCGGCGCGAATGCGGCCGCCCGGCGCGAAGAAGTCGTCGACCGGCATCTCCTTCATCTTGGCGATGACCGCCTTGGACTGGTCGGTGCCGGCCGCCTTCATGGCCTTCAAGTAATGCAGCACGGCAGAATAGACGCCGGCCTGGTACATCGACGGCATGCGCTGTTCGGTCTGGAAGAAGCGCTTGGCGAAGGCGCGGGTGGCGTCGTTGTCGTCCCAGTAGAAGGCGTTGGTCAGCAGCAGGCCCTGGGCGATCGGCAGGCCCAGGCTGTGCACGTCGTCGACATTGACCAGGAGGCCGGCCAGCACCTGGCTGCCGCCCTTGGTCAGGCCGAACTCCGCGGCCTGCTTGATCGCCGTCACGGTGTCGCCGCCGGCATTGGCCAGCGCCACCACCTGCGCCCCCGAGGCCTGCGCCTGCAGCAGGTATGACGAGAAGTCGGGGGTGTTGAGCGGCGCCCGCACGCCGCCCACGACCTTGCCGCCGTCGCGCAGGACCTCGGCGGTGGCATCGCGCTCCAGCGCCTGGCCGAAGGCATAGTCGGCGGTGATGAAGAACCAGGTCTTGTAGCCCTGGGCGACCAGGCCCCGCGCCGTGCCGTGGGCCATGGCGTAGGTGTCGTAGGTCCAGTGGATGCCATTGGGCGAGCAGGCCGGCCCGGTCAGGTCCGAGCTGCCGCCGGCCGAGATCAGGAACACCTTGTCCTTGTCGCGGGTGAGCTGCTGGATCGCCAGGGCCACCGACGAGTTGGGCACGTCGACGACGGCCGAGACGCCGTCGGTGTCGTACCAGCCGCGGGCGATGTTGGCGCCGATATCGGCCTTGTTCTGGTGGTCGGCGAACAGCACCTCGATCGGCCGGCCCAGCACCGACCCGCCGAAATCCTGGACCGCCAGCCGGGCCGCCTGGACCGAGCCCTTGCCGCCGGAGTCCGAATACAGGCTGCTCATGTCGGTCAGCACGCCGATGCGCACCGGCGCTTGCGCCGACGCCGCCGTCGCGCTCAGCGCCAGCGCCGCCGCGGCCAGCGCCGCGCGCCAGCCGGTCCCGTGTCCGCCCATGTGAGGTCCCTCCCGGATTATTTGAGCAGCCAAAGCTGCCAGGTGACGCCTTTGCCGAGATTGGTCAAGCGCGTCGCGTCCAGCACCTGCCACGGCGCGTGCGCGAACTCGGCTTCGATGTCCGCGATCAGCGTGCGGGCGCCGCCGGTCTCCTTGCGATAGAGCGAGAGTACGATCACGCCGCGCTCGGTCATCCAGCCGCGGGCGCGCCGCAGCAGTGCGATCGGGTCAGGCACGAAGAACAGCACTTCGTTGAACACCACGGCATCGAAGCGGCCGTCGGGCTCATAGGCGGCGATGTCGGCGCACACCAGCCGGCTGTCGGCGATCCCCGGCTGCGCGCCGGCCAGCGCCGAGGCCGCGATATCGACCCCGACATAGCGGGTGATGCGCTCGCGCCGCAGATGTCGGCACAGGATCGCCTCGCCGCAGCCGAGGTCCAGCAGGCTGCCGCCGCCCATCGCATGCTCCAGATAGGCGGCGACGATGCCGTACCGGGCCGCCTCCGGCAGCCCGGCCAGAAACGCCCAGCGGCCGTCCCGGTAGCTCTGGTCCCAGTCCTCAACCTGCGTGCCCATGTCGCCCTCCTGCGGTGGCGGGCCACTCAGCCGGGCTGAAGCCGGCCGGTCAAGGCCTTGCATGCCACCGCATTCGGCCGTTCCATGGGGCACGGTCAAGGGGTGACGCGCATGATCTCGGTGCTGGTGGTGAACACCAAGGGCGGCTGCGGCAAGACCACGATCGCGACCAACCTTGCGGGCGCCTTCGCGGCCGGCCACCAGACCATCCTGGCCGACGCCGACCCGCAGCGATCGAGCCTGGGCTGGCTGCGCCGCCGCCCCGCGACCGTCGCGCCGATCGCGGCGCTGGATTGGGTCAAGGACGTCACCGACGTGCCGCCGGGCACCGAGCGCCTGGTCATCGACGCCCCGGCGGCCATGAAGATGAAGCAGATCGAGGCGCTGCTGCGCCAGGCCGACGCGATCGTGCTGCCGGTGCTGCCGTCGGCCTTCGACGAGATGGCGACCCGGCGCTTCCTGGCCAAGCTCGACGACCTGAAGCCGATCCGCAAGAATCGCAAGCCGGTGGCGCTGGTTGCCAACCGCCTCCGCCCGCGCAGCCGCGCTGGCGCCAGCCTGGAGCGGTTCCTCCGGCAGTTCGACCATCCGCTGGTCGCCGAGCTGCGCGACAGCGCCGCCTATGCCGACCTTGCCGCAGCGGGCCTCGGCCTGTTCGACCGGCCGAGCGCCCGCACCGCCCCGCTGCTGGCCGAATGGCAACCGCTGCTGGCCTATGTCGGCCAGACGGCAGAAATGGTCGACGCCTAGCCTTGCAGCCGGCGCGCCGGTCGGCAAAGATCCCGCTCCGGCGCCGGGGACATGGTGCCAAGCGGGGGAGGTGCCGATGCGAGCGTTCTGGTCCAAAGCCCTGATCACGGCGGCCGCGCTGGCCGGCCTGGCCACGCCGGCAGCCGCCGCGGCGCCGCATGTCAAGATCGCGATCGGCGGCGCCACCTGCCTGTGCTACATGCCGACGGTGCTGGCCGGCCAGCTGGGCTTCTACAAGGAAGCCGGCATCGACGCCGAGCTGATCGACTTCAAGGGCGGCTCCCAGGCCCTGACCGCCGTGGTCGGCGGCAGCGCCGACGTGGTCTCGGGCTATTACGACCACACGCCCGAGCTGGCGGCCAAGGGCAAGACCATGACCGCGATCGTGGTCTATGACCGCTATCCCGGCCTGGCGCTGGTGGTCTCGCCCAAGCACACCGCCGAGGTGAAGACGCTCAAGGACCTGGTCGGCCATCCGGTCGGGGTCAGCGCCTCCGGGTCGTCGACCGACTTCTTCCTGAAGTTCGCGCTGCGCAAGGACGGGCAGGATCCGCAGGCCGTGCCGGTGGTCAGCGTCGGGCTGGGCGGCAGCGCCGTCGCCGCCATGGAACAGGGCCAGATCTGGGGCGCGGTCATGCTCGACCCCGCGATCACGCTGCTGCAGGGCAAATACGCCGACCTACGGGTGCTGGTCGACACCCGCAGCGAGGCCGACACGCGCAAGGTCTTCGGCTCGGACTACCCCGGCGGCTCGATCTATGCCAATGCCGACTGGATCGCGGCCCACCCGACCGAAAGCCAGGCGCTGGCCGATGCGATCGTCCACACGCTGCAGTGGATGCAGGGCCACGACCCCGACGCCATCATGAAGGCGGTCGGACCGACCTATGTCGGCCCCGATCCGGCCCAGTACCGCGCCGCCCTGGTCAACGGCCTGCCCATGTTCTCGCGCACCGGCCTGATGGACCCCAAGGGCGCCGATGCGGTGCTGGAGGTCATGAGCCTGGATCCCGCCATCGCGGCGGCCAAGGTCGACATCGCGAAGACCTACACCAATCGCTTCGCCGAAGAGGCCGACCGCCGCTTCGGAATCGCGCACTAATCGCGCACATGGCTGAGGCGGACGCGCCGGCCGCGGTCCGGCTGGCCGGCGTGCGGGTGCAGTATGGCGGCTACACCGCGGTCGAGCATGTCGACCTGACCATCGCCGACGGCGAGTTCGTGGCCGTGGTCGGGCCGACCGGCTGCGGCAAAAGCACCCTGCTGAACGTCATCACCGGGCTCAGGGCCCCCGAGGCCGGCCGGGTCGAGGTGTTCGGCCGGCCGCTGGCCGGGCTCAACCGCCAGACCGGATATATGCTGCAGGCCGACGCCCTGCTGCCCTGGAAGACGGCGCTGGACAACGTGGCGCTGGGCCTGGTGTTCCAGAACGTGCCGCTGGCCGAAGCGCGGGCGCGGGCGCGGCCCTGGCTGGAGAAGGTCGGCCTCAAGGGCTTCGAGGACCGCTATCCGCACCAGCTGTCGGGCGGCATGAAGAAGCGCGTGGGCATGGCCCAGGTGCTGATCCTGTCGCCGCGGATCGTCCTGATGGACGAGCCGTTCTCGGCGCTCGACGTGCACACCCGCCACGTCATGGAGAACGAGCTGCTGCGGCTGTGGCAGGACGACCGCAAGTCCGTGGTGTTCATCACCCACGATCTGGAGGAAGCGATTGCGCTGGCCGACCGCGTCGTCGTCATGTCGGCGGGGCCGGGCAGCCGCAGCATCGACGAGTTCGTCATCGACCTGCCGCGGCCGCGCGACGTCGCCGAGATCGGCCTGACCCAGGGCTTCATCGACCTCCATCGCCGGATCTGGGGCCGCCTGCGCGGCGAAGTGCTCAAGACCTATGCCCAACCCGCTTAGAATTCGCCTGTACCAGGCGCTGCTGCTCGGTGGCACCCTGGCCGCCTGGGAGGCGGCGGTGCGCGCCGGGCTGCTCGATGCGTTCTTCTTCCCGCTGCCGTCGGGAATCGTGCTGCGCGTGGCGTCCTGGCTCGGCCAGGGCCAGATCTACGGGCATCTGGCGATCACGCTGGCCGAGACGATGCTGTCCTTCGCCATCGGCACGCTGATCGGGGTGGCGCTGGGGCTGTGGCTGGCCCTGGTCCCGACTGCCGCGGCGGTGCTGGACCCCTTCATCAAGGCCGGCAACTCGATCCCGCGCATCGTGCTGGCGCCGATCTTCACCCTGTGGTTCGGCCTGGGCATGGCGTCGAAGGTGGCACTGGGCGTGACGCTGGTGTTCTTCGTGGCCTTCTTCAACACCTACCAGGGCGTCCGCGAGGTCAACCCGGTGGTGCTGGCCAACGCCCGCCTGCTCGGCGCCTCGGGACCGAAGCTCCTGCGCCACGTCTATGTGCCGTCGGCCATGAGCTGGATCCTGTCGAGCCTGCGCGCCTCGATCGGCTTCGCCGTGATCGGCGCCGTAGTCGGCGAATATCTCGGCTCCGCCGCCGGCCTCGGCCACGTCATCGCCGAGGCCGAGGGCGTGTTCGATTCCACCGGCGTGTTCGCCGGCATGGTCGTGCTCGCCGCCTTCGTGCTGCTGCTGGACTGGGGCTTGAGCCGCCTGGAGGACACGCTGCTGGTCTGGCGCCCGCGCGGCAGCGACCGGAACGCCTGACTATGTCGGCGGTCCGATCAGCCGCTGGATGACGTCGAGCAGCGCCGGGATGCGGAACGGCTTGTGCAGGAACGCGACGTAGCCGCGGATCCGGTCGGCGATCGCCGGTTCCGGCAGCGAGCACATGAGCACGAACGGGATAGCCCTGAACTCGTCGCGCTGCTGCAGCGCCGCAAACAGCGCCGACCCGTCCATGACCGGCATCATCAGATCGCTCAGGATCAGGTCGACCCGCTCGGCGGCCAACAGCGCCAACGCTTGGCGGCCGTTGGTGGCGACCAGCGACCGGTAGCCGGCATCGGCCAGCACGGCGTCCAGGACCTCGCCAATGCCGAACTCGTCGTCGACGACGAGGATGGTCTTCATGGCGATCGTGTCACCGGCGGCACGTGGGGCGGCGTGCCACCGGAAGAGGGGGCCGGACCCGGCTCGACAGCGTCGCCCACGGCCATCCCGCCGGCCCCGATGGCGAGCTCGCGCTGCGTCGGGTCGAACGCGCTGTCGCGCACCTTCAGGATCGAGATCAGCCGGTGCCGCCGCGCGCCGGCCTCGGCGTAGCGAAGCAGGATCAGGGTATCGGCGATCGCCGAGAGGCCGGCGATCGGCGTGTGCCGGATGGCCCCGACCAGCTCGGGCGCCTCGATGGTCGCGACCGTCGTGACGCCGCGCGCCTGTAGTTCGGTGAGCAGCGCCGAACAGAACGGGCCGATCCGCTCCGGATGGACGGTCATGCACTCAAGGCCGCCGAGCCCGTCGATGACCAGCCGGCGCACGCCGCGACGGGCGACGGCCGCCAGCACGCCTTCGGCCACGGCGTCGATCGGGGTCTCGATCGACGGCTGCGGCAGGATCTCCAGGCGGCCGTCGGCCGCCATCGCGCGGAGCGGCAGATCCAGCGCGTCCGCCTTGGCCAGCAGCCGCGGCGGCGCCTCGAAGAAGCCGCAGAACAGCGCCGGCTCGTCGGCCGCCGCCGACAGGAACTGCAGGCCGAGCGTCGTCTTGCCTGTTCCGGTCGACCCCAACAGCAGGGTCGAGCTCGCTCGTCCGATCCCGCCGCCGATCAACGCGTCCAGGCCCGGCACACCGCTGGGCAGGCGACCGCCGATATCGGCGGTCGGCCCGGTGGATAGGGGGAACCGAGCCTCGAGGCGGGGATGGACAACCACGCCGTCGGCCGTGATGCGAAACGCGTGGTGGCCCCGCAGCCCGCTGCTGCCGCGGAACTTGCGCACCACCAGGTCGCGCTGGACGCGCCACCCATAGCTGGGGTCGGACAGCTCGATCAGGCCGTCGACCATGGTGTGCTCGGGCGAGACCGTCGCGCCGCTGGCACTGGTCAGCAGCAGCATGGTGCAGTCGGTGAAGCCGGCCTGGGTCTGCAGCTCGTGGACGAACTTCTTGAATTCGAGCTCGGTCGCGGCGCTGTGCTCGGCAGCAACCAGGCCGTCGAGCACCAGGAGCGTGGCGTGGCGCGCCTGGACTTCGCGCCGGATCAGGGTCAGCAGGCCGCCCAGGCCGTCCTGCTCCAGCACCCGAAAGGCGCTGACATAATTGAGCGCGCGCGTGATGGTGTCGGGATGGAAAAAGCCCATCCCGGTCATGTGACGGATCATCCGGTCGTGGTTCTCGGCCAGCAGCGTCACATAGAGCGCGCGGCCGCCCGACCGGACGTGGTTGAAGCAGATCTGGTTGCCGAGGATGGTCTTGCCGGCGCCGGGCGGGCCCTGAAGGATGTAGATGCCGCCCTGGAGCAACCCGCCCTCGAGGACGATGTCCAGCCCGGGCACGCCGGTCGCCATCCGGTTCGGGCGCGGCAGTGATGGGGCATCGACCATCGGCTACGTCCGGGCAAGGGGCAGGGTGACGGCGAAGGTAGCGCCATGGCCGATGGCGCTGGTCAAGGCAATCCGGCCCCCCATCCCGTGCACCAGCTGCTCGACCACCCACAGCCCGACGCCGAAGCCGCCCTGGTCCCGCGACCCGCCCGCGCGCGCGAAGGGGGCAAAAATGCGGGCCTGGTCGCCGGGCGCGATCCCGGGCCCGTGATCGCCGACCGTCAGCACCGCAGCATCGCCATTGCCGTCCAGGATCACCCGGACCGGCTGGCCGGCCCCGAACTTCAAGGCATTGGAGACCAGGTTCTCGACGATCTGCTGCACCGCGGTGCGGTCGAGCCACCCGGACAGGCCGTCGGCGATCCGCACCTCCAGGGCACAGCCGGCCCGCGCCGCTGCCGCCTCGAAGCCCTGGACCACCGCCCGCACCGCCGCCGACAGGTCGAGCCAAGCCGGATCGAGCCGGAACTGGCCCGAATTCAGCCGCGAGACATCCAGCAAGGTGTCGGCTCGCCGGACGAACTGCGCGGCCAGCCGGTCCGGCCGCTCCAGGCCGGCCTCGACCGAGCTCAGGTCGCCACGCCGGACGGCCGTCCGCAGGGCGTCGATCTGCAGCACCAGCGGCAGCATGGGATTCCTCAACTCATGCGCGGCCACGGCGATGAAGGCATCACGCGCGGCGACCGCCGCCGCCAGCTCGGCGGCCCGGGCCTCGGCTGCGGCCAGGCGCTGGCGCTGGCGCAAGGCGACCTGCTCGCGCCGACGCATGCCCGGCCGCGCCCGCCACATCGGCCACCACCACCAGCGGGCGGCGCGCACCGGCTGCGATTGGCCGATCACGCAGTCACCACCGCCCGGAGGCGGTCCCTGTGCTGCGCGTCCACATGCAGCAGAGGGACAAATCCGAGGATCCACCAAGCATCAAAAGGTTCATCATTGTGCTTGCTGAGAAAAGCGATCCTCGTTGCGAGAATATTGGAAGGCAATGCTTTTAAATGCTATAGCCGACTGGAACATAGGGCCTAGGCCATGCGGCCAGACCCCGACTGCGAGCCCCCGACTGCGAGCGTTATGCCATGCCATCTCCCTTGGCGGCCGCTGAGCGGCCCACCGTCCTGGTCACCGAGCCGATCGCCGAGTCGGCGCTGGCGCTGCTGGGCGACGCCGCCGAGCCCGTGGTCGGGCCGGCGATCGACGCCGACGCCTGGGCGCGCGCCCGCGGCATCGTCGTCCGCACCAACCGGATCACCGCCGCCGACATGGCCAAGGCTCCCGGCCTCAAGGTGATCGGCAAGCATGGTAGCGGTGTCGACAACATCGACCTCGACGCCGCCCGGGCCCGGGGCATCCGGGTCACCAACACGCCGGAGGCCAACCTCAACGCCGTCGCGGAGCTGACGCTGGGGCTGGCGATCGCGCTTGCCCGCCGCATCCTGCCGAACGACCGCTCGCTGCGCGACGGCCACCCCAGTTCCGCAGCCGACCGCCAGGGCATCGAGCTGACCGGGCGCCGGCTGGGGATCGCCGGCTTCGGCCGCATCGGCCGCCGGGTTGCTCGGCTGTTCCAGGGCGCCTTCGGCATGACGGTCACGACCTTCGACCCCTATGCCCGGGACGTGCCCGAAACGGTCACGCTGGTGCCCCGCCTGGCCGACCTGCTGCCGGTCGCGGACGTGCTGACCGTGCACACGCCCTTGACCCCGGAGACCCGGGGCCTGATCGGCGCCGCCGAGCTCGCCGCCCTGCCTCGGGGGGCCCTGGTGATCAACGCGGCGCGCGGCGGCGTGGTCGACGAGGCCGCCCTGGCCGCGGCGCTGGCCGGCGGCCATCTGGCGGGGGCCGCGGCCGATGCCTTCGAGGTCGAGCCACCGCCGGCCAGCCATCCGCTGCTGGCGCTGCCCACCTTCATCGGCACGCCCCATATCGGCGCCATGACCGACGACGCCATGGCGCGCATGGGGCGCGAGGCAGTCGAAGGCGTGCTCGACGTGCTCGCCGGCCGCCCGCCGCGCTATCCGGTGCTGTAGCGATGATCAACCTCGACGCCTATTTCGCGCGGATCGGCCATGACGGCCCGACCGCGCCGACGCCGGCGACCCTGGCCGCGCTGCACGAAGCCCATGTGGCCGCGATCCCGTTCGAGAACCTGGATGTGCTGATGGGGCACGAGGTCCGGCTCGACCTCGCCAGCGTCGAGGCCAAGCTGGTGGGCAGCCGGCGCGGCGGCTGGTGCTTCGAGCACAACCGCCTGTTCCAGGCGGTGCTGGAAAGCGTGGGCTTCCGCGTGACCGCCCTGGCGGCGCGGGTGCGCATGGGGGCGACGCGCGTGCTGCCCCGGATGCACCGGCTCATGCTGGTCGAGATCGCCGGTCGGCCGTGGGTTGCCGATGTCGGGTTCGGCGGCGATGGGCTGGTCACCCCCCTGCCCCTGGCCGCCGATGCGCAGACCCCGGTGCCCGGCGGTCTCGCGCGGCTCACGCCCGAGCCGGGCGGCTGGGCGCTGCAGGCGCGCCACGGCGACGAGTCCCAGCCTTGGACCGATCTCTACGGCTTTACGCTGGAACCCCAGCACGAGGTGGATTTCGAGGTCGGCAACTTCTATCTCAGCCACCACCCGGCGTCGCGGTTCCGCCAGACCCTGACCGCGCAACGCACCTGGCGCGACCGTCGCCTGATCCTGCGCGACCGCACCGTCAGCCGGCGCGACGCCGACGGGCTCACCGAGCGCACCGTGGCCGGCGACGCCGAGCTCCTGGCGCTGTTGGCCGACGCCTTCGAGATCGACGTGCCGCCGGGCCTGCCGCTGCCGGATTAGGCCTTCAGCCGCTCGGACAGCCATTCGAAGAAGGAATGGGCGGCGCGCACGCGGGCGCCGCGCGGGCCATCGGTGCCGACCAGCGCGGCCGCGTCGGCGGTGATCGCGCTGAGCGACGCCATGCCCTGGATCCGCCGCCGGATGACCTTTTCCCAAGCGTCGTCGTCGATCCGGTAGTAGGTCGTCCGTTGCCCCGGCCGCGTATGCCGCCGCACCAGATCGCCCGCGGTCAACAGGCGCATCGCGGTGGTCAGCGAGGCGCGGCTGGCGCCGATGGCATCGGCGATCTCGCCGGCCGACTGCTCCGCGGGGTCGCAGATCAACAGCCAGCCCAGGATGCGTCCGGTGATCGGCGGCAGCCCGAAATGCTGCGCGAAGGCGGCCGCGACCCGTTCCACCCAGAGCTGGACCTGTTCGGACGATGGCGTCGACGTCGGCAAATGGCGGATCTTTCACATCTTGCTTGCCATTTCAGTATGTGCTGAAATGGCAAGCACCTCAAGGACGCAGTATCGTGGCTGGACGCGCATGGTTGGCGGTCGCGGTCCTGGTTGCGGCGGCCGTCGGGTCGGCTTGGTGGTGGTTGCAGCGACCACCTCCGCCGATCCAGTGGCAAGGCTATGCCGATGCCGACTTCGTCAAGATCGGACCGACGTTGGACGGCCTGCTGACCGCCGTCGCGGTCAGCCGCGGCGACGCCGTCGCCGCCGGCGCGCCGCTGTTCGAGCAGGATGACACGCCCGACCGCGCGGCGCGCGACCAGGCGGCCCGTCAACTGGCCCAGGCCCAGCAGCAGTTGGCCAATCTCGAAGCCGGCGGCAAGCCCACGGAGATCGAGCAGGCCGCAGCCACCGTGGCCGACGCGCGGTCGACCCTGGTCCGCACCGAGGCCGACCTGCGCCGGGCCGAGGTCCTGGCGCGCAACGGCAACGCGACCTGGCAGAGCGTGGACCAGCTCCGCGCCGACCACCGGTCGGCCGAGGCCCGGCTGCAGGCTGCCGAAGCCGCCCTCGCCCAGCAGCGCGGGCCGCTCGGCCGCGCCGGCGAAATCGCCGCCCAGCGCGCGGCGGTCGGGGCGGCCGCCGCGGCCTTGACCATGGCCGAGTGGCGGCTCGCGCAGCGGCGGGTGGCGGCACCGGCGGGCGGCCGCATCGCCGACGTCCTGGCCCGGCCCGGCGAGACCCTGACGGCGGGCGCGCCGGTGGTCTCGCTGCTGCCGCCGGGGAACATCGTCATCCGCTTCTTCGTGTCCGAGCCCGCGCTGGCCGGCATCCACCGCGGCGATCCGGTGGCGTTCGCCTGCGACGGCTGCCCCGCCGGGCTCGCCGGCACCATCGCCTTCATCGCGCCCCAGGCCGAATACACGCCGCCGGTGATCTACAGCGAGTCCAGCCGCGCCAAGCTGGTCTATCTGATCGAAGCTCGGCCGCAGCCGGATCAGGCCGGCTTGCTCAACCCCGGCCAGCCGGTCACGGTGCGGCCGCTGGCGCCAGGGCCGCGATGACCGCGGCGATCGACGTCGACGGCTTGGCCAAGCGCTATGGCGCCCGCACCGTGGTCGACGGCCTCAGCCTGCGCGTGGCCACCGGCGAGATCTGCGGCTTCCTGGGCGCCAACGGCAGCGGCAAGACCACCACCATCCGCCTGCTGTGCGGCCTGCTGACGCCGGACGCGGGGGGCGGCACCTGCCTCGGCCTCGACATCGTCCGCGACGCCCCGGCGATCCGCCGGCAGGTCGGCTACATGACCCAGCGCTTCAGCTACTACGAAGACCTGACGGTCGCCGAGAACCTGACCTTCGTCGCCCGGGTCTACGAACTTCCCGACCGGCGGCGGGCGGTGCCGGCGATCATCGAGAGAATGAGCCTGGGCGACCGCGCCGACCAGCTTGCCGGCCAGCTCTCGGGCGGCTGGAAGCAGCGCCTGGCCCTGGCCGCCTGCGTCCTCCACCGGCCCCGCCTGCTGCTCCTGGACGAGCCCACCGCCGGGGTCGACGCCCAGGCGCGCCGCGAGTTCTGGGACCTGATCCACGACCTGGCCGGCGAGGGCCTGACCGTCCTGGTCTCCACGCACTACATGGACGAGGCCGAGCGCTGCAAGCGCATCGTCTACCTGTCCGGCGGCCGGATCGTGACCCAGGGCGCGCCGGAGGCCGTGGTGCGCGGCTCCGGCCTGATCACGTTCGAAGCGGCCGGACCCGAGGCCGATGCCGCGGCGCGGGCGCTGCGCCGGACGCCGGTCGTGGAGGCGGCCGCCGTGTTCGGCACTGCCGTGCATGTCGCCGGCACCGACCGGGCCGCGCTGGAGCGGGCGCTTGCCGCCTGCGGCATTGCGCTCGAGTGGCACGAGGTGCCGCCGCGGCTGGAAGACGTGTTCATCCACCTGCTCAGCCGACCGGCGCCGTGACCGGCTTCTCGATCCGGCGCTTCCTGGCGGTGCTGGCCAAGGAGTGGCTGCAGGTGCGCCGCGATCCCTTCACCCTGCGGATGATCGTGGCCTTGCCGGTGCTGCAGCTGTTCCTGTTCGGCTATGCCATCAACGCCGACCCCAAGCACCTGCCGACCGGCCTGCTCTCGGCCGATCATTCGACCTATGAGCGGTCCCTGATCGCCGCCCTCCGCAACACCGGCTATTACGACATCCGGCCGCTGGCGTCGGAGGCCGAGGCCGAGCGCGCCCTGGCCGAGGGCGAGGTGCTGTTCGTGGTCAATATCCCGCCCGGCTTCGCCCGCTCGGTCGATCGCGGCGAGCGGCCGGTGGTGCTGATGGACGCCGACGCCACCGATCCCACGACCATCGGCAACGCCACGGCGGCGCTGGCCTCGCTCGCCGCGGCGCTCGACCGCGACCTGCCGCCGGCCCTGCGCGCGGCGTCCGGAAGCGCGCCGTTCCGGTTCCAGCTCCACGCCCGCTACAACCCCGAGCAGCTGACGGTGCTGAACATCGTCCCGGGGCTGATCTGCATCGTCCTGACCATCTCGACCCTGTTCGTGACCACGCTGTCGATCACCCGCGAGCATGAGCGCGGCACCATGGAGAACCTGCTGGCCATGCCGGTGCGGCCGATCGAGGTCATGCTGGCCAAGATCGTGCCCTACATCGCCATCGGCTACCTGCAGGCCGCCCTGATCATCGCGATCGCCGCCGCCGTGTTCGGCCTGCCGGTGCGCGGCTCGCCGGTGCTGCTGACCCTGGCGCTCGGGCTGTTCATCGCCAGCAACCTGGCGCTGGGCCTGACCTTCTCGACCGTGGCGCGCAACCAGATGCAGGCGATCCAGATGGCGCAGTTTACGCTGCTGCCGTCGTTCCTGCTGTCGGGCTTCATGTTCCCGTTCCAGGGCATGCCGGCCTGGGCGCGCTGGGCCGGCGAAGTGTTCCCGGTCACCCATGCGCTGCGCATCGTGCGCGGCGTGCTGCTGAAGGGCAACGGCCTGACCGAGATCGCGCCCGAACTGTGGCCGATCGCCCTGTTCACCTGTGTCGTCGCCGTGGTGGCGACCTGGTCCTACCGCGAGACGCTGGACTGAGGCGCCGCCCGGCGCGGCCGAAACACCCGGCGCCCCTCCAGCACCTGCCAGGCGAGCAGCCCGGGCAGGCCGAGGGCGAGATCGGGCACGCGCTTGACCAGGGACAGGGCGAGCGCCGCCTCGGCGCCGATCCCGACCAGCTCGCCGAACAGCATGTAGCCACCCTCCTGGACGCCCAGGGCGCCCGGCACCGCGAACGCCGCGCCACGCACCGCCTGGCTCAGGCTCTCCAGGATCAAGAGATGCAGCAAGGTCGGCCGATAGCCCATGCAGGCGAGCGCGATCCACAGCTCGGCCGCGCCCAGGAACCACACCGACAGGTGCACCGCCAGGGATCCCAGCAGCGTGCCGGGGCGCCGGTAAAACTGTTGCAGCTGGTCATGCAGGCGCAGCTCGCCGGTCAGGGCCGTCCGCGGGAAGCGCCGGGCCAGGGCCAGCAGCCAGCGCTCCAGCAGATCGAACAGCCCCAGCCGCTGGCTGAAATAGAACCCCGCCAGCGCCGGTGCCGCCACCAGCAGGCCGAGCCCGACCCAGCGCACGATGGCGCCGCCGCCGCCGTCCACGACCAGGGCGCCCAGCCCCACCACGGTGAACAGGAACTGAGCCAGCGCCTGGACCAGCAGATCGATCAGGATGGTGGCGCCGACCAGGCCGCCGGCCACGCCCCAGAAGGTCATCAGCCGGGCGCCGACCAGGTCGCCGCCGACCTGGGCGACCGGCAGCAGGTTGTTGATCGATTCGCGGATCCAGCGCACGAACCAGAACAGGCGCCATGGCTGGGCCGCCCGGGTGCGGACGACCATGCCCCAGCCGGTGCCGGCCACGGCGACCATCAGGGCGCGCACGGCGATCACGCCCAAGAGTCCCCAGCCGACGTCGGCGACCGAGCCCAGGACCGCCTCGGCGTCGTTGTAGACGACCAGGGCCGCCGCGGCCAGCAGGCCCGCCGCCAGGGCCGCGAGCATGCCGAGCTTCAACCGCATCGAGCTGCCCGCCTCGACCGTCGCGGCCTCGCTCCCCGCGGGCATGCGCTGCGGGTCCATCACGCGGCGCGCGTCGCGCCGCCGCCCGGCCGCACCAGGCCGGCACCGGGCCACGCCGCCGGTGCCGCGCGCGCATATTGCGGCGGATAGGGCACCGCGGCCCCGAGCGCTGCGGCGGCATGCCAGCCCCACCGGGGGTCGTCCAGGAAGCCCCGGCCGACGGCGACCAGGTCGGCCTGGCCCTCGGCGACGATGGCCTCCGCCTGCTGCGGCTCGACGATCATGCCCACGGCCATCACGGTCATCCCGGTGGCGGCGCGGATACGCTGCGCCAGCGGCACCTGGTAGCCGGGTCCGACCGGGACGCGGGCGGCGGGGGCACTGCCGCCCGACGACGCCACCACGTAATCGAGGCCGGCCGCCTTCAGGCGGCGGACCAGCTCGATCGCCTCCTCGACGGTGAACCCGCCCTCGACCCAGTCGGTGGCGCTGAGCCGCATGCCCAGCGGCCGGTCCCACACGGCCCGCACCGCCTCCGCCACCTCGAGCGGGAACCGCAGGCGGTTGGCGAGGCTGCCGCCATAGGCGTCGGTCCGCCGGTTGGACAGCGGCGACAGGAACTGATGGAGCAGATAACCATGGGCGCCATGCAACTCGATCAGGTCCAGGCCCAGCCGCCGGGCGCGGCCGGCGGCGGCCACGAACGCCGACCGGATGCGCGCCAGCCCGCCGCTGTCGAGCTCGGCCGGGGTCGACCGCTCCGGCTCGAAGGGAACCGCCGACGCCGCGTCGGTGGGCCAGGGATCCTGGTCGGGCGGCAGCTGCCGGCCCCCCTCCCACGGCCGCTGCGACGACGCCTTGCGGCCGGCATGGCCAAGCTGGATGCCGAGCCGCGCCGGGCCCATGCGGCGGACCGCCGACAGCACCGACTCCAGCGCCGCCTCATTGGCGTCGGAATACAGCCCCAGGCAACCATGGGTGATGCGGCCGCGGCGCTCGACGGCGGTCGCCTCCAGGATCACCAGTCCGGCCCCGCTCATGGCCATGGCGGCCAGATGCTGCAGATGCCAAGGCGTGGCGCAGCCGTCGTCGGCGCTGTACTGGCACATGGGCGACACCACCAGCCGATTGGGCAGGGTGAGGTCGCGCAGCCGGATATCGCTGAACAGCATGCTGGGCATCGCGGTGTCCTGGACAGCACGGCAACGGTCCCAGGCAGCGCCGCGGACGCCGCCGGGGATCGTTACGGGACCTTTGGTCTAGCCCAACTGCCGGGCTCGCCGGAAGACCGTTCCGACACGCATATGCACCCAACGGTGCGGCCGGCCCGATGGTTTGCCGACCGCGACCGGGGTGCACGCCGTCCGGATCTGGCCGCCAGCCTTACGCGGCGTCGACCTTGTCGGCCTTCGGCGCGGCCGTGCTCTGCGCCTGGTTGCCGACCTGCGGCGGCGCCGTCGACGCGGCCGGGCCGTCTTCCTTCATGCCTTCCTTGAAGTTCTTGATGCCCTTCGCCACGTCGCCCATCAGCCGGGGGATCTTGCCCGCGCCGAACAACAACATGACCACGGCCAGGACGACCACCCAGTGCATGAGGCTCATGGAGCCCATCGGACCACTCCTTCCAAGCGTTGCGCCATAATCCTCGGGTGGCGCCGGCACATCAAGGGACGTAAAACGCCGCAGGCGCCCTTGTCCCTCTCCCGTCGCCACCCTGGATCCGTTCTATACTTTCCCCGAGGACCTTCCATGCCCGGCACCATCCAGACCCGCCTTGCAGAGCTCGGCATCGTTCTGCCGACGGCTCCCGCAGCCCAGGCCAACTATGTGCCGGTCGTCCGTGCCGGCAACCTGCTGTTCGTGTCGGGCCAGATCCCGCTCGAGCACGGCAAGCCCGCGATGATCGGCAAGCTCGGCGCCGACCTCGACGCCGCCACGGGCTACCAAGCCGCGCGCCTGTGCGGCATCGGCGTCATCGCCCAGGTCGCCCGGGCCCTCGACGGCGATCTGGAGCGGGTGCGCCGGATCGTCAAGGTGCTGGGCTTCGTCAACGCCACGCCCGAGTTCGGCGAGCAGCCCAAGGTGGTCAACGGCGCCTCGGACCTGTTCGTCGCCGTCTTCGGCGACCGCGGCCGCCATGCCCGTTCGGCGGTGGGCGCGGCGTCGCTGCCGTTCGGCGTGGCCGTCGAGGTCGAAGCCATCGTCGAGGTGGCATGACGGTCGACCAGCCGGTCCACACCCTGCGCTGCGTCGACCGGCTCGCGGCGATCCCGGCCGACGACTGGGATCGCTGCGCCGGGTCCGACAACCCGTTCCTGGCCCACGCCTTCCTGAAGTCGCTGGAGGACAGCCGGTCGGCCGAGGCGCCGTCGGGCTGGCGGCCGCAGCATCTGGTGGCCGAGACCCGGACCGGCCGGATCGTGGGCGTGGCGCCGCTCTATCTCAAAAGCCACTCCTACGGCGAGTATGTGTTCGACCACGCCTGGGCCGACGCCTACCGCCGCGCCGGCGGCCGCTACTATCCCAAGCTGCAGGTGGCGGTGCCGTTCACGCCGGTGCCGGGCCCCCGGCTGTTGGTCGCCCCCGGCGCCCATCCCGGCGTGCGCACGGCTATGGTCCAGGGGCTGGTCGAGATCGCCGATCGCCTTGGGGTGTCGTCGGTGCATGCCACCTTCGCCGGGCCCGACGACCACGAGCCCTTCACCGAAGCCGGGTTCCTCACCCGCGTCGGCTTCCAGTTCCACTGGGACAACCGCGGCTATGACAGCTTCGAGGCGTTCCTCGGCGACCTCGCCAGCCGCAAGCGCAAGGCGATCCGCAAGGAGCGCGGGGCCGCCGCGGCCCACGGCCTGGTCATCCACACCCTGACCGGCGCCGATATCGAGGAGCGCCACTGGGACGCGTTCTTCCGCGTCTACATGGCGACCAGCGACCGCAAATGGGGCCAGGCCTACCTCACCCGCGCCTTCTTCAGCCTGCTGGGCGAGCGCATGGCCGACCAGGTCGTCCTGATCCTGGCCGAGGAGCCGGGCAGCCGCCGGTTCGTGGCCGGAGCCCTGAACCTGTTGGGCCGCGACACCCTCTATGGCCGCAACTGGGGCTGCCTGGGGCACTGGCCGTTCCTGCATTTCGAGCTGTGCTACTACCGGGCGCTCGATTTCGCGATCGCCCGCGGCCTGGCGCGGGTCGAAGCCGGCGCCCAGGGCGAGCACAAGCTGCAGCGCGGCTACCTGCCGGCCCGCACCTACAGCTTCCACCATCTGCCCGATCCCGCCTTCCGCCGCGCCGTCGCCGACTTCCTGGTGCGCGAGCGCGCCTATGTCGAGAACGCCATCGCCGGCCTGACCGAGGCCGGGCCGTTCCGCCAGGACCTGGCGGAACCCGAGATGGGCGAGCTGTCCGGACCGGCCTGCCGGGGCTAGCTTGCCCGCAGCCGCCGCCAGACCCGGCGGGCGCTGGTGCGCACGCTGCCCTCCTGGAGCATGACCGCCGCCAGGATGATCGCGCCCTTCAGCACCAGCTGCATGTTGCTGTCGATGTTGCGCAGCTGGAGGATATTGCCGAGGAACCCGAAGATCAGCACGCCCACCAGCGTGCCCGCGATCGAGCCCTTGCCGCCCATCAGGTTGGTGCCGCCGATCACCACCGCGGCGATGGCGTCGAGCTCGATGCCGCCGCCGGCGTCGGGCTTGCCCTGGCGGTACTGGGCGACATAGAGCACCCCGGCCAGGCTCGCCAGCAGGCCCGAAACCGCATAGGCCGCGATCTTGACCCGGTCGACGGCGATGCCGGCGAAGCGCGCCGCCTGCTCGTTGCCGCCGATGGCGTAGATGTAACGGCCGAACGTCGTGCGCCGCAGGACCAGGTGCGCGGCGACCACGGCCGCCAGGAAGAACAGCCCCGGCACCGGCAGCACATGGCCGACGAGGGCGCGCAGCAGCTCGAAGTCCGGGGTCGCGTTGGTGCCGGTGTAGACCGGATAGACCGTGGTGTCGGGGCCGGCGACCAGACGCGCGATCCCCAGCAGGCCGACCATGGTCGCGAGCGTGACGATGAAGGGCTGCATCCGCGCCTTGGCGATGATCACGCCGTTGAGCGCCCCGACGGCGGCCCCGACCGCCGGCACCGCCAGCAGGACCCCGACGACGCCGAACTTTCCCGCGGCCGTCGCGTCGCCCCAGGCCAGCACCAGCGCCGCCGCCGCCAGCCCCGCCGCCACGCCGGCGAGCAGCCCGCGGCGACCGGCCGCCAGCCGCGCCGCCGCCGTCACCGCCAGGCATGTCCAGACCGCCAGCAGCGGCACCGCCAGCGCGGTCGCGGCGGTCCAACCATCCTGGGTCAGGAGCATGGCACACACCACCGAGCCCAGGGCCATCACCGAGCCCACCGACAAGTCGATGCCGGCGATCAGGATCACCAGGGTCATGCCGACGGCGACCAGGCCGTTGTTCGACACCTGGCGCAGCACGTCCGACAGGTTGCCCGGCGTCAGGAAGATGTTGACGCCCTTGCCGCTCACCGGCGACAGCGCGACGCCGGCGCCGATCAGCGCGACCAGGCCCCAATAGAGCTTGGTGCGCAGCAGGAACCGGCCAATCTCGCGCCGGGGTGCGGGGGCAGCGGCGTGATCCGGAACGGCGGTCATACTCGGGTCTCCAGGAACAGGCGGGCGAACGCCGGCATGACGGCGCCGCCGGGCGAGGCATGGTCGAGGATGCGCTCGGCCGAAAAGTCGGGTTTGTCCAGCAGTGCGGTCGGCCGGCCCTCGCGCAGCACCAGGATGCGATCGCTGAGCGACAGCAGCTCCGGCAGCTCGGAGCTGACCATGACCACCGCCAGGCCGGCGGCCGTCAACTCGGCGAGCAGGCGATAGATCTCGGCCTTGGCCCCGACGTCGATGCCGCGGGTCGGCTCGTCGAGCAGCAGCACCTTCGGTTCGGCCGGCAGCCATTTGCCGATCGCCACCTTCTGCTGGTTGCCGCCGCTCAAGGTGCCGGCCAACTGGTCGGGACCGCGGGCCCGGATGGCCAGACGCGCCATGGCGGCCTCGGCCAAGCGGCGCTCGCGCATGGGCCGGACGACGCCCCAGGGCGACCGGGCCGCCAGGGTCGGCAGCCCCAGGTTCTCGGCGATGCCGGCGTCCAGCACCAGGCCGCTGGCGCGGCGGTCCTCGGTGACCAGCGCGAGGCCGGCGGCCTTGGCCGCCGCCGGCGAGCCGATCTTGACCGGCTGGCCGTCGACGCGGACGGTGCCGCCGGCCTCGCCCTCGGCGGCGCCGAACAGCGCCTCCAGCATTTCGCTGCGACCGGCGCCCAGCAGTCCGCCGATGCCCAGGATCTCGCCGGCCCGGACCGAGAAGCCGACGCCGTCGAGACGCCGGCGCGCGCGGCCCGGCTGCTCCAGCCACAGGCCGTCGACCTCCAGCCGCACGGCGCCGGCCGGCCGGCGATGGGTGGCATAGAACTCCTCGACGTCGCGGCCGAC
>CAZEFK010000027.1:0-44708 GCA_964511405.1 uncultured Comamonadaceae bacterium | reverse complement strand
CGCCATCACCTTGGTCGTGCCAAGGTAATAGGAGTTGGAGAACTGCAGGCCGAGCTCGGTGCGGCTGAGGGTGGCGCCGGACGCCTTGATCACGATGTCGATGTCGCCGGACTGCAGGGCCGGCCAGCGCTGCGCCCACGAGATCGGGATGATCTTCAAGGCCTGGGGATCGCCGAAGATCGCGGTGGCGACCGCCCGGCACAGCTCGATGTCGAGCCCCTTCCAGTTGCCCTTGTCGTCGACCTCCGCGAAGCCGAGATAGGAGCCGTTATGGCCGGTGCAATTGAGCGCGCCGCGCTGCTTGACCGTCTTCAACGTGTCGCCGCTGGCGGCATGGGCGGCCGCCGCTCCGAAGGTAACGGCGCACGCTGCGACCGCGGCTTTCAGGAGCCATTTCATCTCATCGCCTCCCCACAAGTGAATGAATACGGTCTTTCTTAGGCGTAGACATAGCCGCCGGAGACGATGATGTTCTCTCCGGTCATATAGGTATTGCGCGAGCCGCCGGCCATCAGGACCCACTCGGCCATTTCCTTGGGTTCGGCGGCCCGGCCGAGGGGATTGGCCTTCGCCAGCTCTTCGAGAATGCCGAATTGACGGGCCTTCTCGGTCGCCATGCCGGCTGGCGCGACCGAATTCACGAGGATGCCGTCGGCGGCATGGGCATGCGCGAAGCTGCGCGTCAGGCTGACCACTGCCGCCTTGGTCGCCGCGTAGTGGGCGTTCTGCGGATGCGCCTTGAACGCATCGACGGAGGTGAGGTTGACGATCCGCCCGCGGACGCGGTCGCGCGGATCCTGCGTCCGCATCCGGCGCACGGCCGCCACCATCATATGGTAGGTGCCCTTGACGTTGACCCCGTTCGACGCGTCCCAGTCGGCGTCCGAGATCCCCAGCAGCGGGCGGCGCGGATAGATCGCGGCACAGTTGATCAGCGTGTCGACCCGGCCGAGCGCGGCGGCGACATGGTCGAACGCGGCATGGGCCGCCGGACCGCTGCTGATGTCCGCCGCCCCCGAAGCCGCCGGCAGCCCGGCCTGGCGGGCGGCGGCCAGCGCGGCATCGGCGGCCGCCGCATGGAGGTCGACGATCCCGACGCCCGCCGCCCCGCGCGCCACCGCCATCTCGGCCAGGAGCGCGCCAAGCCCGGCGCCGCCGCCCACGATCACCACCATCAGTCCCTGCACGTCATGCCTCCATTGTCCAAGCCGGTCACGTCAGCCGTCCTTCTTGGCGCCGCCCGTCGGGGTCGCCTGGCGGGTCGGCACGATGTCGAACCGCGAGACGGTCGTCGTCGCCGGCAGCGCCAGCACCGCCAGCACCAGCTCGGCGATGTCCCTGGGCTGGACGGCGGAGCCGCCGGCGTACATCGCGGCGCGGGCCTCGGCGTCGAGGAGCGAGCGGTAAAGGTTGGTCTCGGTTCGCCCCGGCACGATCTCGGTGACCCGGACTCCGTGCGGCGCCAGGTCGAGCCGCAACCCGTCGGCGAAGCCGCCGATCGCCGCCTTGGTCGCGCCATAGACCGCAAGGTGCTTGAACGCGGCGTGGCCGGCGGTCGAGCCGGTGAAGAAGATGTGCCCGCCTTGGCGGCGGCGCATGCCCTTGGCGACCAGGTTGGTCAGCACGACACTGGCGGTGAAGTTGACGGCGATCGTCCGCTCGATGTCGGCGACGCTCATTTCGTCGAATGCGGTCAGGGGCGGCATGATGCCGGCGTTGTTGACCGGGACGTCGATGTCCTGGCCGGCCAGGCGCGCCGCCACGCGCTCGTGGTCGCAGATATCAAGCGCGACCGGGGTAACGTTCGACACCCCGGCAAGCTCCTGCAGCATGGCCGGGTCGCGGCCCACCGCCAGAACCCGGTGATCGGCGCCGGCCAGCGCGAGAGCGATCGCGCGCCCGACGCCGCTGGTGGCGCCGGTTACCAGGGCAATCCTCATTGCTCCCCCCTTCTGTTCAGGTGAGCTTGAAGGACCGCAGCGCCGTACCAAATGAAGAAAAGCTGGCGAACGACAAGTATCGCTTGGCCAACGCCACGAACACCAACTGCGCGGTCGTCGACGACGGACAACACTTTCGGGAACCGCATCGCGTCGGCTCCAGAACGGAATTTTTCGGGAAAACTACAACGCCCGCATCAGGCAGTGCGGATCGTCGTCTTGTCGAGCTGGGCCAATGACAGAGGCATACGGCAGTCAATGCTGCCGAGCGTTCGTGTCGGTACCGTGTCGACGATTGACTCATGCCGTCTTCATGTCGACATTGTCAAGATGGAAGCGCGGGCGTGACGCCGTGCCCGACAAGGAACTGGCCGACAACGGCGCGCGCATTCCGCTTGGACGCATCGGCCGGCCGGACGACGTGGCCGCGGCCATCGAGTTTCTTCTGTCCGTCGATGCCGGCTGCATCACCGGACAAGCGCTTCACGTGAATGGCGGCCTGAGCATCTGACGACGGTCCAAGAGTTCGCGTCGGCCGATGCAACCCGGGCTCGCGGCTCTCACCGAAGGTCGGTGTGCCGTTGCGTGACGATTGGGATGCGCGGCCGGCCGGGGTCTTCCTGAAGGCGCGAGGCCAGGGTGATGCACAGGGCCTGCGCCAGGCACATCGGCGCGGCCAGCGAGCGCGAGAACGTATATTCGTGCTCCGGTACGGCAAACAGCACCCGGGCGTTCTTGGCCAGCGGCGACAACGTGCTGTCGCTGATCGCGACGATCGGCACCGCACGGCCGGCCGCTTCCTCGACCACGTTCACCACCTCGGTGGCATAGAAGCGGAAGGAGACGGCGAACAGCAGATCGGTCGGGCGGATCGTCTTGGCCATATGGGTCGCCAGACCACCGCCCGGGTCGAGCAGCACGCAGCGTTTGCCCAGCATCGTCAGGACATAGCGCAAAAGCTCCACCACCGGACTCGAGCGGAGTTGGCCGATGAGAAAGATCGTGTCGGCCGCCTCCAAGAGGCCGACCGCTTCGGCGATCTGCTTGGCCGAGATGCCCGTCAACAGGTCCTGAAGCGAGGAGATGTCTCGCACCACGAGATCGCGCAGGAACCCCACCTCGCTCTGGTCCTCGCGGGCGCCGAGTTCTTCCTGCAGCGCCTTGATCCGGGCATCGAAGCCGGGTGCGGCTGTCGACAGGCGGCGCTGAAAGACGGCCTGCAGTTCCTTGAAGCCTTTGTAGCCGAGCGATTGGGCAAAGCGCACAAAGCCCGAAGCATGGACGCCGCATTTCTCGGCGATGGCGCTGACCGACAGGACCGCGACATCGTTCGGATTCTGCGTCAAGTAGACGGCGATGCGCTGATAGGATTTGCTCATGTCCGCATGGCGATCGTGGATCATGCGGATCAGCGCTTCATATGTTTCCGGCGGTCGCTTCCCGGTCATCATCAATGCCTTGCACAAGCCTTCGGCGACAGTGCCGGGCTTTCCCACCCCGCGCAATGTCAGCGGCGGGCGGCGGTGCGGCCGGCGTGAAGCTCATGTTCGAGGGCTGCGAGATCGCTGCCGCCGGCCATGTGGAACATCAGGTTCTCCAGGGTGAGGTCGTCGCGCGGCGCGTCGAGGTCGACCTCTCCGCGCGCCAGCACCATGAAATGGTCGCCGACCAGATAGGCGTGATGGGGATTGTGGGTGATGAAGATCACCCCGATACCCTGGTCGCGCGCGGCCTGGGCGATGTAGCGCAGCACGAGGCCGGACTGCGCCACGCCGAGCGCGGCGGTGGGCTCGTCGAGGATCAGCACGCGGGCGCCGAAGTGAATGGCACGGGCAATGGCCACCACCTGACGCTGGCCGCCCGAGAGAGTGCCGACCGGCTGCTCGAGATTCTCGATGGCGATGCCCATCCGCGTCAGTTCGTCTTGGGTCTGCTGCCACATCGACCGAATGTCCAGCCGCCGGAACAGCCCGCGCCCCGTCACCAGTTCCGAGCCGAGGAAGAAATTGCGCCAGACCGGCAACAGGGGCACCAGCGCCAGCGTCTGGTAGACGGCGGCAATGCCGCGATCGAGCGCCTGGCGCGGCGACGAGAAGCGAACTTCCTCGCCGTCGACCAGATAGGCGCCGTCGTCATGGCCGAACAGCCCGGCGATGATGTTGATCAGCGTGGACTTGCCGGCGCCGTTGTCGCCCAGGATGCAGGTCACCTCGCCTTGGCGGACAGCCAGGTTCACCCCCTTTAGGGCGCTGATGGGGCCGTAGGTCTTGCCCAAACCCCTGAGCTCGATGATCGGAGCGGTGGTCGCCATCTCATTTCCCTCTCAGCGCGCGGGCACGGATCCAGGTGTTCACCACGGTGGCGAGCAGCAGCATCGCGCCGACGAAGAACTGGAACCAGTCGGGATCCCAGTCGGCATAGATCACGCCCTCGGTCGTCATGCCGAAGATGAAGGCGCCGAGCGCGGAGCCGACGGCAGAGCCATAGCCGCCCGTCAGCAGGCACCCGCCCACCACCGAGGCTGCAATGTACAGCAGCTCGTTGCCGATGCCGGCGCCCGACTGCACGGTGTTGTAGGCAAAGAGCAGGTGCATGGCCAGGAACCAGCAGCCGAAGCCGACCAGCATGAAGAGTCCGATCTTCACCCGCCTAACCGGCACACCCACCGCCCGGGCGCTGTCACCTTGGCCACCGACGGCGAAGATCCAGTTGCCGATCTTGGTGCGCAGCAGAATCCAGGTGCCGATCGCCACGAAGATCAACCAGTAGACGACGACAATGGACAGCTGAACCTGTCCCAATTGGACGTTCGAGGCGAAGATTGCCTGGAGCATGTCGAAGCCTGGCATGCCGAAATGTCGGCGGTCGCCACGTTGCCGGTGATCAGTTTGGTGATGGCGATGTTCAATCCCTGCAGCATCAGAAAGCTGCCGAGCGTCACCAGGAAGCTGTGCAGCCCGGTGCGGATGAGGAGCCATCCGTTCAGCGCGCCGATCCCCAGCGAGACGAGCAGCGCGAGGACTACGCCGGCCCAGAGGTTTCCCGTCAGCTGCGTGGCGAAGATCGAGGCCGCGAGCGACGACGACGTCACGGCCACCCCGGCGGACAGGTCGAACTCGCCGCCGATCATCAGGATCGCCACGGCCACGGCGGGGATGCCGATCGTGGACGACTGGTAGAGCACGGTAGCGAAGGCCGGCACCTGCCGGAACGGCGGTGCGATGATCCAGAAAAACAGGAAGACCAGGACGGCGCCGCCCAGCGCGCCGGCCTCCGGCCGCTTCAGAACCCGTTTCCACAGGCTCTGCGGCTGCACTTGCCGGCGCCGCCCGACCTCTCCCGTCGCCCGCTCCGAGAGCATGGTCATCAACTCCTCCCCTTTGTGGCTCGCCGTGGCGCCACCGGCCGGGCGCAGCGCTCCCGGCCGGTGGGCTCCGGCATTGTGCTGCGGGCGGCACGGTCAAGTGCGCCCCGCCGGCTCGGCTCAGCGCGTGCCGGCCTTGGCGAACTTGGCCACGGCGGCGGCGTTGGCCTTCGTCACGAAGAACGGCCCGGTCAGCACGGGACCGCCACCGCCGACCGTGTCGCCGTTGGTCAGTTGGAGCCAGATCATGTCGACCGCCTCATAGCCCTCGACATAGGGCTGCTGGTCGACGGCCCATTGCACCTTGCCCTGCGCGATCAGGTCGATCGCCACCGGGCTCATGTCGAAGGTGCCGACCTTGGCCTTGCCGCCCGAGGCGTTGATCGCATCGAGCACGACCGGCGCGAAGGGCGCGCCCAGCGTCACCACATAGTCGATCGACGGGTCCTGCTGCAGCTTGGCCTGCATCCGGGCCTTCACCGTCGGCATGTCGTAGCCGGTGACGTACAGCACCTCCATCTTGCCCTTGAAGGTGGCCTTGATGCCATTGCAGCGGGCCTCGAGCTGCACCGCGCCCTGCTGCTGGTCGAGGCAGACGACGTTGGTCGCGCCGTCCTGGTTCAGCTTCTCGCCGACCGCCTTGCCGGCCACGGTCTCGTCCTGGCCGGCATAACCCAGCAGGCCCATCTCCTTCCATTGGTCGACCCCGGCATTGAAGCCGACGATCGGGATGCCCGCGGCCAAGGCGGCCTTCACGTTGCCCGCCTCGGCATCGGGGAAGGCCAGCGTCAGCGCGATCCCGTCGACATGCTGCTGGGTCACATTCTGGATCAGCTGCGCCTCCTTGGCCGCATCCGGGCTCGACAGGTAGACCAGCTTCACATTGTCCTTCTTGGCCGCCGCTTCGGCCCCCTTGCGGATGATGTCCCAGAACGTGTCGCCCGGCTGGGCATGGGTGATCATCGCGATGGTGATCGGCTTGTCGGCGGCACGCGCCGGACCGACGACCAGCGCCGTCGCGCACCCCATCAAAGCACCGGCTGCGAGCACCGCCCGTCTCGTCGTCCAACCCGTCGTCATGCTGCTCCTCCCTCGGTTTGCGCCTGTGGCGCACAGGTCCGCACATATTATTGCGGATATACTATTTTGGCAAATTTTAATGCATTCTGTGCGCGCCGATCTCCCTTTGGCAATTGACGTTGCAAGTCGGAGCGAAGGCCCTACCGCCCGAAAGACACCCAGGCCCCGCTCATCAATCCTCCGCGTACAGCGCCGGGCGCGGCGGCAGCCGGAGCGCCGTCATGCCGCCGGTCGGCATGGCAGCGACGATCTGCTCGGCGATCGCCGTGGTCACATAGCCGTCCCAAGCGGAGGCGCCGGCGACTGTGCCGCCGGCGATGGCGGCGACCCACGCCTGCATCTGGTCGCGATAGGCCTGGGCGAAGCGCGGGATCCAGTCCCGAGGGAAGCCGAAGCCGTGCGCGCCGGCGCGGTTCGTCACGGTGTGGGCCGGTGCGGCCATCTCGATCGTGCCGGTCGTGCCGACGATCTGGGCGTGGACGTGATAGCCGTAGCCGCCGTTGATGTTGACCTCGGTCGAGACGACCGCGCCCGTCGCCGTGCGCATGACGATCATCAGCAGACCGGCCGACCCGGCCGGGAAGACATGTGCGCTGACCATCTCGGAGCCGAGCAGCCACCGGCTGATGTCGATCTCGTGCACGAACGAGTTGGTGACCGTCATCGCCTCGGTGAACCAGTCCGGGGCGGACAGGTTGCGGTGGACGTTGTGCAGCACCACCGCGTCGCCGATGTGGCCGGCGTCCAGGGCCCGGCGCATCTCGCCATAGGCGGCGTCGAACCGGCGCATGAAGCCCACCTGCACCAGCCGGCGGCCGGCGGCGATCTCGGCCTCGACGACCTGCAGTCCCTCGGCGGCGGTCGCCGCCAGCGGTTTTTCGCAGAGCACCGGCTTGCCGGCGGCCAGGCAGGCCAGCGCATAGCCGGCATGGGTCGCGTCCGGCGACGCGATGACCACGGCCTGTACCTCGGGCGCGGCGATCAGCGCCTGCGGATCGTCGATGACGCGCGCGCGTCCGGCCGCCGCCCGGGCCCGCGCCGGATCGGCGTCGCAGACGGCGGCGAGATGGGCGCCCGCGATCACGTCGCGCAGCAGGCGTGCATGCTCGGTACCCATGATGCCCGCCCCGATGACCCCGACACCGAGGGTCATGGCACGTCCGTCCAGGCCTGGGCGCGGCTGGAGGCGCGAATCGTCTCCACCAGCGTCTGGATGCGCAGGCCGGCGCGGAAATTGAACGGCTCCGCTCGCTGTCCGGCGATGGCCTCGACGAAGCCGGCCATCTCGATCGCCTTCAGGTCGTTGAAGCCGAGCTGGTGGCCGGGCGCCACGCAGAACAGCCCGTAGGGCGCATGATCGGGCGCGGCTTCGATGCGGCGGAACCCCTGACGGCCGCGGCGGTCGTCGGTCGAATAGTAGTGGAGCTCGTTGAAGCGCTCCTGGCTGAAGGCCAGCGCGCCCTTCGTGCCGTAGACCTCGAAATCGTGCTGCATCTTGCGGCCGGTGGCGATCCAGTTGCCCTCGATGGAGCCGGTCGCACCGCTGGCAAAGCGCAGGAAGGCCCGGCCGATGTCGTCGACCTCGATCTTGCGGCGCCCGCCGCGGCCATCGGGACGCTCGGCGATCGCCGTCACGCAATCGCCCATCACCTGAATGATCGGCCCCATCAGGAACTCGGCCGTCGCCAGCGCATGGCTGCCGATGTCGGCCAGCGCGCCGCCGCCCACCGGATCGTGGCGGAAGGTGAAGGGACCGGCCGCGTCGGCCATGTAGTCCTCGGCATGGAGTCCGCGATAGCCGCGGATCTCGCCGAGCTCGCCGGCCGCGATCATGTCGCGGGCCAGGCCGATCATCGGGTTGCAGAGATAGTTGAAGCCGACCTGCGTCTTCACCACCGCCGCCTCGGCGGCCTCCGCCATCTCGCGCGCCTCGGCGGCCAGGGGAGCCAGCGGCTTCTCGCAATGGACATGCTTGCCCGCGGCGACGGCGGCCAATGCCATCTCCTTGTGCAGCGCGTTGGGGGCCGTGATGCTGACGACGTCGATCTCGGGATCGGCGACGAGGGCGCGCCAATCGGCAGTCGCCCGCGCGAAGCCCAGCGCCGCGGCGGCCCGTCCGGCGGCCTCCGGCGTGACGTCGGCGAGCATGCGCAGCTCAGGCTCGAACGGCAGGTCGAAGACGCGGGCCGCCGTGGTGTAGCCGAAGGCATGGGCCTTGCCCATGAAGCCGCTGCCGATGAGGCCGATGCGGAGCTTCGGTCTGGCCATGTCAGAGTCCTCTGTTGACGATCAGGTCCGGGTCGAGCCGGCCCGAGAAGAAATCGAGTACGTTCTGGACGGCGGCAACAGCCATGCGCTCGGCGGCGGGCCGGGTGAGGCCAGCGACATGCGGGCTCAGCACCACCTGCTCGAAGGCCAGCAGCGGGTGGTCGGGGGGCGGCGGTTCGGTCTCGAACACGTCGAGCCCGGCGGCGGCGATCCGCCCGTCCGCCAGCGCCGCGCAGAGCGCCGCCTCGTCGACGGTGCCGCCGCGAGCCGTGTTGACCAGGATCGCGCCGGGCCGGACCATGGCCAGCTCTTCGGCCCCGAGCACTGGCCGCCCGGCCTTCGGGATGTGGACGGAGATAACGTCGGCGCCGGCGAGGCCCTCCGCCAGCGAGGCGACCGGCGCAACCAGCCCCGCGGGCCAGTCGCGCTCCGCCAGGAAGGGATCGTAGGCGCGGACCGCCATGCCGAACGCCTCGGCCATCCGGGCGAGATGGCGGCCCGTCCGTCCGAAGCCCAGGATCAACAGATGGCGCCCGCAGACCTCGTCGACCGCCAGCGCATTGCGCCAATCCCAGCCGCCGAAACGCACCGCGCGGTCGCCCTGCAACAGATGCCGCGTGGCCGCGAGGATCAGCATCATCGCGTGTTCGGCAACGGCGACCGAATTCACGTCGCCCGCGACGCACAGCGGAATGCGCCGGGCATTCAGCGCCGCCAGATCCACCGCGTCGTAGCCGACGCCGTGGCGCGAAACCAGCTTCAGCCGGCCGGCCCCGGCCAGGGTCGCCGCCGACAGGGGCTGGGTGCGGATCACCAGCGCGTCGGCCTTGCCGATCAGCGGCGCATAGCTCGGCTCGGATACTTCTTCGACATAGTCGTAGGTGACCCCCTCGGCGGCGGCCAGCACGGCCAGGCCCGCGGGGTGGAGCTTGCCGGCGATCAGCAGGTGGGGCATCAGTAGGCTCCCGTCTCGGCTCTCCGCGTGGCCTCTCCCACAAGCTCGCGGAACCTTGCTACGCTCGCCGCGGCCGCCCCGGCGAGGAGGCGCGTGTCGCCCGAGACGGTCGTCATGTCGAAGCCCCAACAGCTGATGAACTCCGCCGCGTGGGCGGCGGTGTTCACCATCGGGCAGATCACCCCGTAGGCGCCCGCGTCGAGCGCTTTCATGATGATACCAGGCTCCAGCCAGGGCACGCGCGCCATGGGCACCACCCCCGAGGCGCGCATCGCCTGCAGCATCGGCAGCGCGCCGGCGTAGTCGAGCGCGCCATGCTGCAGGTCGACGGTGACGGAGTCGTAGCCCTGCGCGGCCATGATCTCCGCAGTGAAGCTGTTGCCGATCGAGCACCAGCCGTTCAGCGTCGGCTTGCCGTCGGCCCAGAGCCGTTTCAGCTTGTTCGGGATCATCTCAGACCACGATCTGTGCGAGTTTCACGTCGAGATAGTCGTGGATGCCCTCGGCACCGCCCTCGCGGCCCATGCCCGAGAACTTGGTGCCGCCGAACGGCGCCTCCGCCGCTGCGAGCGCAAAGGAGTTGATCCCGACCATCCCCGCCTTGAGCTCCGCCACCGCGCGGCGCGCGCGGGCGGGGGAACGGGTGAAGGCATAGGCCGACAACCCCATGTCGCAGGCATTGGCGCGCGCCAGCACTTCGTCGTCGCTGGAGAAGCGCGCGATGGCGGCGATCGGGCCGAAGTTCTCGGCCGCCATCACCGGCATGTCGTCGGTGACGTCGGTCAGCACCGTCGGCTCGAAGAAATGCCCGGCACTCATGCCGGCGGCCCGCTGCCCGCCGGCGACGAGCGTCGCGCCCGCCTCCATCGCGCCGGCCACCACCGCTTCGATCTCCGCCAGCCGTCCGGCGCTGATGAGCGGTCCCATGCCCACCGTCGGGTCGAGCCCGTCGCCGAGCCGGATCGCCGCCGCGCGCGCTCCGAACCCTGTCACGAAGGCGTCGTGCAGGGAGTCGTGGACGAAGAAGCGGTCGGGCGTCACGCAGACCTGCCCCGAATTGGCGTATTTCGTCGGCACGGCCACGGTCAGCGCCAGTTCCAGGTCGGCATCGTCATGGACGATGAGGGGGGCATTGCCCCCAAGCTCCATCGAGACCCGCTTCATCGTGTCGGCGGCGTCGCGGATCATCTGCTGGCCGACCCGTGTCGAGCCGGTCAGCGAGACCTTGCGCACCGACTTCGCCGCCATGATCGGTGCGTAGGTCGCCGCCGTCGGCCCCACGACCAGATTCACCGCCCCGGCCGGGAGCCCGGCCACCTGGCAGCAATCCACCAGCACCATCGCCGTGCCAGGTGTCTGCGACGAGGGCCGGACGACGACCGAGCAGCCAGCCGCCAGTGCCGGGGCGACCTTGCGCGCGACGAGCGCGGCGGGGAAGTTCCAGGCGGTGAAGGCGGCGGCGATGCCGATCGGCTCGTGGCTCACCTCGAACCGTCCGCCTGATACCCGGCTGTCCACGATCCGCCCATAGACGCGCCGCGCCTCCTCGGCGTACCAGCGGAACTGATCGGTGGCGAGGCCCCATTCCCGTTGCGCCTGGGCGAGCGGCTTGCCGGTTTCGGTCGAGATCATCCGCGCCGCCTCGTCCGTGCGCCGGATCATCTCGTCGGCGATCGCGTGAAGCGCGTCCGCCCGCCCGAACGCCGGCACCGCCCGCCACGCGGCCAGGCCCTGTTCCGCCGCGGCGATGGCCGCCTCTGTGTCCGCCGCGCTCGCCACCGGCGCCTCGCCAACCGGCCGTTCGGTGACGGGACTCATCACCGGGGCGGTTGCCCCATTCGCCGCCGGCCGCCACGTACCGCCGACGAACAGACCAAAGCGTTCGTACATCAGAGGACCCCCGAAACCTTGACGGCGCGACCCTCGGCGATCGAGCGCAAGGCCGCCTCGGCCAGCGCCAACGCCCGCCGGCCGTCCTCGAACCCCACTATGGCGGGGCGTCCTGTCTCGACCGCCTCGACGAAGGCACCGATTTCGGCGTCGAAGGCTTCGCGATACCGTTCGATGAAGAAGTGGAGAAGGGGCGCAGCGTGGTCGGTGAAGCCCTTGCCCGCGCGCACCATGTGGTGCGGACGCCGGTTCTCCGAGATCACCATGCCCTTTGATCCGAAGGCTTCGACCCGCTGGTCGTAGCCATAGGCCGCCGCGCGCGAGTTGAGCAGGATCGCCTGCCGGCCCGAAGCGGTCTGCATCACGACGGTGATCGTGTCGTGATCGCCGAGCCGCTCCATCAGCGCGGGCGCGACCAGGCGGGCGCCGGCGGCGTACACCGTCTCGGGCTCTTCGCCGAGGATGTAGCGGGCCATGTCGAAATCATGGATCGTCATGTCGCGCAGGATGCCGCCGGAGACCCGCAGGTAAGCCTCGGGCGCCAGCCCCGGGTCGCGCGAGGTGACCACCACCTGATGCAGCTCGCCGATCTCGCCCGCCCGGACGGCGTCGTGCACCGCCTTGTGGCCCGGGTCGAAGCGGCGCACGAAGCCGATCTGAATCGGCAGCCTGGTTCCCCGGATCGCCTCGGCGCAGGCCTCGACCCGGGCGAGGCTGAGGTCGATCGGCTTTTCGCACAGCACGGGCTTGCCTGCCGCCACCGCCTGCTCCAGCAGGTCGGCATGGGTGTCGGTCGCCGTTGCGATCAGCACCGCGTCGACCTCGGACGCGGCGAAAACCTCGGCTGCGGTGGCCATGACCGGCGCGCCGGTCATGGCCGAGACGGCCTTGGCCACGCCGGGATCGATATCCTGCACCGCGGCCAAGGTGGCGCGGGGATGTGCGGCGATGTTGGCGGCGTGCATGGCGCCGATGCGCCCACAGCCGAGCACGGCGATCCTGACCATTGCGGTTCCTCCCGACCAGGTTTCGCAATGATGATTGCGAAAAAATCATATTGTCAATGATCATTGCGGCCGGTTATGGTCGGCCAACCACCAAGGGAGGGGAGCAGATGGCACCGGCAACGGTCCGCCTTACCATGGCCCAGGCGCTGGTCCGCTGGCTGACCTGCCAGTCGACCGAGATCGACGGAGTGCAGGTACCCCTGTTCGCCGGGGTGTTCGGCATCTTCGGACATGGCAATGTGACCTGCCTGTCGGAGGCGCTCGAGGCCGTGCAGGACAGCCTACCGACGTGGCGCGGCCAGAACGAGCAGGCGATGGCGCTGGCGGCGGTGGGCTTCGCCAAGGCCAAGCGGCGGCGCCAGCTCATGGTCGCCACGTCCTCGATCGGGCCGGGCGCGCTCAACATGATGACGGCGGCGGGGACGGCCCATGCCAACCGCCTTCCGGTCCTGCTGCTTGCCGGGGATACCTTCACCAACCGCCTGCCCGACCCGGTGCTGCAGCAGGTCGAGCATTTCAGCGACCCGACGGTGACGGTGAATGACGGCTTCAAGGCCGTCAGCCGCTACTGGGACCGGATCACCCACCCCGCGCAGATCATCGCCTCCCTGCCCCAGGCCGTCGCGGCCATGCTCGATCCCGCCGATTGCGGACCGGCCTTCATCGCCTTGCCGCAGGACACGCAGGAGATCGCCTTCGATTACCCCACCCTGTTCTTCGAACCGCGGCTCTGGACCATTCCGCGCCCGCGCCCGGACCGGCGCCGGCTTGCCGAGGCCGCGGCGCTGCTGCGAACGGCGCAGAAGCCGCTCATCATCTCGGGCGGCGGGGTGCGCTATTCCCTGGCCGAGGGCGCGGTCGCCGAGTTCGCGATGAGGCGCGGCATCCCGGTGGTGGAGACCATCGCCGGCAAGGGCGGCCTGACCCATTACCACCCGGCCCATGCGGGGCCGATCGGCATCATCGGCTCGACCTCGGCCAATGCGCTGGCGGCGGACGCCGATGTGATCCTGGCGATCGGCACCCGCCTGCAGGACTTCACCACCGGCTCCTGGACGGTCTTCAGCCCGGACGCCCGGTTCATATCGATCAACGCCGCCCGGTTCGATGCGACGAAGCACCGGGCGATCGCCGTCGTCGGCGATGCGCTGGAGACAGTGGGCGAACTCGACGCCACGCTCGGCGACTGGACGGCCGATCCAGCTCGCATGGCGGGCGCGCAAGCCCTGTTCAAGGACTGGGACGCGCTGCTCGACATCCATCAGGCCCCGACCAACGCGGCCGTGCCGACCTATGCGCAGGTGGTTCACGCGGTGAACGCGGCGGCGGGCGACACCGACACGCTGATCGCCGCCGCGGGCGGTCTGCCGGGCGAGGTGGCGAAGGGCTGGCGCGTCAAGGCGCCGAACAGCTTCGACCTCGAATTCGGCTTCTCCTGCATGGGCTACGAGATCGCCGCCGGCTGGGGCCACGCCATGGCCAATTCGGGCCCCGGCGGCCTCGGCGGCACGCCGATCGTCATGGTCGGCGACGGCACCTACATGATGATGAACTCGGACATCTATTCGACGGTCCTGACCGGCCACAAGATGATCGTCATCGTCTGCGACAATGGCGGTTTCGCCGTCATCAACCGGCTGCAGCAGGCCAAGGGCGTGCCGGGCTTCAACAATCTGCTGACCGATTGCCGCGTGCAGGAGCGCGCCGCCCCGCCCCATGTCGACTTCGCCAGGCATGCCGAGGCGATGGGCGCCGCCGCTCGGCATTGCGAGGGCCTGGCCGACCTCGTGGCGGCGCTCGACTGGGCGAAGACCACCGACCGCACCACGGTCCTGTCGATCGCCACCGACGCCTGGACCTGGGTTCCCGGCGATGCCGATTGGGACGTCGGCGTGCCCGAGGTCTCGACCCGCGACAGCGTCAACCAGGCCCGCAAGGGCCAGGAAGCCATCCGCGCCAAGCAGCGCATCGGAGTGTGACGGATCATGAAAGCGAGACTTGGCATTGCCCCCATCGCCTGGTGGAACGACGACCTGCCGGAGCTGTCCGACGACGTGAGCCTGGAGGAATGCCTGCGCCAAGCCCGCGTGGCGGGCTTCACCGGCATGGAAACCGGCCGCCGCTTCCCCATGGACATGGGCCAGCTGGGCCCCATCCTCGCCCGCTACGGCATGTCCGTCTGCGGCGGCTGGTTCTCGGGGCTCTTGCTCGATGGCGACATCGAGGTGGAAAAGGCACGCATCGCCGAGCAGCTGGCCTTCTTCAAGGCCGCCGGCGCCCCCTGCATCGTCTATGGCGAAACCGCGCGCTCCATCCAGGGCACCCGGTCCGCGCCGCTCGCCACCAAGCCGACGCTGTCCGAAGACGAGATCCGCACCTACGCCCGCAAGATGACCAGCTTCGGCGAATGGTGCGCAGACCAGGGCATGCCGCTGGCCTATCACCACCACATGGCCGCCGCGATCGAGACCGAGCCGGAACTCGACCTGTTCATGAAGCATTCGGGCGCGGGCATCCCGCTTCTGTTCGATACCGGGCACATGGCCTTCGCCGGCGGCGACGTCCTGCGCGTGATCGACAAGCACCACGCTCGGATCAGCCACGTCCACGCCAAGGACGTGCGCCGGCCCGTCCTCGACGCCCTCGACCGGTCGCGCGAGAGCTTCCTCGATGCCGTCGTGAAGGGGGCCTTCACCGTGCCGGGCGACGGCTCCCTTGATTTCGCCGCCATCGCGAAGCGGCTGGCCGGCCACGGCTACGAAGGCTGGTTCGTGGTCGAGGCGGAACAGGATCCCAAATCGAACCCGCCGCTCGAGATGGCGAAGACGGGGCATGCGGCGCTCAGCCGCGCGATGGCGCTGGCCGGATACGAGGTCGTGCAATGAACCGGATGGATGGCAAGATCTGTGTGATCGCGGGCGCGACCCAAGGCCTGGGGGCGGCCATCGCGCGGCGGCTCGCGGCGGCGGGAGCGGCCGGCATCGTCGTCACCGGCCGGAACGCCGGACGGGGTGAGGCCGTCGCCAAGGGCATCTCGGCGGAGCACGGCACGGCGGCGCTGTTCATCCAGGCCGATCTCGGCGCGGTCGAGGACTGTCGCCGAGCCATCGCCGAGACCGATGCCCGCTTCGGCCGCATCGACGTGCTGGTCAATGCGGGCGCGCTGACCGAGCGCGGCAACATCCTGACCACCTCGCCCGAGCTGTTCGACCGCATGTTCGCGACCAACGTCCGCGGCCCGTTCTTCCTGATGCAGGAGGCGATCGGCCGGATGATCCGCGACGGCGTCGAGGGCGCGATCTGCAACATCGGCTCGATCTCGGCGCTGTCCGGCCAGCCTTTCATCACGCCCTACTGCGCCTCCAAGGGGGCGCTGGCGACGCTGACCGCCAACGTCGCCTTCTCGGTCATGGCCAACCGCATCCGGGTGAACCAGCTCAATGTCGGCTGGATGGCCTCGGACCACGAAATCGAGCTGCAGGCCGCCGAGAAGAACGACCCGGACTGGATGGCCAAGGCGGTGAAAACGCTGCCCTTCGGCCGGCTGGTCGACCCGGACGAGGCCGCGCGGGCGGTGAACTACCTGGTCTCCGCCGACGCCGGGCTGATGACGGGCGCCATCGTCAACTTCGATCAATCGGTCTGGGGCGCGGCCCCCGGCGCCATGCCGGTGCCGGAGGGGCCGATGAGGCTGCCCGCCTGAGCGACCGTCGCCAACCCCACGCTTGAAGCGGTGGACGTCGATGCGGGCAAATCAGGCACCGAGCTGATCGGCGCGTTCTCGTTCAGCAAAGACAATCCCGATCTGCTGCAGGCGATGAAAGCTCCAGCCCTCTCATTTGACGCTCCGCGAAACAGCGTCTCGATTAGCGGGCATTCTGGCAGAGCCCCGTCGGCGCATTTCACGACCACGTCCTTCAGCACCCTCTCCATGCGTTTCAGATCGGCGATCTTTGCCCGCACGTCGTCGAGATGTGCAGCGGCGACGGCGCGCGCCTCGGCACAGGGCTGGCCGCGCTCGTCGACGAGACGGAGCAGCTCACGGATTTCATTGAGGGAGAAGCCGAGCTCGCGCGCCCGTAGCACGAAGCGAAGTCGTCGCTCGTGCGTCGTGTCGTAGGTCCGGTAGCCACCGGCCGTGCGGGGCGGCTCGGGCAGAAGGCCGACCTTCTCGTAGTAGCGCACGGTTTCGAGATTGCTGCCCGTCCGGCGGGCCAGTTCGCCCCTCTGCAGGCGCTTCACCCCGGCGTGATCGCCCATGGCGACACCCCTTGACCCTGTAGTGACTACGGACCCCATGGTACGGCTGCCATTGGACTCGGCGCGCCGCAGTATCCCCTTGCTCCGTTCGGTCCCCGCCTACGGCGGTTACATAACCCGGACAGCTGCGGGCCAGTACCCGGTCGCTTTGCCACGCGACGGGGCCCGTTGCCGACCGGGCGCGTCGCCGCTAACCTGCGCCCATGCTCGGGGCCTCCATCAAGCGCGTCGCGGTCGCCCTCTTGGCGCTGGTCTTCATCGCCAGCGCGACGGCCGAGATGGCGTCCCAGGCCATGGCGAGCCCGCCCTGCCCGATGTCGATGGGGACGTCGGCCGACGGCGACGGGATGCCCTGCAAGGGCATGATCCCAACCTGCATCAACGACATGGGGCTGCCGGGGCCGGTCCACCTCCCGGCGCGGCCGACGTTTGGTCCCGGGACGGCTTACCAAAGCATCGTGCGCTTTGTCGTGCGGGACGATGCCGTTGCCGGCCGCGTGGTCGAGCCGGAGCTGTCACCCCCCATCCGCCGCGCCTAGCTTGGGAGGCCGCTTCGGCCTCTCCTGCTCGCTCGATATCCGCTGACGGTGCCCGCCGCTCCTGAGCGCGGCGCGACCTCGGCATTGGCGCGGCCGTCAAGGGGACGGTGGAATGTCGACTTTAAATCGGGCGGCACCGAGCCGTCGGCACGTCCTGAGGCTCGGCGCGTCGCTGGCCGCAGGCGCGGCGCTGTGGCCTCTGCTGCCAGGGCGCGCGGCCCAGGCCGAGGCCAACGCCAATCGGCGGCTGAGCCTCGGGCCGGCACGGGTCCCGCTGGTCGGCGGCGATGGTCCGATGACCGACGTCTGGGGATTTGACGGCATGGTGCCGGGCCCGGTATTGCGGACCAAGCAGGGCGAACCGTTCGAGGTAGCGGTCGAAAACCGCTTGCGCGAAGAGACAACCGTGCATTGGCACGGGATCCGGCTGCCAAACGCCATGGATGGCGTGCCTGGGCTGACGCAGCCGCCAATCCAGCCGGGCGAGACGTTTACCTATCGGTTCACCCCGCCAGACGCGGGGACCTTCTGGTATCATCCGCATGCCGACAGCCTGGTCCAGATGGGGCGCGGCCTGGCCGGCGCGCTCATCGTCGAGGAGCGGCAGCCGCCGAAGGTGGACCGCGAGCTCCTCTGGGTCGTCCAGGACTGGCGCCTTGACGACGATGGCCAGATCGCTCCCGGCTTCGGCAACCGCATGGAGGCGGCGATGGCCGGGCGCATCGGCAACACGGTCACCATCAACGGGCGCGTTCCGGACGCGATCAAGGCGCGCGCCGGCGAACGCCTCCGGCTGCGCATCATCAACGCAGCGACGGCGCGCATCCTGGCGCTCGACTTCGGCGCCCATCGCCCCCTCGTGGTCGCGCTGGATGGCCAGCCCTGCGGCCCGCATTCCCCGGCCCGCGGACGGCTTCTGCTCGGCCCGGCGATGCGGGCCGACGTCATCCTGGACATGACGGGCGAGCCGGGCAGCCGCCATCAGGTCATCGACGATTTCTATGGCGATCAACTGGCTTATGCGCTCGCAGAGTTCGCCTATGAAGCAACGCCGCTGCGCGCGCATCCCCTCGACGCGCCTGTCGAAGTGCCGGCCAATCCGCTGCCTGAACCGGACCTGGCGTCCGCCGAGCAGCATGAGATCGCGCTCCAGGGCGGAATGATGAGCGGTCCCGGCGTGATGGCGATGGGCGGCGTGTCCTGGTCGATGAACGGCGTCTCGGAGACGGGCGACGGTGCTGCGGACATGCCGCCGCTGCTGACCCTGCGCCGCGGCTCGACCTGCATGCTCGAACTGAAGAACGAGACCGCCTGGTGGCACCCGATGCACCTGCATGGCCACAGCTTCCGGGTGCTTTCGAAGTCGGCAGCTGCGGCAGATGGCGCGGTCTGGGGCGACACCGTGCTCGTCCCACCGCGCGAGCGCGTCGCGGTCGCCTTCGTCGCCGACAACCCAGGCGACTGGATGTTGCACTGCCATGTCATGGACCATCAGGTCGCCGGTCTCATGACAGTGCTCCGCGTCGCCTAGCCCGACCTCGCGAAAAGGAGAACGGACAATGACCATGATCAGCCGCCGCGCCATGTTGCTTTGTGCCGCCGCGCTGGCACTGCCGGTGGGCGCTGGGGCCGCGCCCCTGCCCGTGACACTGTACAAGAACCCACAATGCGACTGCTGCGAGGGCTATGCTGGCTACTTGCGGCAGAACGGCTTCACTGTCTCCGTCATCCCGACCTTTGACCTGGCCTCGATCAGCCGGCGCGCGGGCGTGCCCGAAGCTCTCGACGGATGCCACATCAGCATGATCGACGGCTATGTCGTCGAGGGGCACGTGCCGATCACCGCGATCCGCAAGCTTCTGGCGGAGCGACCGTCGGTGAAGGCGATCACCTTGCCCGGGATGCCGACGGGCTCGCCCGGGATGGTCGGACAAAAGCAGGCGCCGTTCACGGTCTATGCCGTAGCCGAAGATGGAAGCACCAAGGTCTTCTTGACGGAGTAGATCATGTCGGGCGCGGCAGTTGCGGACCAGACCAGACTCGCCATCGCGTCACCTGTCGTGGGTGGTGGAGGAGCAAGATGACTACCCGAGCCGCTCGCGCGATCGCGCGAGCGTTCGCGTCGGTGGCGATCGTGATTGCGGCCCTGGTTCCGAACCATTCTCGCGCAGCCACAAGTGCCTGGATCGGCGACGCTCATGCGAAGGCCCGGCTCGTCACGGCGGTCGAAGCCGTGGGGAGCGGCACGACGGTGGATGCCGGCCTCGAGATCCAAATGGCTCCGGGATGGCATACCTATTGGCGGACGCCGGGCGATGCCGGTATCCCGACGACGGTCGATTGGTCGGGGTCGGGCAACCTCGCGTCATCGTCGGTGGACTGGCCTGCGCCGACGCGGCTGACGCTGAGCGGGCTCGAAAACTACGTCTATCTCGATCGGGTCCTGCTTCCCATGACGCTGCGCCTCGCCGAGCCAGGGAAGCCAACCCGGCTGCGTGCGGCGGTCGACTATGCCGCCTGCGCCGAGGTCTGCGTGCCCTACCATGCCGATCTCGCGCTCGATCTGCCGGCAGGCCTGGCTGCGCCCGGCCCCGAAGCTGCGTCGATCGCTGCGGCACTGATGCGCGTGCCCAGCGCCCTCGACCTGGCGGGCATGGCCCTCGCGTCTGTCACTGTCCAGCCCAGGGGCGCGAAGTCGGCGACCCTGGTCGTCCAGCTCCGCACGTCCGGCCCGCCGTTGCGGCAGCCCGATCTGTTCGTCGAGGGCTTGCGCCACGGATCCGCCCGACGGCCGCTGACCGAGTTCAAGGAGGGAGGAGCCCTTGCGAGCCTGGCGGTCGCCGTGGACGGCGCCGAGGCGCCGGCGCTCGCCGGCGCGCGGCTGACGCTCACGGTTACCGACGGCTCCGCCCGATCCGCCGAGTTCGTGGCGACGCCGACCGTGGCGGTCGGGCGCGATCCTGCCGTTCCGATCCTCCCCATGATGCTGGCCATCGCGTTGCTCGGCGGCCTCGTGCTCAACTTCATGCCCTGCGTGCTGCCGGTGCTCTCGCTCAAGCTGCTTGCGCTGACCGGCTTGACCGGGGACGACCGCCGGTCGGCGCGTCTCGGCCTGTGCTCGATGGCGGCGGGCGTGCTCGCGTGCTTCCTCGCGCTTGCCGTAGCGCTGATCGCCCTCAAGGCGGCCGGGACGAGCATCGGCTGGGGCATTCAGTTCCAGCAGCCTTGGTTCCTTGCCGGGATGGCGGCGATCACGGTGCTGTTCGCCGCAAATCAATGGGATTTGCTGACCATCGGCGTCCCCGGCGCAGTGACCGCGGCCGCCTTGCGTCAAGCCCGCCACCCGCTTGCGAATGCCTTTCTCACCGGCGTCTTTGCAACGCTCCTGGCAACGCCCTGCTCGGCCCCCTTCGTCGGAACCGCCGTCGGCTTCGCCCTGGCGCGCGGCCCGGCCGAGATCGCTGCAATCTTCGGCGCTCTCGGGATCGGACTGTCGAGTCCCTATCTGCTGCTGGCGGCGATGCCCGGCTTGGCCCGCCGTCTGCCGCGGCCCGGGCGCTGGACCATCTGGCTTCGGCGGATGCTGAGCCTCGGCTTCCTCGGCACCGCGGCGTGGCTGGTCGTCGTCCTGGCGGACGAAGCCGGCCCCTCAGCGGGCGCCGTGACGGGCGCACTGCTGGCGGCGAGCCTTGCCGTGCTCGCCCTGCGCGCGTTCCTGCCCGCGTCAACGCTGCAGCACCGGACGAGCGGATTGCTGGCTGCGCTCGCCGTCGTCACGGCCGTGGCCGCGCCGACGCTCACGCAACGGATCGCCCGTCCAGCAGAGGCCATGCAGGCATTTTGGCGGCCGTTCGACTTGGCCGAGGTCCGGCGGAACGTCGATGCGGGACGGGTCGTGTTCGTCGATGTCACCGCCGCATGGTGCCTGACCTGCAAGGTGAACGAGGCCGCCGTTCTCGATCGCCCGCCCGTGTTCGATCGCCTGCGTGGGCCGGGCGTCATCGCAATGCGGGCCGATTGGACCCGGCCGGATCCCACGATCGCCACCTTCCTTCAGTCCTTCGCGCGATATGGCGTTCCCCTCGACGTCGTCTACGGCCCAGGGCATCCGGAAGGCGAAGCGCTGCCTGAGCTGCTGACGCCAGCCATTGTCACGGCCGCGCTCAAGAGCGCTGCAAACACGGCAAGCGGTTTGGCGGTGGTGGGCGCCGGCGATGCGGATGTCCGCCCGAGCGCGCCGGACCGGGCGGCCGTCGGCGGCACGCGATGATGAACGGCATGAACATGGCCGGCATGGGCTGGGGCATGACGGCGATCACGGTGCTGGTGGTCATCGTCCTGCTGCTCGCTGTGGCCGCGCTGGTGAAGTACCTGTTTTCGGGCGGACGCCGATGACGTCTGCCAGCCGGTCCGGATCCGAGACCGGCAGGAGCCGCTGAACGGAGGGGCCTGAGCAAGGCGCCGAGGCCATATCAGGGGTGGTGGGCGCCTGCCGGATGGTGATGGCCGGCCGCGCCAAGCTCGGCGGGACCATTCATCCGGCGCAGCATGGCGGGTCCGCCGGTCGTAAGAAAGCGCCAGGTCAGAACGCCTGCCAGCGCCAGGAACAGGATGTTCAACCAAGTCGTGTAGTTCCACGTGATCTGGGCTTCGACCACGCGGGCCGAACGCTGCTGTGGAATCAGCCCGGCCGCGCCGAACGCGAGCTCGATCAGATAAGCGGCGCCGACCATGGCCGCGTAGAAAACGGCGAACAGAGGGCTGGTGATCCTGAGGCCGTAATACTTGCGGTAGATGTCGAGGATCGGCAGCACGATCAGGTCGGCGAACAAGAATGCGGCGACGCCGCCGAAGCTGATGCCGCCGGTCCACAGCACCGCCGCCAGCGGGACGTTGCCGACCGAGCAGACGAAGGAGATCACGGCGACGACCGGCCCCAGCAGCGGACCGACCAGCTTCGCCCAGACCGGGTCGCTAGAGGCGAACAGGCCCTGCCAGACGGTCGGTGGAACCCAGGCGGCGAGGGCGCCGGCGATCACCAGGCCAAGCGCGATGTCGATCCAGACGGCAGCCCAGTCCATCACGAAGGAGTGGCTGATTGCCGTGAATCCCCTGGCCGAAAGCGCGCGCCGGAGGATCGAGCCCTCGCCGGTCATCGACATGTCCATGGCCGCATGGCCCTCCATGCGGCCGCGCACGCCGCGCTCCGCCTGGCGCCGGGCCGCCTCGATCCGCTCCGGCGTCATCACCTGGCGCAGCATCAGGGTAAGCAGCAGGATCATCACGATGCCGCCGGCGAACTCGGCGGCGGTGAATTGCCAGCCGATCAGCACGGCCAGGATGATGCCAAGCTCGATCACGAGATTGGTCGAGGCGAACTGGAATGCCATGGCGGCGATGAAGTCGGCGCCCTTGACGAAGAGCGAGCGCGCCAACGCCACGGCGGCGTAGGAGCACGAGGACGAGGCCACGCCGAGGGCGCTCGCGATCAGGATCGAGCGCGGCGACGCATCGGGCAGAAGCCGGCTCATCTCGCGCTTGTGGACCAGCGCCTGGACCGCGCCGGACAAGGCGAAGCCCAGGATCAAAGCCCATAAGATGTCCCAGCCCATGGCAAACGCCATTGACAGAGCGCGGAAGATCGCTTGAACGACGGCAGGCATGAACCAAGCTCCGGTCTGGCTTCCGACCGAGAACGGCGCCGTGCTGTGGAGAGTCGCCGGGCGGCCGCGAGCACCCCAATCCGGCCGAGGCGTGAGTCGACGCCGCGACGACCGCAGCCGTTGAGACGCCGATCTTTCCATTTGCAATCGCCTCGCAATCGCGATAGAGGCTGATCGCGATATTGCGAATGAGTCGCAATGTGGATGGACCAGCTCGACGGATATGATGGGAACAGTTCTTCGGAATGGGGCGACCGGCCTCGTCATGGGATTGGCGATGACGACCCTGGTCGGCATTCAGCGCGCAGAGGCGGCGGTACATGTGTTCTCGCCCATCGTCGAGGAGGGCGAGGTTGAAACCGAATCGATGTTCGAGCGCAGCATCGATCGACGGTCGGCGAAGGACGACAATGCCAGCTACGACTTCAGTGTCGGCTATGGCGTAACTCGATATTGGGCGACCGAAATCGAAGCTCAATGGAAGCACGATCCCATGAGCAGCGGCCATTTCGACTCGCTGTCTTGGGAAAATCGCTTCCAGCTCACGCCCCAAGGCAAGTATTGGGCCGACGTCGGCTTCTTCGCGGAGTTCGAGCGCGTCTTCGAGGCTGGCGATCACGACAGCGTGACCCTTGGGCCGCTGATCCAAAAGGAGTGGGGGCGCAACCTGACGACCCTCAACGTGCTGTTCAACCACGAGGTCGGCCGCGGCGCCGCCGGCGCGTTCCACCTCGACTACCGCGTCCAGCATCTGTGGCGGGCGGCGCCGCTGTTCCAACCCGGGGTCGAGCTGTATGGCGAGCCGGGGAAGGTCGGCAATTTCGACAAGATCGACGATCAGCGCATCCGCCTCGGCCCGGTCGCCATCGGCGCGGTGTCGTTCGGGGATGCTGGCAAGCTGAAGTACGAGATCGGCTACCTGGTCGGCGTGACCGGGGCAAGCGAGCGCGGAACCGTCCGCGGATTGCTCGAATACGAACTCGCCTTCTGACCTTGTGGGCCCACTCAACCTAGGAGCGAAAGGCGTGCGCATCCATAGCGGTTTCCTGATCGCCGCATCGGCGATATTGGTCCTCGGGGCGGCCGAGCCGGCGCGTGCCGACGACGATGCCTACAATCTGACCATCAAGGATCATCGATTCGCCCCCGAGACCCTGGAGCTTCCAGCGGGCAAGAAGGTGCGGCTGGTGATCAAGAACCTGGACGGCACGGCCGAGGAGTTCGATAGCCCCGATCTGCATCGCGAGAAAGTGATCCCCGCCGGCAAGGAGGGCGTCGTGTTCATTGGCCCGCTCGAATCAGGAGTCTATAAGTTTACGGGCGAGTACAACTCGGCGACTGCCCGAGGTCAGATCATCGCGAAATAGAACCGCGACTCGACGGGAACATTGGACATGCTCGCCACCGCGATCATCGTTTTCCGAGAAATACTCGAGGCCGCCCTGGTCGTCGGCATCGTGCTCGCCGCCAGCCGTGGCGCCCGCGGCCGCGCCCGCTGGGTCGGCATTGGCATCGGCGCTGGGGTCGCTGGCGCCGGCGCGGTTGCGGCGTTCGCCGAGTCCATCGCCGTTGCCGCGGATGGCTTCGGTCCGGAGATCCTCAACGCCGGCATCCTCTTCACCGCCGTCGCAATGCTGGGATGGCACAATGTCTGGATGGGCCGCCACGGCCGCGATATTGCGCAGCAGATGTCGAGGCTCGGCCACGCCGTGCGTGACGGCGGGCGCCCTTTGTATGTGCTCGCGGTGGTGGTCGGCGCTGCCGTGCTGCGCGAGGGATCCGAGACCGTGCTGTTCCTCTACGGCATCGCCGTAACGGACAGTGGCCATTCGGCCGAGATGCTGATCGGCGGAAGCCTGGGCTTGGCGGGCGGTGTCGCCTGTGGCGGCGCCCTCTATCTCGGGCTCGTCAAGGTCCCGACCCGATATCTGTTCACGGTCACCAGTTGGATGATCCTGCTGCTGGCCGCCGGCTTGGCATCCCAGGGTGCCGCGTTCCTCGTCCAGGCCGGGATGCTGCCGGCGCTGGGTGCTCAGCTGTGGAACAGCTCGGGGCTCCTCGGACAGGACAGCATCGCGGGCCGCGTCCTGCATACCCTGATCGGGTATGACGACCGGCCGACGGGGATCCAACTGGTCTTCTACGCGTCAACCCTCGCGATCATCGGCGTCCTGATGCGGACGCTGGGGCAGGGAGGAGCAGGACGGCGTCCGCCGCAGCCCGTGGAGGATTATGCGCAAACGGGGTGACGGCCCGACCGCACCCGCGGGACCTCGCCTGCCGTTCTGCGGCGAACCGGGGAGCCGTCACGAGTCGATGACGCCGACCTTGTGGCGGTAGGCGAGCTCGCCGCCGGCCCAGCCGGTGACCAGCAGCAGCCCGACCGTGACGGCTGACAGCACCAGGCCCCAGGGTAGCGCACTCGCCGCGGGTGCCGACCAGCGCACCGCCAGATTGACCACGGCCAAGCCGACCACCGTGAGATTGCCGACCAAGTGGATCCAGCCCATCGGGGTGCTGCGGGCGCGCTCGATCGTGAGGAAGTCGATCAGGCCGAAGACGGCGGCCAGCAGTGCGCCGACGATGCCGGCGGCGATCAGCCAGAAGGCGCCGCGCGCCCAGAACGGATCCGAGCTGGCCAGCAATCCCAGATCCGCGAGAAGCGCCCCGACCAGGAAGCCGATCGGCAGCGGCACCAGCATGGGATGCAGGGGATGCCCGGCGATCGCGGCCGTCGACCGGGCGCCGGCTCTGGGTGGCGTGATTGATGTCGCGGTGTAGTCGCGACTGATGTCGTCCGGCATGGCGGAACCTCTTTCGATTCGGAGCCAATGCTCGTGAGACGCCCGGGGGCGACCGAAGTTCCCTGGCTTCGAGGCCGGGGCCGGCCACCGCTGCCGGCAAGCGGCCCGGCTGCCGAGGAACAGCGCCGAATCTTGCTGCGCCCCCCCGGCGGCGCTCCGGCGTTTAAGCCGAAGGCGACGGTCGTGCCCATCGGAGACAAGGTATCGGGACATGCCGATCGGCAATACCGAAACTTCATATGGCGGTCTCGCCATCGCCTTCCATTGGCTGATGGCCGCGCTGATCATTGGGCTGGTCGGGCTCGGCGTTTACATGGTGGCGTTACCGGATGCCGGCTTCGAGATGCGCAAGGTCACGCTGATTCTCGTGCACAAGGAGATGGGCGTGGCCGCATTCGTGCTCGTGGCCCTGCGGCTCGCCTGGCGCCAAGTCAACCCCCTGCCTCCTCTCGAAGCGACCACACCCGAGTGGCAGCGGGTCGCCGCGGTCGTCATGCATCTGTGCCTCTACAGCCTGATGATCGCGCAACCCGTCCTCGGCTGGCTGATGTCCTCTGCCTCCGGCATTCCCGTGGATTTTCTCGGGCTGTTTCCGCTGCCGGATCTTCTGCAGCACAACGAGGATCGGTTCGCGGAGCTGCGCCGGCTGCATGATTGGCTGGGCTACGCGACCGGCCTGCTGATCGTCGGCCATGCGAGTGCGGCCTTGTGGCATCACTTCGTGGTCCGTGACGCGACCCTGCGCAAGATGCTCGGCACCTTGGAGCCGTGAGTCGTCAGCGCGTGCGTGCGATCACGGCGGTGACGATTTCGGCGACGGCTTTGGCGGCCGCTTGGTTGGCGGCAGCGATCCCAGCCTCCGGGGTGGCGGCTGCCATCGGCTCGAGCAGCGTGAGGTCGCGAGCGGCGATGGCGCGGCCGGCGGGATTGCCGAGTTCGAAATGCACGGTGAGCTGCAGCACCGGCGCGGCAGCCGTCTCGTCCTGTACCAGCGCAATGAGTTCGCTGCGCAGTGTGTAGCCGTCACCCGTCGCCTGCGGCTGCGTCTCGACCAGGCGAAAGGCTCCGCTCTGCTGGAGCGCGCCGATCAGGATCTTGCGGATCATCTGCTGCGGTGGCTCGGCCCATTCGTGATCGCGGTAATAGGCGAGCTGATGCGGCCGGTCCGAATAGGCCATCCGCACCGTGTCGTAGGCCGCGCTCGCGTCCATCGGCAGCACCAGGACCGCCCCGGCCGGCCGCGCCGCGTGCGGCAGCGGCTCCGGAAGCGCGTTCAGCAGCGACCTTTGCGGCTCGCCCTGCGGCGGCGAGAGCAGGGCGCAGCCGGCAAGCAGCACCGCCGCGAGCAGGAGCGGCACAGAGCGCCCAGCTGTCATCGCTCGCCCGGCCCCGGCCTCACTTGCGTGCCACGCAGCAGCACCGAAGGATCGCGCGACACGCGATTGGCGAGCTCGGTCACCGCTCGACTGAGGGTCTCGAGATCGCCGGTCGTGCGCGCAAGCTGCGGCAGCAGGGCGCGCAGGTCCGTCAGCACCGGCTCGAGATCGTGGCTGTCGCGATCGGCATTGACCATCAGCGACGCGAGATGGTCGTTGTTCACCGCAAGCGTCGCGGTGATCTGCTGTAGCCCCCCCAAGGTCTGTTTGAGGGCGGCGATGGTCGGCTCGTCGAGCAGCGCGTGAAGCAGACCGATGAGTTCGTCGACCTTGGCCGTCACCTCGGTGACCCGCGTATCCATGGCGGCGCTTTGCGCCGGTGCCGCCGCAATGACGGGGTAGTCGCCAGCAGTACGCGGCGGCGCCCCCGTGCCAGCACCGCTGTTCTCGAGGGCGATATAGACATAGCCGGCGAAGCCGCGCGCTGTGAGGCCACGTGTCGCGACCGTTGCGACCGTCGCCTGCGTGATCGGCGCAGCCTGCGCGATGTTCGCGAGGATGCGGACGGTCGCGGCATCGACCAGCTCGACCTTCACGACCTTGCCGACCTCGACACCGTGAAACTCGACCGGCGCATCCGCGATCAGCCCCGATACGGCATCGTGCGTGTCGATCTCATAAGTCTTATAGAGCGAGGCGGACCATAGATACCAGCCGAGGCCCACGGCACCGGCCGTACACACCGCAGCTGCGAAAACCAGCCTGCCCTTGGCATAGACGTCGAGCGCCATGGTGCGCCCTCCTGACGGTCGTGCGCTCCAGCCCCGCTCTGTCATCGAACATGGACGCCGGGCGCAGCGGAACGTTCCCCCGGTTCGCCGACCAAACAGAAGCTTCGCCGGGCGGGGTCGGCGCCGCGGTCGCACGAGCCGATCTGGCCGCCCTGTCGCAGGCTGGATTGCCTCTAAAGATGCGACAAAGCATCAGGGAAACGTAACGTCTGACGTCGACCAGCGAAGTGAATTATGTGGGCTTGCAGGTTGCCTCTCAAGCGCTGCCCGCCGAAAGACAATTACCTCTGCAATAGTCGGTGCATTCGCCAGCCGACTGCCGACAGAGCCGGCACTGGTGTCGAGCTCTTGAGGGCCCGTGCCATCGGCGAGAAAGACAGGTCGATGATGTTCGATCCCGAAGAGCGCTATGATCCCCGCACGCATCGAGCGACGTGGAGCGACATCGCGAGCGCCGTGCTGGCGCTGCTGGTTATCGTGGTGGGATTGACGGCGATCCACCGGGCTGTCGAGATCCCCAGGCTGCACGAGCCGCTCGCCCATGGGGCGATGTCGAGCGAACCGGGCAAATTGGCATATCGCCCGATCGCCGACGATCGTGCCGAAGATTGCTGATCGCCGAGCGACGCCAAGATGATCGGCCCAATAAAGGAACTGCAATGACTGTGTTGCTGTTGGGCTGAGTATGGGCCTGACACAGCAGTATGACTTGGTGGTCATCGGGACTGGAACCGCGGCATCGGTCGCCGCGTCGCGATGCCGCTCGGCCGGATGGCGGGTGGCGGTGGTCGACCATCTGCCGTTCGGCGGCACCTGCGCGCTTCGCGGCTGCGATCCGAAGAAGGTGTTGGTCGGCGTCGCCGAGGCGATCGATCACATGCGGCGGCTGCGCGGCCATGGCGTCGCCGGGCCCCAGCCGGCGATCGATTGGCCGGCGATCGATTGGCGGGACCTCGTGGCGTTCAAGCGCAGCTTCACCGAGCCCGTGCCGGCCGCAACCGAGCGGCGGTTCGCCGAGGCGGGGATCGATGCCTATCATGGCCGCGCGCGCTTCCGCGGACCGACCAGTGTCGCCGTGGCCAGTGTCGCCGTGGAGGACGCGGTGCTCGAGGGCCGCTTCATCCTCGTCGCCGTGGGTGCCGTGCCGATGCGCCTCGGCATCCCGGGCGAGGCGCACGCCATCACCAGCACCGAGTTCCTCGACCTCGACGAGCTGCCGCCGCGGATCGCGATGCTTGGCGGCGGCTACATCGCCGCCGAGTTCGCCCACATCGCCGCGCGCGCCGGGGCGTCGGTCACGATCATCGAGCAGGCGGACCGGATGCTGACGCCGTTCGATCCGGACCTGGTCGGCTGGCTCATGGAGACGTTCGACGCGATCGGCGTCGACCGGCGCATGAACACGCGCGTCGTCGGCATCGATCGGCAGGCCGGGGCGTACGCGGTCCATGTCTCCGGCCACGCCTCGGAGTCGGTGATCACCGCCGACCTTGTCGTGCACGCGGCAGGGCGCCGCCCGGACCTCGACCCGCTCGACCTCGGCGCGGCCGGCGTCGCCGCGAAGGACGGCCGCATCGAGCTCAACGACTTCCTGCAGAGCGTCTCCAATCCGGCCGTCTACGCGGCCGGCGACGCGGCAGCGAAGGGGCCCGCGCTGACGCCGGTGGCGAGCCACGATGCGACCGTCGCCGCCCGGAACATGATCGAGGGCAACCGACACCAGCCGAACTATCTGGGGGTGCCGAGCATCGCCTTCACGGTTCCGCCGATCGCCGCGGTCGGGCTCGGCGAACGCCAGGCCCGGGACCACGGCTTGCCGCTGCGGGTCAACCGGGCGCGGACGTCGGGATGGTATACCGCGCGCCGAGTGCGCCAGGGGGTATACGGCCACAAGATCCTGATCGAGGCTGGCAGCGAGCGGCTGCTGGGTGCGCACTTGGTCGGCCCCGACGCCGACGCGGTGATCAACCTGTTCGCCATGGCCATCCGCCACGGGCTGACCGCCGCCGACCTCAAGAGCACCATCTTCGGCTATCCGACCGGCGCGTCGGACATCGGCTACATGCTTTGACCCGCGTCGCGCCGCCGGTCGTCAGCAGGCCGAGCCCGCAGCACAGAACCGGCCGTCCCCGGCCGCGCGGCTGGCCTGAATGGGCGGGCATGGCACCGAGCCATAGGAGCAGAACACGCAGCAATCGCCGGCCTTGGGCCGAAGCAGGGCACCGCAGCGGCGGCAGTCATAGAATGCCTGGCAGGCGTCGGTCGGCATTGCCTCGTCGGCGACGTGGCCGCAATGCGGGCAGCGGATCGTCGAGATGACGATGGTCCCGGCGGTCATCCGAACACCATCGCGCCGCCGATCAGCGCCGTCGCGAGCCACAGCCCGCCCCTGGTCGCCCACAGGCTCCAAGACGTGCAACCGCCCGTCGCGCAGACCACCGCCGGGCGGCGCCAATGGGCGAGCGCCAGGCCGACTCCCACACAGACCAGCGCGATCCACAGCAGCGCGGATTGGTAGGGGCCGGCGACCAGCGCGACCTGGAACAGCCAGCCGCTGCCGAGACCGACCAGGCCGAGGGTCATCGGCAGCGCGCAGCAGGATGCGGCCCCGAACGCCGCGGCCAACCCGCCCAGCGTCAGGACCGACGTGCCGATCTCGCGCGTGCGCCCCGCTGCTGGTGCGCCGATCCCGGATGCATCGTCAACCATGGCTCGCTCCTGTTCCGTTCATCGGACGAACGGTACAGTCTGTAGCTGCTACAGGCTCAAGCGCTTTGTGGGCCCAACCGGTTGTCGGGGTCACGCAGCCCTGTGTCGTGGGAGCGGCTCAGGCTGCGGTTGAAATCTCCGCTCGGCAGGCGACGTCCAGGGCGTCGTGAGCGCAGCGGCAGGAACCTTTGACTACGCGTGAAGCTCGTCCCGTCCAAACTTCGTGAACGGGTGATCGCCGCGCGTCTCTCGGACTGGCCCCGCATCTTGCCCACCAAACACCGGGCGACACCGGCCGGCGCTGGCTTCGGCTCCAGCCGATACTCCAGTCCGTCGGATGCTTTCCGGGTGCTCTACGCGGCGGACAATTTCTCCACCGCGTTCGCCGAGGCCGTGGTGCGCGACCGCTTCGAGGGCAAGTCACGACGATACCTCTACCGGCCTCACCTGGAGCAGGTGTGCCTGACCGCCATCAGCTCCAGCCGCGACCTCACGCTGCTCGATCTGAGAGGGGCGGCGGCCTACGAACTGGGCGTGGACACCGATGCGAGTCGGGCTCGCGACCACGCCGTCGGCCAGGCCTTATTCACAGGCCGTGCAACAGGCCAAGGCCGCCTTCTCGTTGCTCAAGCGCATCGTCGGCGACCGGCTGCGCTCTCCAGAGCCTGAGGACAGTGCCGGTTGGTTCCCGAGGTTGCCATTCCCTGGCTTCCCCAGCGTTCAGCTCCGCTTAAAGTGAAGCCGATCATCTTTTCTAAAATGATTTCAATGGCTTGAAAATGGTGGGCGCGACTGGGATTGAACCAGTGACCCCTACGATGTCAACGTAGTGCTCTCCCGCTGAGCTACGCGCCCCCATGGCCGATCCTGGACCCGAGGGCCCGCGGTCGTCGATGGGTCGGAGCGGCGTGGGCCGCCCCGGCCGGAGCCCCGCATTATGTCGATCAGCGGACCGATTGCAAGCGCGCCCTCGCGGGATCGCACACCGTCGCGCGCTGCGGCGCGCCGTCCCGCGCGGCCGGCCGCCGACGCGACTACAATGACAAGCGTGTGACCTTGGCTTTAAATGGGAGCCCGTGACGTCCGCGCTCACACGACCCGACGCCCCGCCCGGCGGCTTCGCGCTCCTGGCACCCGAGCGCCAGACGCTGCCCCTGGTATTGGCGTCGCCGCACAGCGGGCGCGCCTATCCCCCGGACTTTGTTGCAAGCTCGGCGCTCGATCCGGTGACCCTCCGGCGCTCGGAAGACAGCTTCGTCGAAGTGCTGTTCGCCGCCGCCCCGCGCCTTGGCGCGCCCCTGCTCCACGCCCTGTTCCCGCGCGCCTATTGCGATCCCAACCGCGAGCCGTTCGAGCTCGACCCCGGCATGTTCGAGGACCCGCTGCCGCCGTTCGCCAACACCCGCAGCCCGCGGGTCGCCGCCGGCCTCGGCACGATCGCCCGGGTGGTCGCCAGCGGCGCCGAGATCTATGGCCGCAAGCTGCGCTATGCCGACGTCCAGGCGCGCATCGAAACCTGCTACCGGCCCTACCATGCCGCCCTCCGGCGGCTGGTCGACGAGACGGTACGCCAGTTCGGCTTCTGCATCCTGGTCGACTGCCATTCGATGCCGTCCAGCGGCGCCGCGGCCGGCGACGGCTTGGCCGGCGCCCACGGCCCGGCCACCCAGGCCCAGGCCGGCTTCGTCCTCGGCGACTGCTTCGGCACCGCCTGCGCCCCCGCCATCACCGCAGCGGCCGAGCGGTGCCTGGCCCGGCGCCGCTACCGGGTGGTGCGCAACGACCCCTATGCCGGCGGCTTCACCACCCGCCACTATGGCCGGCCGCAGGATCGCACCCACGCCCTCCAGATCGAGGTCAACCGCGGCCTGTACATGGACGAGGCGGCGCTCGCGCCGACCGCCCAGCTGCCGGCCCTGGCCGGCCATCTGGCGGAGCTGATCGCCGCCCTGGGCGCGCTGGAACCGCGCGATCTCGGTCACTAGACGGGATGATGGCCCCGATACCGGCATCCGGCATAGGCACGCTTGCGCAATTGCCTAAACGGCGGTTGATCCCGCCCACAGACCTGGCTGGCGCCGGGGACTAGGATCGTGATGTTCGGTGCGGCGGCCGTCGCAGCCACGGCGTGAGACGATCGTTGGATTCATATCGGATGGCGGCCTTTTCGCCCAATCCTGTCGTCCGCGGCGCGCCGAATCCCTGGCGACAGCCACCTTGTGGCAAACCCATCGGAGCCGGCTGATGCTGCTGGGCTGGCTTGCCCGCTGGCGCCGGCGCACTTGGGCCGATTTCGCCGAGTGCGGCCGCGACTGGTTCTGGCAGACCGACGCCGACCACCGCCTGTCCTGGGTCTCGCGGCCACCCGACGGAGTGGCCGGCGCGGACCTGCGGGGCCAGCCGTGGCGCACGCTGATCGCCGGGCCGGCGGCCGAGGCGCTGGCGCCGCGGCGCCGGTTCGACCGTCTGATCGGCACTGTCCGGGGGCTCGACGGCCGCGCCCATGCCCACGCCCTGAGCGGCCGGCCGGTCGTCGACCGCCGCGGCCGCTTCCGAGGCTTTCACGGCGCCGGCTTCGCCATGGCCGAGCCGCCCGCCCCGCCGGCGCTGCAGAGCGCGATCGACGAGCTGCCGGCCGGCTTCGCCCTGTTCGATGCCGACGAGCGGTTCGTCCTGGGCAATCGCGCCTATCGCGATCAGTTCGCCGCCCTGGCCGACCTGCTGCAGCCAGGGGTGGCTTACCGCACGCTGGTCGACGCCGCCGTCGCCCACGGCCTCGTTCCCGACGCGGGCCGCGTGGTCGCACGCCTGGCGCACCGGCACCGCGGCGGCGGCAGCTTCGGCTTCAGCCTGGCCGACGGCCGCCGGCTGCAGATATTCGACCACCGGCTGGACGCCGGCGGCCGGGTGCAAATCTCGATCGACGTCACCGATCTCATGTCGCGCGAGGCGAGCCTCTCGCGCCAGCGCGAGATCCTGGCCACCACCCTCGACAGCATCGGCGAGGGCCTGGTCATGGTCGATCGCGACCGCGGGTTGGTGGTGTGGAACAGTCGCTTCGAAAACATGTTCGAGATGCCGCCCGGCATCCTGCAGCCCGGCCTGCGCCTCGCCAGCCTCCAAGCCTGGTGGGCCGACGGCACCGGCCAGCCCGGCCGCATCGACGGCACGCCGACGGTGATCGCCGACCTGGCGGCGCCGGCCGAAGCCAGCCTGGAGCGCACCTGGCGCACCGGCCGCGTCGTCGAAATCCGCCGCCGTCCGCTCGCCGACGGCGGCGTGGTGTGCACCTTCATCGACATGACCGAGCGCAAGCGCATCGAGGCCGTGCTGGAGGCGGCCAAGAACCAGGCGGAGCTCGCCAACCGCGCCAAGACCAACTTCCTGGCCAACATGAGCCATGAGCTGCGCACGCCGCTCAACGCCATCATCGGCTTCTCCGAGATCGTCAAGCAGCAGCTGCTGGGCCCGATCGGCACGCCGCGCTACCTGGACTATATGCGCGACATCCACATGAGCGGCGAGCACCTGCTCGAGGTGATCAACGACATCCTGGATCTGTCGAAGGTCGAGTCCGGCAAGATCGAGCTGAGCGAGACCGTCATCGACATCCGCCGCGCCATCGACGCCACCTGGCGGCTCCTGCGCGACCGCGCCAGCCGTGGCCGGATCAGCGTCGTCGTCGACGTCGATCCGCGTGCCGCGGCGGCGTACGCCGATGCCCGCCTGCTCAAGCAGATGCTGCTGAACCTGCTGACCAACGCCGTCAAGTTCACCCGCCCCGGCGGCCGCGTCACCCTGGCCACCCGGCGCGACGCCGACGGCAGCCTGCTGATCGTGGTCGCCGACACTGGCATCGGCATGGACCCGGCCGACATCCCCAAGGCCCTGGCGCCGTTCACCCAGCTCGACAGCTCGCTGGCGCGCAAGCTGCCGGGCACCGGCCTCGGCCTGCCGCTGGTCAAGTCGCTGGCCGAGGAACATGGCGGCACCCTGGAGCTCCGCAGCGAGCTCGGCGTCGGCACCACGGCGACCGTGCGCCTGCCGGCCCATCGCGCCGTGCCCCTTGACGACGCCCAGGCGATCGCCATGGTGGCAGGCCGTCCCACGGCCGGCTCGTCCAGCGACTGACCGGCCACTCCAACCCGTCGCACGGAAAGCGCCCGTCCCCGATGCCCCATGCCGGTCTCCGCCCCGCACCCAGCACCATCGTCTTCGACCTCGGCGGCGTCCTGGTCGACTGGAACCCGCGCCATCTCTATCGCCAGCTGATCGCCGACGACGCCGAGCGCGAGCACTTCCTCAGCACGGTCTGCACCGGCGCCTGGAACCTGGAGCAGGACCGCGGCCGCGACTGGGCCGCGGCGACCGCTTTGCTGGTCGACCGCTTCCCCGCCCACCGGCCGCTGATCGAGGCCTACCGGGCGCGCTGGATCGAGATGATCGGCGGCCCGATCGCGGGCACCGTCGCCATCCTCGAGCGACTGGCGGCAACCGGCGTACCGCTCTACGCCATCACCAACTGGGCCGCCGACACCTTCGAGGAGGCCCGGCCGGCCATGCCGTTCCTGCGCCACTTCCGGGGCATCGTGGTATCGGGCGTGGAGAAGCTGCTGAAGCCCGAACGGGCGATCTTCGACCTGCTGTGCCGGCGCTACGGGCTGGCTGCCGGCGACTGCCTGTTCATCGACGACGTGGCGCATAATGTCGAGGGCGCGCGGGTCGCCGGCATGCACGCCATCCACTTCACCGCGCCGGACCAGTTGGCGGCCGACCTGCGTGCCGTCGGCTTCGCCGTGTGACGGCCGCCTATTTCTTTTGACAGCGGTCGGAATCCCATCGACGCTCGTTCGGTTCGCCGTTTGTTCGGCGGCGGGATGGCCCGATGGATGCCGGTGCGCGCGATCGCCTGATCAAGCTCCTGTCCCTGCTCAGCAGCAGCCACGACGGCGAAGTCGTGGCGGCGGCGCGGCGTGCCACCGCCCTGCTGGTGGCCGAGGGGCTGGACTGGGATGCGGTGCTGGCGCGCGGCGGCCGCTCCTGGGGCGCCGCCCTCGGCCTGCCCGCCCGCTATGCCGCAGAAGTGCGGCGCCGCCAGGAGGCCGAGCGCACAGCCGAATCGTGGGAGCGGATCGCCCGCACCCAGGCCGCGGAGCTGGCCGCCCTGCGCGGCCACACGCCAGCGCCGCCGGCAGCGGAGGCCGGCCGCGCCGGGGCGCCGCGCGTGACCGGCCATCCGCAGATCGACCGGCTGCTGGCCGCCGGGCTGGAGCCCCATGCCCGCGCCCGGGTCGAGGCGATCGCCAGTTGGTACCGCACCACCGGGTCGCTCACGCGCAACGAGCAGCAGGACCTGGACCGGCTCCTCGGCGCCCGCGACCCGGCCGGATCGTGACGGCAGTCAGCATTTGGGTTCAGCGCTTGGATTCGCGGGCCAGATAGCTGGCGATGTCGGCGCGCATCTGCGGATCGTTGATGCGGTAGTTCATCTTCTGGCCGGGCACCAGGGCCTCGGGATTGGTCAGCCATTTCTCGACCAGATCAGTGGTCCAGACGAACCCGGCATGGCTCAGCGCATCGGAATAATCGAAGCCGGGAACGCTGCCGGCCTTGCGGCCGATCACGCCGCGATGGTGCGGGCCGGTGCGGTCGCTATCCATGGAATGGCAGCCGGTGCAATGGTCTTCCCAGGCGTCCTGGCCGCGGCCGGGATCGCCCGGGCCGGCCATGGCCGCGGGCGCCGCCAGCAAGGCTGCGGCAAACCAAACAAGTCGAAGCATCATGGGCAGGACATTCCGCTAGGGGCGGCTCCGGCGGCCGGCCCTGCGGCCAGCCGCCAGAGCCGGCTGGATCAGGCGCCGAAGCTCAGCGGCTGCGTCGGCAGGGTGTCCTGCAGGGCCCCGGCCAGGGCCGTCCAGTGCATCGCCTCGTCGGCGGCCAGGCGGCCGCAGACCTGCGCCAGCGCCTTGTCGCCGAACGACGGGATCACGCCCAGATAGGCGTTGGCCGCCCCCTTCTCCAGGCGCTCGGCCAGCTTGAGCACGTCGGTCTGGCTCTTGATCGACGCGGCGTTCAGCGCGGTCGCGTAGTCGGCCATCGACTTGGGTTCGACCGGCGTGCCGCCCAGCTTCCTGATGGTGTCGACGATGGCGTCGCGATGGCCCTTGTGGTGGCTCTGGAACAGCACGGCGACGTTCAGCACGGCCGGCTGCAGCAGCTTGCTCTCCGCGCCCAGCTGGTAGGCGGCGATCGCCTCGTGCTCCAGGCCCAGGGCCACGTTCAGGATCTTCACGTCCGAGGCCGCGTCGCCGGCCGCAAATGCCGGACGGCTGGTCAGGCCGCCCATCAAGGCAATCGCCGCGCTGGACAAGGTCACGGCCGCGCCCGTGCCAAACAGCCGCCGCCGGTTCATGCCAGTTCCGTTATTCATATTTGACGAATTCATGAAACCCTCCAAGACGATTGCCGATTGCCACCGGATCGGCGGCAATTGGGGCAGCAGCTTGAATACGAGATCAATGAGACACTGGATGTATGCTAGAAAATATTGCCTAATTCAACATGTGATAGGATACCAGAGCCTGATACCCGCTTCCGGCGTAGCGCCGTTCCCTGTTTCGCGTCCGCACCGGAGGCAAGGCGCTCGACCTACTCAGAATAGCCTAATAGCGTCTTAACTTTTTACAGAGACTTGCCTACGATGATCGGGCCGGCTCGCCGTGGGGGTGCCCATGACTGATATGACCAAACCCGACCTGGCCGCCGAGCTCACCGAGCTGCGGACGCTGCTGCGGGCTGTCCAAGGCGAAGTCGCCGAAGTCCGCCATCCCTTCGCGTCCGAGGATCGCCTGAACGCCGCCGCGGTCGAGCTGGATGCCATCGTGGCCGCAACCGAAGGGGCCACCAACGGCATCCTGGCGACCGCCGAGCAGATCGGCGACGTCGCGGCGTCGCTGGAGCAGCGGATGCAGGCGGATCCGGACGCGGCCGCCGACATCAATCGCCTGAACGATCTGGTCGCGCAGCTCTTCACCGAATGCTCGTTCCAGGACATCACCGGCCAGCGCGTCGCCAACGTGGTCAAGACCCTGAGCTTCGTCGAGGCGCGCGTCGAGGCGATCATCGAGCGGCTGGGCGAGGACAGCTTCGCCGACCTGCCGGTGCCGCAGCTGACGCCCGAGGACAAGGACGCCGCCCTGCTCAACGGCCCGCAGGTCGGCAACCGCGGCGTCAGCCAGGCCGACATCGACAGCCTGTTCGGCTAAGAGCGCGTCACCCCCACAGCTCCGGCGCCGGGGGGCTGACCCGGCTGCCGGCGATCGCCAGCGGCGGCGTGCGATCCTCGGCCAGCAGCAGCGGCGCGTCGATGTCGACAAAGCGGCACAGGCCGCCGACCAGCTGGGCCGGGGCCATGCCCAACGAGGTACCCAGCATGCAGCCGACCATCAGGCCGAAGCCACGCGCCCGCGCCGCTTCCGCCAGAGCCAAGGCCTCGGTCAGGCCGCCGGTCTTGTCCAGCTTGATGTTGACGAACTCATAGCGGCCGGCCAGGCGGTCGAGATCGGCGCGATCATGCACGCTCTCGTCGGCGCAGATCGGGATCGCGTGCTCGAACTCGGCCAGGCCGGCGTCCTCGGCCTGGGGCAGCGGCTGCTCCAGCAGCTCGACCCCCAGCGCTTTCAACCGCGGCAGCCCGGCCCGGCATTGCTCCAGCGTCCAGCCCTCGTTGGCGTCGGCGATCAGCCGGGCCGCGGGGGCTGCCTGGCGTACCGCCGCCACGCGCTCCAGGTCGTCGCCGGCGCCGCCAAGCTTCAGCTTCAGCACCGGCCGGCCGGCGGCCGCGGCGGCATCGGCCGCCATGGTCGCGGGTGGCCCCAGGCTGATGGTGAACACCGTCGTGACGTCGGGCGGCGGTGCCAGCCCCGCCAGGTCCCAGGCGCGCCGTCCACTGCGCTTGGCCTCCAGGTCCCAGAACGCGCAATCCAGGGCATTGCGGGCGGTGCCGTGGGGCAGCGCCGCCTGCAGCCCGGCCCGGTCCAGGTCCGCCGCCAGGGCCGCGTCCAGGCCCGACAGCACTGCCAGGGTCGACTCGACCGTCTCGCCGTAGCGCGCGTTGGGCGATGCCTCGCCGCGGCCGCGATGGCGGCCGTCCGTCAGCTCGACCCGGATCACCTCGGCGTGCGTGCGGCTGCCCCGCGAGATCGTAAAGGGCTGACGCAGCCGCCAGCGCTCCGGCGTCAGGGTAAGCGTGAGCGGCATCAGGCCGGCAGCCGGTCGACGATGGCGCCGACACCGGTGACCAGCGGGTCCACCACCGGCAGGCCCAGGGCGTCGGCGGTCTCCGCGATCAGCCGTTCGCCCTCGGCGGGCAGCAGCGCGCCGGTGTTGAGGCTGATGCCGACGCAGGCCGCGGCCGGATTGGTCAGGCGCGCGGCCTGCAGGTTGGCCTCGATGCAGTCCTTGAGGCTGGGCAGGCGGTAATGCGGCAGCCCGCGCATATGGGGCCGGCCCGGCTCGTGGCAGACCACGAGCGCATCGGGCTGGGCGCCGTGCAGCAGGCCCAGGCTGACCCCGGCATAGGAGGCGTGGAACAGCGAGCCCTGCCCCTCGACGAGGTCCCAGTGGTCGCCGTCATGCGCCGGCGTCAGCCACTCGACGGCGCCAGAGATGAAGTCGGCGACCACGGCGTCGATCGACACGCCGGAGCCGGCGATGAAGATCCCGGTCTGGCCGGTGGCCCGGAAGTCGGCCTTCAAGCCGCGCCGGCGCATCTCGGCCTCCAGCGCCAGGCTGGTGTACATCTTGCCGACCGAGCAGTCGGTGCCGACGGTCAGCAGGCGCAGGCCGGGGCGCTTGGCGCCGGTGCCGACCGCAAACGATTGGGTCGGGTGGCGCACGTCGATCAGCTGGCGGCCGTGCCGATGCGCCGCCTCGACCACCTCAGGCATGTCGGTCAGCCGGCTGTGCAGGCCGCTGGCGATGTCCAGCCCCAGCGCCAGGGCGCGGACCAGGGTCTGGCGCCACTGCGGCGGGATCACGCCGCCGCGGTTGGCGACCCCCAGGATCAGGGTCTTGACCCCGGCCTCGGCCGCCTGCTCCAGGCTTATGTCGGGCAGCTTGAGGTCGGCCTGGCAGCCCGGCATGCGCATCTGGCCCCGGCACCAGTCGGGCCGCCACTGGGCGATGCCCTGCGCCGTCTTGGCGGCCAGCTGGTCAGGCGCATCGCCGAGGAATAGAAGGTACGGGCGTTGAATGTCCACGGGTCCAGGTCCCTCGCAAAGCGTCGGCGGCGGTCGCGCCCTCGACCCTGCCGCGAAGCCGGACGACGGTCAATCGAGGGAGCGGCATATGGGGTTGACGGTCGGCGTGGCCGGGCTTGGTGCGATCGGCTCGGCGGTGGCGCGCGCGCTCGCCGTGGGCATCCCGGGCCTGACCCTGGTCGCGGTCTCCGGCCGCACGCCGGACCGCGCCCGGACGGCCCTGGCCGGGCTGCCGGGCGGCGACGCCGTGGCGGTGACCGATGCCGCCGGCTTGGCCGAGCGCGCCCAGGTGGTGGTCGAGACGGTGCCGGCCGCGGCGGCGCCCGATGTCATCGAAGCCGCAGTCGACGCCGGGCGGACCGTCGTCACGGTCAGCGGCGCCGCCCTGCTGGCGCGCTTCGACCTGGTCGATCGCGCGGCGGCCCGGGGCGGCCGGATCATCCTGGCGACCGGCGCCCTGCTCGGGCTGGACGCGGTGCGCGCCGCCGCGGAAGGACCGGTCGAGCGCATCCGGCTGGTCACGCGCAAGCCGCCCGGCGGCCTGGCCGGCGCGCCCTACCTGGCCGAGCGCGGCATCGACGTCGGCACCGTCACCGCGCCGACCCGGGTGTTCGCCGGCTCGGCGCGCGACGGCGCCCGCGGCTTCCCGGCCAATGTCAACGTCGCCGCGGCCCTGGCGCTGGCCGGCATCGGCCCCGACCGCACCGAGCTCGAGATCTGGGCCGACCCGACCGTGACCCGCAACCTCCACCGGGTCGAGGTCGAGGCCGCCGCCGCCCGCTTCACCATGACCATCGAGAACCTGCCGTCGCCGGACAATCCGCGCACCGGCCTGCTGACGCCGCTCAGCGTGATCGCCTGCCTGCGCCGCCTGACCGCGCCTCTGGTCGTCGGTAGCTAGCCGCGTCGGGTGTTGACCAGGAACACCCCGGCGATCGCCACCGCGCCGCCGCCCAGCGACAGCCAGCGCGGCGCGTCGCCCAGCCACGCCCAGGCGATCGCGATCGCCATCACCGGCTGCAGGTAGACCAGCGCCGTCACCTGGGCGATCGGCGCCCGGGCCAGGGCCATCGTCCACAAGGTGTTGCCGACCAGGGCCGGGACCAGGCCCAGGAACACGACCACGCCGATCGCCGGGCCGTCGGCGGCGGCCAGCGCCGCGGGCGCCGCCGGCCCGAAGGCCAGCAGCAGCGCGGCGGTGCCGGACCAGGTGGCCCAGGCGGCGAAGTCGATGGGACGCAGGCGCCGGAGCAGCGGCTTCTGCAGCGTGAAATAGGCGGCCGTCACCAGCGCGGCGGCCAGCGCGATCACCGAACCAGGCGGAAACCGCATCGCCGCGCCGGCCCCCAGGCTGACCAGCACGCCGCCGGCGAAGGCGACGGCCATGCCCAGCCAGCCGCGCAGCCCGACCGGGATCCCGAACGCCAGCCGGCCGATCACGGCCGCGAACACCGGCATCAGGGAAATGAGGATCGCCGTGGCGCCGGCCGGCAGTGTCTGCTCGGTAACATTGAGCAGCACCTGGTAGAGCCCGATACCAAGCACGCCCAGCCCGGCCACGGCCGGCAGGTCGGCCCGCGCCGGCCGTCGGATGCCGCCGGCGATCGCCCAGGCCAGATAGCCGGCGCTGGCCACCAGGAAGCGCAGCAGCGCCAGCACGCCGGGCGGAAAGCTGCGCAACGCGTCGGCAATGGCCGCGAACGCCGACGACCAGGCCAACAGGCCGGCAAGGGCAATGCCCAGGGTGCCCAAGGTCATGCGCGGCACGGAGACGGCTGACGCGGTCATGTCGGCCACCATACGCCGCTACCCGTCCCCGCGAAGCCGTCCCGGCGCACCGCCGCCATGCGCGGAAACCGCTTGCGCGGGACAGGAAACCGGATTTTGGTCAGACGTCTGTCTTCACGGAGAGAGCCCCGTCATGGCCGAAGCCCCCGCCTTCCTCGCCCGTCCCGAGCTGGTCGGAACCTTCGGCATGGTCGCCTCGACCCATTGGCTGGCCTCGGCCACCGGCATGGGCATCCTGGAGCGCGGCGGCAATGCCTTCGATGCCGCGGCCGCCACCGCCTTCGTGCTGCAGATCGCCGAGCCGCACCTCAACGGGCCGGCCGGCGAAGTGCCGATCCTGTTCTGGCGCGAAAGCGAAGGCCGGGTGCGCACCCTGTGCGGCCAGGGCGTAACCCCGGCCGCCGCCACCATCGAGCGGGTCCGCGGCCTGGGGCTGGACCTGATCCCCGGCACCGGCCTGCTGCCGGCGACCGTACCCGGCGCCTTCGATGCCTGGATGCAGCTGGTTCGCGACCAGGGCACGATGACCGTGGCCGAGATCCTGGAGGCGGCGATCGGCTATGCCCGCACCGGCTGCCCGCTGGTGCCGCGCATCGTCAACACCATCGCCGAGGTCCAGGCGATGTTCCAGGCGGAATGGCCGAGCTCGGCGGCGATCTGGCTGCCCGGCGGCGCGCCGCCCGAGGCGCTCGGCCGGTTCTGCAACCCGGTGCTGGCCGAAACCTATGAGCGGGTGGTGCGCGAGGCCATGGCCAAGGGCGGCCGCGAGGCCCAGTTCGACGCCGCGCGCGACGCCTGGTACCGCGGCTTCGTGGCCGAGGCGATCGATCGCTTTCTCCGCGACGCCGAGGTCCGGGACGTCTCCGGCGGCCGGCACAAGGGCCTGCTGACCGGCCAGGACCTGGCCGACTGGTCGGCGAGCTATGAGGAGCCGGTCCGCTACGACTATGGCCGCCATACCGTGTTCAAGGCCGGGCCGTGGAGCCAGGGTCCGGTGTTCCTGCAGCAGCTGGCGCTGCTCAAGGGCTTCGACCTGGGCGCCATGGACCCGCTCGGCCCCGACTTCGTGCACACGGTGGTCGAGTGCGCCAAGCTCGCCTTCGCCGACCGCGACGGCTTCTATGGCGACCCCGCCTTCGCCGACGTGCCCCTGGAGGGCCTGCTGAGCGACGCCTACAACGCCGAGCGACGCACGCTGGTCGGCGCCGAGGCCAGCCGCGCGTTGCGGCCCGGCACCGTCGACGGCCGGCCGGGCTGGCGCGACGCCGGGGCCGAACGGCGCGCCGCGGCCGCGCCCGCCTTCCCGGGCGGCACCGCCGGCGAGCCGACCGTGCGCCGGGACGGCGCCACCGGCGGCGACACCTGCCACATCGACGTCATCGACCGCTGGGGCAACATGGTCTCGGCCACGCCCTCGGGCGGCTGGCTGCAGAGCTCGCCGGCGATCCCGGGCCTCGGCTTCTGCCTGGGCACGCGCGGCCAAATGTTCTGGCTGGATCCGGCATCGCCGTCGGCGCTGGGGCCGAAGCGGCGGCCACGCACCACCCTCACGCCGTCCTTCGCCACCCGCGACGGCAAGCCCTACCTGGCCTTCGGCACGCCCGGCGGCGACCAGCAGGACCAATGGTCGGTGCAGTTCTTCCTGCGCCACGTCCATCACGGCATGACCCTGCAGCAGGCGATCGAGGCGCCGGCCTTCACCTCCGAGCACTGGCCGAACTCGTTCTGGCCGCGCGCCGCGCGCCCGGCCAAGCTGATCGTCGAGGGCCGGCTCCCGGCGGCCACGGTCCAGGAGCTCAAGCGCCGCGGCCACGACGTCGAGGTCGGCGGCGACTGGTCGCTGGGCCGGCTGTCGGCGGCGGCGCGCGACGGCGCGGTCCTGAAGGCCGCGGCCAATCCCCGCGGCATGCAGGGCTATGCCGTCGGCCGCTGATTTGGCTTGAACCTTGCCGCGCCGCACCCCCATCTCTTGGGCCAGGAACGGCTTGGAGCTCCAGCCATGACGCCCGAAGAACGCGACCTGATTGCCAACCTGTTTCAGCGCCTCAAGGCAGCCGACACGGTGGCGAAGGACCCGGAAGCGGACCAGTTCATCCGCAACCAGGTGATGGCGCTGCCGAGCGCCCCGTACCTGCTGGTGCAGACCGTGCTCGTTCAGGACCATGCCCTGGCCAACGCCCAGGCCAAGATCGCCGAACTGGAGCAGCAGGTGGCGGTGGCGCGCCAGCAGGCGCAGGCCCAGCCGCAGCCGTCGGGCGGCAGCTTCCTGGGCCGGCTGCTCGGCGGCGGCAGCCAACCGGCGCCCCAACCGGCGATCAGCCCGGCGATCAGCCCTTGGGGCCCGCGCGCCGCGGCCCCCCAGCCCGGCTATGCCCCCCAGCCCGGCTATGCCCCGCAGCCGGCCTATCAGCCGCCACCGGCCTATCCGCCGACCGCCCAGATGGCGCCCTCGGCGGGCGGCGGCTTCCTGCGCGGCGCGATCCAGACCGCCGCGGGGGTCGCCGGCGGCGCCTTGCTGTTCGAAGGCATCTCGAGCCTGCTGCACCACAATTCCGGCCCGTTCGGCCCAGGACTGGCCGATGCCGGCTTCGCCCGGCCCGAAATCGTCGAAGAGACGGTGAACAATTATTATGGCGACTCGCATGGCGGCGGCGCCGGCCGCCCCGACAACGCCTGGGACAATGCCGGCACCGGCGCCAGCGAGGTCGCCGACTCGATCGGGCCCGGCGACCAGGGATATGGCGATGCCGGCGGCTATTCCGACGCCAGCTACCAGCCGGACGACACCAGCTTCGACGACAGCAGCAGCGGCGGCGGCAGCGACGACTGGACCTGAGCGCCGCGCAGAGGATCACCCGTGACGGTTGAGACCGCGCCCTCGCCGATGCTGGCGGCGCTGGCCGCGGGCGAGCGCCTGGATCTGGGCGGGCGGCCGCGGCTGGCCGACATCCGCTGGCGCGAGGCAGCGCTGCTCGCGCGCCCCGGCGAGCCCACGGACTGCGTCGCCATGGCCC
>CAZEFK010000026.1:44503-44728 GCA_964511405.1 uncultured Comamonadaceae bacterium | reverse complement strand
GGTTCCATGCAGAGCGCCCGGGGGTTCGCGACGCGCTGCTGCTGGCCACCGGACAGCTGAGCAGGGTACTTGTTCGCCTGATCCCGGATCTTCACGCGCGCCAGCAGCCCGAGGGCCCGGCCTTCGGCGTCGGCCTTCGACAGTTTCCGCACCCGCATGGGCGCCAAGGCGCAGTTCTGCAGGACGGTCAGATGCGGGAACAGGTTGAACTGCTGGAACACCATG
>CAZEFK010000026.1:0-44493 GCA_964511405.1 uncultured Comamonadaceae bacterium | reverse complement strand
GCGCGTCGTCGCCGAGTTCGGTGCCGTCAACGACGATCCGGCCTTTCGAATAGCGTTCAAGATGGTTGATGCAGCGGATCAGCGTGGACTTGCCGGATCCCGACGGCCCGCACAGGACGATTTTCTCGCCCGCGCGGACCGACAGGTTGATGTCCGCCAGGACCTGATGCGACCCGTACCACTTCTCGACCCCTTGCATCAGAATCATCGCATCGGCCATGGCCTACACTCACGATACGGTTCTACGGGGCGACAAACGGAACGCCGTCGACCTTTTCGGGAAAGTCGGTGAACGACGAACCCATCCACTTTTCGTGGATCTTGGCGAGCTCGCCATTCGCCTTGATCTTGTCGATGAACTGGTTGATCGAGGCGTTGATTTCCTTTTCGCCGAGGCGGGTGCAGGCGCCGTTGTAGATCCGGCTGAACGTCAGCTTGTTCTCGTAGGTATTGGGCTTTGCCTCATTCAGCCGCTGGGCATAGAAGGTGTTGCCGCCGACCGCCTGCACCTGGCCCGAGATCAGCGCCTGGATGGTTGCGGCGTCACCATCGAAACGCCGGATGGTCGTGCCGGGCGGCGCATTCTTGGTGATGTCGATGTCCTGCGTCGACCCGCGCGGCACGCCGATCACGAACTTGGCCATGTCGGCGTTGGTCTTGATGTCGGCGGTTTTTGGCGCCACCAGGTAGATCGTGTTGGCGACGTAGGGCTTGCTGTACTGGACCGCCTTGGCCCGCTCCGGCAGCATGGCCATGGTCGCGAACAGCACGTCGACGCGTCCCGAGGTCAAGGCCGGGATCCGGTTGGCGACTTCCAGCGGCACGAACTCGACGGTCACGCCCAGTTCCTTGGCGTACAGGTTGCCCATATCGGCGTCGATGCCCTGCACCTGCCCGCTGGAACTGACAAAGCCCCAGGGGACATTGTCGCCCTGGATGCCGATCACCAGCTTGCCCTTCTTCTTGATCTCGTCGGGCGTGATCGCCTGGGCGGTGCCGGCGACGGCCAAAGCGGCCACCAGGGCGGCGCTGCCCAACAGGGCTTGGCGGCGTGTGATCGTTGCGATGTCCATGATGGTGTCTCCTCTCGTTGGTTGGGCTTTTGCTATCCTTGGCCGCGGCCGGTCAGCGGTCGGCGGCGGCAAGCTTGCGTTCCAGCCGGGCACCATATAGCGACAACGGCCAGCACATGATGAAATAAAGAGCGCCCACGATCCCGAATACGAGCAAGGGCTTGAAGATCTGGTTCGATAACTGGCTGCCGGATCGCGCCAGTTCGGTGAAACCAACGAAGGCCGCCAGGGATGTGCCTTTGATCAGTTGCACCAGGAACCCGATCGTCGCCGGCAACGAGATCCGCAGTGCCTGCGGCAGCACGATATCCTTCATCCGCGACACGTAGCCGAGACTCAGGGCCTTGGCCGCTTCGGTCTGGCCGCGCGGCACGGCCTCGATCGCGCCGCGCCAGATCTCCCCGAGAAACGCGCTGGCATGCAGCGTGAAGCCCACCGTGACCGCCGCCCAGGCATCGAGCCGGATGCCGACCAGCGCCAGGCCATAGTAGGTGATGAACAACTGCATCAGCAGGGGCGTGCCCTGGAACAGCGCGATGTAGCTGGCGGTCAGCCGCCGCAGCAGCGGCGTCTCGGCAGTTCGCGCCAGCGCCACGCCAAGACCGGCAACGGCCCCGCAAGCAAATCCGATCGCCGACAGCCCCAGCGTCCACTGGAGGCCGCGCATCAGGAACATGAATTCTCCGGCGCCCATCGATCGCCTCCTACTTCGTCGGATAGCTGAGGTAACGAAGCGAGATTGCGTCGAAGACTCTCATCATCAGCCACGACATGATAAAATAGAGGACAGTGATCGTGCCGTACACCTCGAAGCTTCGGAATGATGCGTTCTCGATCAACTGTGCTACGGAGGTCAATTCATAAGCGGATACGGCTGCCGCGATGCTCGTTGTCAGGGTAAGCAGGATGAACTGGCTGGTCAGCGATGGATAAATCGCTCGCAGTGCCGGTTTCAGCACGATGAGCCGAAAGACTTGGGCGCGGTGCAGGCCGAGCGCCAAGCCCGCCTCCACCTGTCCCTTGCTGATCGATTGGACGCCGCCGCGGATAATCTCGATCGCATAGGCGCCGCCGTTCAAGCCAAGGGCGATGATTGCGGTCGGCGTCGGATCGAGACGGATGCCGGCCAGCGGCAGCGCAAAAAAGATGAAGTAGATTTGAACCAGGAACGGCGTGTTGCGGATCAGCTCGACAAATCCGATGACCATCCAGCGAATGGCCGCGATGCGGCTCGCGCGCAGAACGACACCGCCGATGCCGATCACCGTGGCCAGGATCATCCCGCCCAAGGCCAGGCCCAGGGTGCCCAGGCAGCCAAGCAACAGATCGGGCAGCCCGTCGATGACGGGTGTAAAATCAAGCGAATAGTTCAACAGCGTTCCCCTCGTTCAGCCGGCATTGCCGGCTGGAGGACGATCAGGCATCAAGCGGTGAGAACTCGTCGGGCGGCGTCATAGACACGCCGGGCATGCACTTCGGGTGGATGGCCTGCATTCGGAACTTCGACAGACAGAACGACATCGGCCGGCAGCGCGGCGAGCAGCTGTCCCAACGGCAGGGCGCCCTCTCCCGGAGGCAGCCGACCACCGCGCGCTTCCCGGATCAACTCGTCGGTCGTGGTCGGGCGCACGGCGCCGGCATCGCAGAGCTGCGCGCTGCGTAGCCAGTTCGCCGGCACGGTTTTGAGATCTGCGGGCGCGCCGCCCGATCGTGAGAGGTGGAGGGCATCCACGAGGAGGCCGACATTGGAGCGGCCCGCCCGCTGGAGGACGTCGCATGCGATGGCGACCGACGACACCTGGCGCCAGGGCATGACTTCCAGGTCGACCGACAGCCCGACGGCGCCGGCGGCGTCGGCCAACGAGCCCAGCGTTGCGGCCATTCGGCCGAGGTCCGCAATGTCGCCGCAGACGCTGACCCGGCGCACCCCCAATTCGGCGGCACTGTCCAACACGGGCCTTAAAGGATCGATGGCGAAGCCGTCGTCCAGGGTCAGGAATTCGATGTCCCAGACCGCGACGCCGGTGTCGGCGAGCCGCGCGCGGACTGCGCGCATCGCCGCCGTGCCGGCCGGAATCTCGTAATAGGGGGCGCCCGGGAACGCCGGAAACAGTCGCAATCCGATCGCCGCGTAGCCGATGCCGGCGGCCATCGTCACAAGGTCGAGCGGCGGCACATCGATCGTCGTGAAGTGCGCGAGCCCAAGCGGTGTCGCCTTCGAGGCGTTCATGGCTGCAGCCTGTCGGAAAGCCGGTCGCGCAAGTTGGTGCCGGTGCGATGGATATGCTCGCGCAGCTTCGCGCAGGCCTGGGCCGTGTCGCGCGCCGTGGCCGCGCGGGCAATCTCGGCATGCTCGTTGCCGACATTCCGATCGCCGCCGCTCGCCACCAGGAAGACCCGGCGGTAGCGGTCGTTCAGATTGTGCAGAACGAGACAGAAGTTCAGCAGCAACGGCATGCCGCAGCCGGCCAACAACGACATATGGAAATCGCGGTGGGCCTCTTCCCAGGCTTCCAACGTCTTTGGGTCGGCCGGATCGCGGACCGTGCCACTGACTTGGTGCAGGGATCGCATCACGTCGCTTTCCCAGCGCAGATCGCCATTGGCGATCGCCGCGCTCAGCGCCAGTGATTCAAATTCCATTCGCAGCTTGGTGATCTCGCCGAGATTGCTTTGGGAGACCGGCGCTACGGAATAGCCGCGGTTGTCGTGCAGCTCGACCAATCCCACGGCAATAAGCCTGGCCAGCGCCTCCCGAAGCGGGCTCAAGCTCACGTCGAACTGGCGACGGGCCAGCTCGAGATTGATCTTGGTCCCGGGCATGAGTTCGCCGGACAGGATGGCTTCCCGCAGCCGATCCGTCAGCACCGACGCCTTTGTATTCTTGGCGTCAGCCGCGCCGAGGCCGTCCCGAAGGTCGAAGGACACACTCATGGGCGGGGAACGGCCTCGCCTGCAAGGGTGCCGTGGCCAGCTGCCATTCCTCTGCCTCCCCTCGATCTCGTTGCCCGCTGGCCGGGCATTCCACCCACGCGCTACGGAAACCAATAGGTTCAACGATTTTCCCTGTCAAGTCGATGATAGCATGCATGATCGGTGGATTGACAGATAATCGATTATCTGCGACACGTCCCCCGCAGGAGGCAGGATGATCCTAGAAAATCAGCAGGATGTGACGGTGGACGCCCTGGCCGTCATGGCGCGGACGAGCGACCCGCGGCTGCGGGAGATCATGATCTCCCTGGTCAAGCATCTGCACGCCTTCATCCGCGACGTGCGCTTGACCGAGGCCGAGTTTCGGGAGGCGGCGGCGATCCTCAACCAGATCGGCCAGCTGACGACCGACAGCCATAACGAAGCGGTGCTCATGGCCGGATCGCTGGGCGTGTCGTCGCTCGTCTGTCTGTTGAACAATGGCGACAACGGTGCGACGGAGACCTCGCAATCGTTGCTCGGTCCGTTTTGGCGCCTGAACGCCCCGCGCGTCGCGAACGGCGGGACAATTATCCGCTCGCCGACACCGGGCGACCCGCTCCTGGTCACCGCCCGCGTCGTCGACCGGGCCGGGCTGCCGATCGCCGGCGCCGACGTCGACATCTGGCACGCCTCGCCAGCCGGGTTCTACGAGAACCAGGATCCCGAGCAGGCGGACATGAACCTGCGCGGCAAGTTCACGACCGATGCCGACGGGCGCTTCTGGTTCCGGACGGTCAAAATGATCGGTTACCCGATCCCGACGGACGGCGTCGTCGGTCGACTGCTTGCGGCCCAGAACCGCCACCCCTATCGGCCGGCACATCTGCACGCGCTGATCGTCAAGCCGGGGTACAAGGTCTTGATCTCGCAAGTCTACGACCCGACGGACCCGCATATCGACAGCGACGTCCAGTTCGGGGTCACCCGGGCGCTCATGGGCGACTACGTCCGCCATGATCAGCCACACCCCTCGGAGGCAGGGCTTCCCGTTCCGTGGTATTCGCTGGACTACACCTACGTAATGGAGCCTGGCGAAGCAGTTCTGCCCAAGGCGCCGATCAGATAGGCCCGAAATAAATACCGATCGGGTGAAGGAGGAATCATGCTGACAGATGCCGAACGCCGTGCCGGCGCCGAGTCCTTGTTGCGCGCCGAGAAGGAGCGCATGGCGGTGCCGCAGCTGAGCAAGACCTATCCGGCCATGGAGATCGAGGACGCCTACCGGATCCAGGACCTGTGGGCCGAAGCGCGGATCGCGCAGGGCGCCCGGATGGTCGGACACAAGATCGGCCTGACCTCGCGCGCCATGCAGATGGCCTCGAAGATGACCGAGCCCGATTACGGCCGCATCCTGGATGACGCCCTGTTCAATGACGGGGCCCAGATCCGCGCCGACCTGTTCCTGAAGCCGCGCCTGGAGGTCGAGCTGTCCTTCGTGATGGGCGAGGACCTGGAAGGGCCCGGCGTGCGGCTCTATGACGTTCTGCGCGCCACGGACCTGGTCGTGCCGGCCCTGGAGATCATCGACTACCGCACCGAGGTGCCCCGCGCGATTACCGATACGATCGCCGACAACGCCGCCTTCGGCGCCATCGTGGTCGGCGGCCGGCCGGTGCGGCCGATGGATATCGACATCCGCTGGGTCGGGGCGACCTTGTCGAAGAACGGCATCATCGAAGAGTCCGGCGTGTCCGCGGCCGTGATGGGCCATCCGGCGGCCGGCATTGCCTGGCTTGTGAACAAGCTGCATGCCGTCGGCGCCGGGCTGAAGAAGGGCCAGATCGTCCTGGCTGGGTCGTTCACGCGGCCGGTGGACATCGCCGCCGGGGACGTCATCCAGGTCGACTACGGGCCGCTCGGCAGCATCGGCGTGGCATTTACCTGAGGGCCGGCCATGGATCTGCCCATCAACAAGTTCAAGCACGCCCTGGCGGCGGGCCAACGGCAGCTCGGGCTATGGTGCAGCCTGCCCGGATCCTACGCCGCCGAGGCGGTGGCGGGGTCGGGCTTCGATTGGCTGCTGTTCGATACCGAGCATTCGCCGGGCGACCCCTTGACGGTGCTGGCCCAGTTGCAGGCGGTCGCGCCCTACCCCGTCTCGGCCGTCGTCCGGCCTGCCAGCAACGACGCCGTGCTGATCAAGCGCCTGCTCGACTTCGGCGCCCAATCGCTGCTCATCCCCTATGTGCAATCCGCAGACGAGGCGAAGAGCGCTGTCGCGGCGATCCGCTATCCGCCCGAGGGCATTCGCGGCGTTTCGGGCCTCACCCGAGCCACTCGGTTCGGGCGGATCCCCGATTACGGCCGTCGTGCCCATCAGGAACTCTGCCTTCTGGTCCAGGTTGAAACCCAGACGGCCCTGGATCGCCTCGAAGAGATCGCGGCCGTGGACGGCGTCGATGGCGTCTTCATCGGCCCGGCGGACCTGGCCGCGAGCCTCGGCCATGTCGGCGAGGCCGGCCATCCTGCCGTGGTTGCCGCGGTCGAGGACGCGATCCGACGGCTCGCCGCTTGCGGCAAGCCGTCGGGGATCCTGACGCCCGACACTGCCTTCGCCCGTCGCTGCATCGAGCTCGGCACCCAGTTCACGGCTGTCGGTATCGATGCCGGGCTCCTGGCGCGCCATTCGGAAGCGCTGGCCCGGCAGTTCCGCGCCTGAGGCGACGACCGATGGGCACCTCACCGGACACGGCTGCAGCGGACCTGGCGCCCACCGGCGTGATCCGCGCGGCCATCAATACCGCGAACATCGTGTTGGCCCGCAAGGACCCCAAGGGCGGCGACCCGACCGGCGTATCCGTCGATCTGGCGCGCGCCGTCGGCCACAGCCTGGGGCTGCCGGTGCGCCTGATCCCCTATGAATCGGCCGGAGCCGTATTTGCCGCAATCAACGGCGCTCAATGGGATCTGGCATTTCTCGCCATCGAGCCATCCCGGGCCGAAGCGGTAGAGTTCACGCAACCCTATGTGCGGATCGAAGGCACTTACCTTGTCCGAGCGGACGCGCCTTTCGCCGGCGTTGCTGACGTCGATAGAGCCGACATCCGGATTTCGGTGGCATCGAACGCGGCCTATGACCTGTTTCTGACGCGGACGCTCACGCACGCCCGTCTTGTCCGCGCCCCGAACCCTGCTGCTGCGCTCGATCTGTTCGAGCGCCGTGAGGTCGACGTATCGGCCGGTGTCCGCCAGGTTCTCGACGCGGCCGCGGCGGACCGACCGGACAGGCGCGTGCTGCCCGATCGGTTCATGGGTATTGAACAGGCGATGGCCGTGCCTCGCGGCCGCCCGGCCGGTGCCGCCTATCTCGGCTCATTCCTGCAAGACGCGATCGCATCTGGAGCGGTCCGTCAAATCCTCGAGCGGCACGGTCAGCAGTCCGTAGCGGCATAGTCCTTTCGGGCAGGCGACCGCCCCTGCTCTCTCGAACGGCGACGGCTGTAATGGCCGGCGGTCTTGCAATATGGGGAGGGCGATCATGAGCGGGATACGAGGCCTGATGCGCTTCAGGATGTTGAAGGGGATCCGCCGGAATCTCCTCCTGAGCTTCGGAACGATTTCCCTCCTGACGATCGCCACCGGCCTCGTTGCCTGGATATCCTTGGACTCCTTGAATCGCTCTTTGGCGGCGATTACCAAAGGTAGCCTGCCGGTGCTGACAACGGCGCATGAGCTGGCCGAGGAAGGGAGCCGGCTCGTCGCTTTGGCGCCCTTGTTGGCGAATGCGCAAGCGTCGGCCGAGCGGCAAAAGATCATGGACGACATCGACGACCACCGCGCCCGCCTTGCCGGGTTGCTGGCGGCGGCCCAGCGAGCAGGAACGTCGCCGCAACAGCTCGCGGCCTTGCGGACCCAGGCGGACCAGATCGTCGCCAACCTGGACTCCCTGCATACCTCGGTCGAGGCCCGTATGGACATGATCGGCGACCAGACGCGCGCCGGCGATGCCTCGCACCGGGCACACCGAGCCTTGTTGGCGGCGATCGGCCCCTTGGTCGACCAAGCGGCCGAACGCGTCGGAGCAGCTCAGGATCCTGCAAACCTGACAGCGCTTCGCGGGCTTCTCGAATTGACGGCCGCCGCCAATCTGCTGGCCGGCGTCATCAACGAGACAGCGAACGCACCAGACAAGGGCAGCCTGGATCGTCTCGTCGGCGACGCGAAGGCGATCGTGGCGCAGTTTGAACGCCAGCTCGCGCCCTGGGACGGCCAAACCGCCGTGAAGACGCTCGCCGATCCGGCTCATCAGCTGATCGACCTGGGACAGGGATCGAGCTCGATGTCGGTCCTCCGAGCGCGGTCCCTTGCCGCCCTCGACCAGGAGCAGGGCCTGCTCAAGGCAAATCTCGAAGCGGCTCAACTCATGTCGGCCGCAGCGGCGAACCTCGTCGCCGCGGCACAGGGCGATGTCGGCCAAGCCTCGGACACGGCGACCGCCACCCTCTTGCAGAGTCGGGCCTGGATCGGCGGATTGGCCGCGGCGAGCGTGATTGCTTCGGTGCTGCTGGTCTGGTTCGTGGTGGCGCGCGGCCTTACACGCCGGCTGGTCAAGCTGTCCGTAGCCATGCGCGCGATCGCTGGCGGCGATCTCTCGCCGGTCGTCGAAACGACGGGGCGCGACGAGATCACGGCGATGGCCGAGGCGCTGCTGATATTCCGGAACAATGTCCTGGAGATCCAAGCGGCGAATGCGCGGACCGACGACGCCAGGACCCGCGCCGCCGAAGACCGCCGCCAGGCCGTCGCAGCGATGTCGGCATCGCTGGAAGGCAGCGTCAAGGCGGTCGTGACGGCGCTGTCGGAGCGTGCCGCCGAGATGCACGGACTCGCGAGCGAGATGGCATCGGCCGCGGAACGGACCGAGTCGGAAGCGGCGCATGCCGCAGCGACGGCCGCCGAGACGGGGGCGAACGTCGAGCTGGTGGCCGTGGCCGCTCAGCAGTTGTCGGCGGCGATCGACGAGATCGCACGCCAGGTCGATCGGTCGAGCCGGCTGTCGAACGAGGCCGTGACGGAAGCTCGGGCCACGGACGGCACCATGCGCGACATGGAGAGCGCAGCCGCTGAAATCGGCAAGGTGTCCGACCTGATCAGCCAGATCGCATCGCAGACCAACTTGCTGGCGCTCAACGCGACAATCGAGGCCGCCCGCGCCGGCGAAGCGGGCAGAGGGTTCGCCGTCGTCGCTGCCGAGGTCAAGAACTTGGCCACCCAAACGGGGCACGCCACAGAACAGATCACCCAGCAAATCGCCACCGTCCAGGCGGTCAGCGGCGCGGCATCGTCAGCAATCCGCCATATCGGCGAAACGATCGATGCCATTCATCAGATCGCCTCGAGCATATCGGCAGCGGTGGAACAGCAACTGGCGTCTACACGGGAAATTGCCAGAAATGTCGAGCATGCGGCCGGCGGCACCCAGTCCCTGTCATCGATCATAGACGAGGTTTCGTCGGTAGCGTCTCAAACCGGAACAGCGGCCAATCGTGTCCGGGAGGCATCGAGCGAGGTCGCAGGCCAAGCTCAACAGCTGGAAGCCGTTCTGGGCGTTGCCGTGCAGCAATTCCGGGCCGCATGAGGCGCTGCGCCGCTCACCGATGTCCTGGGCTGAAGAGGGGCGAAGCGGCTGCCGCAGCGCCAAGCTCTTCGGCGCTGGATATCAGCCACGGCGCTATCGCGGCCATCCGCTCGGCGGTCATACGGATCGAGGGACCAGCGACGCTGACCGTGCCGATCGGGGCATGGGCGCCGGGGGGCCGAATGGCCGTGGCAATCGCCGAGGTACCGACCTCGTAGGCTTCCGCCACGGTCGCGTAGCCCTGCCGGCGCGCGTGCGCGACCTGGGCGAGCAACGCCTCCAGGGTTTCGGGCGCATTGGGTCCCAGCTGTTGCCGGCGAAGACCCTGCTTTTGAACAAGTCCGGCCGCTTCGCGATCACTCAGGCAGGCCAGCCATGCCTGCCCGTTCGCGGTTGCCGGCAGGTAAACCTCGGCACCCGCGTCAGGCGTGTAGAACAGGCCGCTACGCGTGCTTTGAGATTTTGCGACCCAGGTCAGCCGCTCGCCCTCGATCACCGCCAAGCGCACCAGTTCGCCGGTGCGTTTGGCGAGGTCGTCGAGGATCGGTTGGACCAGATCCGTGATGCCGCTGGCGCCGAGATAGGCCAGCCCCAGCGCTGCCAGCTTCACGGTCAGCCGCACGACTTCGCCCCCCGGATCGCGATGGGGGGGATCGCGATGGGGGGGATCGCGATAGGCGAAGCCGCCCTCGACCAGACCCTGGACGATCCGCTCGGCCGCGGTGCGCGGTATGCCGAGCCGGGTACCGATGTCCCGCCCCGGCAGGCCCTCCGGGTGCTGGGCCAGCAACTCGAGAATGGCCAGGGCGCGGATCCGACTGGACATGCTAGGCACTCGCCTGGGCGAAGATGGGCAGGTCGCACCCGACCCGCCCGATCTCGGCCGCCGTCTCCCGCAATGTCGGCAGGATGCGATCCATGGCGTCACCGGTCATGCGGATGACCGGGCCCGCCACGCTGATGGTGCCGATCGGGTGCTGCCGGTGCGGGTGACGGATCGCGACCGCGACGGCGGAGGTGCCGGCCTCGTAGGTTTCGAAGATCTTCGCATGTCCCGCGCGGCGGGCGACATCGACGAACCCGAGGAGCTCGCGCAACGATTTCGGGGCGTTCGGGCCATAACCATCCCGCTTCAGGCCCTGGCGCGCGACCAATTGGAGAACCTCTTCCTCGTCGAGGCAGGACAGCCAGGCGTGGCCGTTGGACGTGGCCGCCAAATAGACCTCGGCGCCTTCGTCAGGATTGTACAACAGGCCCCGCCGGGCGCCCTGCGACTTGGCCAGGCGGATGAGCCGGCCGCCGCTGATCACGGCGAGCGTGATGAGTTCGCCGGTCTTCTCCGCAAGTTGGTCGAGGAGCGGCTGTACCGTGGCCGTGACGCCGGCGGCCGCAAGATAGGTGAAGCCGAGCGCGACGATCTTCGCCGTGAGGCGGTAGGCGCCGCCTTCATGGTCCTGCCGGACATAGCCTTCGTCTCGAAGGTCCGCCAGCAGCCGGTGCGTGGCGCTGCGCGGGATCGACAGGGTATCGGCGATGGTTGCGAGCGCGAGCCCCGGTGCGTGCTGTGACAGCAGTTCGACAATGGCAACCGCTCGATCCACGCCATCCCCCAGCCGCGTGCAAGAATGGATCTTATTCCAATTGGAACAGCGTGTCACTCGCTTGACTCCAACGGAATCGCGTCCATACTGGAATGAATTCCAGTTTCTGGCGACCAGCCCGAGCGAGCAGCCCAAAAACCTGCCAATGACGATGGAAGCGGACCCGAGCAGCGTCGGCAGCTGCTCGCGACGATGCGACGGCAGGAATGTCGAGGCCGGCCAAAACACGAAGCCTTGCGGGAAAGCAAGGGCGCGCGGAGGATGCGTATGACCTATCACTTCGATTTTTCCGTTCTGCTCCCCTACTGGGATCAGCTGCTCCGCGGCTGTCTGCTGACGATCCTGCTGTCCGCCATCTCGATCGCGGCAGGCCTGTGCATCGGGGTCATGACCGCGCTCGCCAAGCAGGGCGCCTTCGGTCCCATGCGGCTCGCAGCAACGAGTTATATCGAAGCGATCCGGAACACGCCGTTCCTGGTGCAGGTTTTCCTGATCTATTTCGGATTGCCGACGCTCGGCGTGAGCTTCCAGCCCTGGGGCGCCGCCGTTCTTGCGCTGAGCGTCAATTGCGGCGCGTTCTCGGCCGAAGTCATCCGCGCCGGCATCGGCGCCATTCCCCGGGGCCAGTTTGAGGCCGGCGCCGCGCTGGGGTTGCGACGCCTGCAAGTCTTCCGCTACATAATCCTCAAGCCTGCCTTGCGTATTATCTTTCCCGCTCTTTCAGGGCAATTTGTCCTCGCGCTTCTCACGACGAGCATTGTGTCGTCGATTTCTGCCGAGGAACTCACATCGGTCGCGGAATCGATCGACACGCTGACGTTCAGAAGTTTCGAGATATATATCATAACGACGATTCTGTACTTGACCATGTCATTTGGGTTTGCGGCTGTATTCAAGATGCTGGACCGGATGTGTTTCTCATATCCGGTGAAGTGACTGCCGTGATCCGTCAATTCGGCATGGCCGAGGCGCTCGCGATCCTGGCCGGGGTCCAGTCAACCATCATGTTGTCGATGATCGCGTTCCTGGGCGGCGGGCTGGTCGGCCTGGTCATTGCGCTGTTCCGGACGAGCGAGCGAGCGTGGCTTCGGCGAATTACCGGCCTCTATATCGACTTCTTTCAAGGCACGCCGCTGCTGATGCAGCTGTTCCTGGTCTTTTACGGGCTGCCCGTGATTGGTCATCGGGTCGGCCCCTGGACGGCCGTCAGCATCGGGCTGACGCTCCATGCCAGCGCCTTCCTGGGCGAGATCTGGCGGGGCGCCATCCAGGCGGTGCCCAAGGGGCAGACAGAGGCGGCCCGGGCCCTCGGGCTTGGCTACCTGCCGCGTATGCGCCATGTCGTCCTGCCGCAGGCCATGCGGCTCTCCGTGGCGCCAACGGTCGGGTTCCTTGTTCAGTTGATCAAAGGAACGTCGCTCGCCGCCATCATCGGTTTCGTTGAGCTGTCCCGTTCGGCTCAGATCATCTCAAGCACGACCTACAAGCCGCTGCTGGCTTACGGTTTCGCAGGCTGCATCTACTTCGTCTTATGCTTCCCCTTGTCTCGATTCAGCACGCGCCTCGAGCAGCGCTTCGCGTCGAGATCGTGACCCGTCATCCAACCATCTCTATCGGAGGAAACAACGTGGCTCTGCACGGCAAAATTCTGTCACTGGCTTTGGGCGCGCTCGGGCTCGCCCTGGCGCCCGCCACCATTCAACCGGCAAACGCCCAGTCTGTTGACGCCATCAAAAAGGCCGGGGTGGTCAAGATCGGGTCGCAGGTTGCCCAGGTACCGTGGGGGTACACCGATGCCGCCGGCAAGCTGACGGGCTTCGACATCGAGCTGGACGAGATGGTGGCCAAGGATCTCGGCGTAAAGCTTGAAGTCGTCCCGGTGACCTCCAGCAATCGGGTGGCGATCCTGTTGACCGGACAAGTCGATGCCCTGGCGGCGGTAATGGGCATATTCGAAGACCGTCAGAAAGTCGTGCTGTTCTCGCGGCCCTACACGACCAACGACACCATCTACATCGGAAAGACCGAGGCGAACATAAAGGGATGGGCAGACCTGAAAGGAGTGCGGGTCGGCGTGCCGCGGGGCACCCCCCAGGACATCGCGGTGACGAAGGCGAATTCCGGCGCGGTGATCCAGCGCTTCGATGACGATGCCAGCACCGTCCAGGCGCTGATTGCCGGGCAGGTCGACGTCATCGGCGGTGCCGCGACGCAGTTGCCGAACATCGCCCAGGTCGTCGGACCAGGCAAATACAGCGAAAAGTTTGTCGTCGCGCGCGCCTTCAATGCCTTCGCGGTGCGCCCGGACGCTCGCGAGTGGGCGACCTACCTCAGTGACTTCGTGAGCCGCAAGCTGGCCAGCGGCGAACTCCCGGCGCTGTACAAGAAGTGGATCGGCAGCGACCTGGCGCAGATGCCGACCATCGGCGAAGGGCCGGCGGCGCTGCCGATCACCATGGTCCAGTAGGAAGGAATTCCATGTTGCCGGGCAATTTCTTTGACGACATCGCCGTCGGGGACGAACGCCTGACGCCGCGGGTCACCGTGACCGAGAGTCATGTCCTTGCCTATGCCGGCGTCTCCGGCGACTTCTCTCCCGTGCACATGGACGAGGTCTATGCGCAGTCCACCGTCTTCGGCGGCCGCATCGCGCACGGTCTCATGGGGCTGTCGCTGACGGATGGCATGAAGGTGCAATCGGGCTTCTTCCGCGACGGCATCGCCCTCGGCTGGAGCTGGGATTTCAAGAAGCCGATCCATATCGGCGACACGCTTCAAGTGCGCTTCCGCGTCCGTGACAAGCGAACGCCCAAAAGCCGGGCGGACATGGGAATCCTGTTCATCGCCATCGATCTGCTCAACCAGCATGGCGATATCGTGCAGCAAGGCGAACATCGCCTGATGGTGCCGAGGCGGCCCGCGACCGCGGTCGATCGGGCCGGCTGATGACGCGCAACAAGTTCGTGACGGTGGACCAGGCCGTCGGTCTGATCCGCGACGGCGACACGGTCGCCCTGATTGGCGGCGGCGGCGGCCTGATGGAGGCTACCCACACCTTGCGCGCCGTCTCGCGCCGTTTCCTGACGACGGGATCGCCGCGCAATCTCACCGTGGTCCACGCCCTCGGCATCGGGGACAAGAAGACCGAGGGCATGAATCACTTCGCCCATGAGGGCTTGGTCAAACGCGTGATCGGCGGCCACTGGGTATGGTCCCCGGCGATGCAGGAATTGGCGCGGACCGGCAAGATCGAGGCCTATGTGTTGCCCAGCGGCTGCATCATGCAGCTGTATCGCGAGATCGGTGGCCGCCGGCCGGGGCTGTTCACCCATGTCGGGCTTGGCACCTTCGTCGACCCGCGCCACCAGGGCGGCAAGATGAGCCCGACGGCCACCGAAGACCTGGTCGAGGTCGCTCGCATCGGTGGCCAGGAGCTCCTCTGGTACAAGTCCTTTCCCATTCACGTCACGATCATCCGCGGCTCGTTCGGCGACAGCGACGGCAATATCAGCCTCGACCAAGAGGCCGCCAACGTGGACGTCTATGCGGCCGCCCTGGCGGCCCACAATTCAGGCGGTATCGTGATCGCGCAGGTCCGCACGGCCGTCGACCTCAATTCGCTGCCGGCGCGGTCCGTCCGGGTGCCGGGCGCGATCGTCGATGCCGTCGTGGTCGATCCCGACCAGCGCATGAGCTACGACCTGCCCTACGATCCGCGGCTGTCCGGCGAGCGCCGAGGGCCGCTTCGCGCGGCCCCGCCCGAACCGCTCACTGTCCGGACGCTGATCGCGCGGCGCGCCTACCACGAGTTGACCGAGGGTGACGTCATCAATTTCGGCGTCGGCATCGGCGAGGGCGTCGCCAGGATGATCGCCCAGCGCGGAGAGGTTGGACGGTATTACCAGACCATCGAGCACGGGACCTATGGGGGAGCGCTGCTCGTCGGCCAGCTCTTCGGCTTTGCCGACAGCCCGTCGGCGATGATCGACGCTCCGTCGCAATTCGACTTCTACGCGGGCGGTGGCTTGGACACGGCGTTCCTGGGTTTCGGCGAACTCGACGCCGCCGGCGACGTGAACGTGTCCAAGCTGGGCGGGCTTACCGTTGGCCCGGGCGGCTTCATGGACATCGCGCAGAACGCGAAGAAGGTGGTCTTCTGCGGCACGTTCGATGCGAAAGGCGGGGCGATGGACATTGGTGGCGGGCGCCTTACGGTCAAGCATCATGGATCTGTCCAAAAGCTCGTAGCCAAAGTGGAGCAGATCACCTATTCGGGCCGCGAAGCTGTCAGACGAGGGCATAAAGCCGTCTTCATCACCGAGCGGGCCGTCTTCGAATTGACCGCTCACGGGGTTGTGCTGACCGAGGTCGCTCCGGGCGTCGACATTCGTCGCGATATCGTCGAGAGGATGGGGTTCAAACCCTTGATGCCGACTACGCCTCGGACGATGGACCCGGAAATATTCAACTGATCCGAGCTGCGCACGGCCGGCATCGACGCCCCATCAGGCGTCCGCGATCTCGATGACGATCTGCAGGCCGCCGCCCGGGGCGTCGGCGGCCTCGATGCGGCCGCCGAGCTTCTGGACCACCAGGTTGTGGACGACGCTCAGACCCAGTCCGGTCCCGCCCCGGCCGCGGCGGGTCGAGAAGAACGGCTCGAACATGCGGGCGCGCAGCTCGGGCGCAGCCCCGACGCCGTCATCGCGGTAGACCAGCCGGGCCCCGCGCGGAGTCGGCTCGGTCTGGATCGTGACCGTGCCGTGCCGGCCGTCCGGGAAGGCATGCATCATGGCATTGGTGACCAGGTTGGTGACGATCTGCGAAATCGCGCCGGGATCGGTGGTGATCGCGAAATCGCGCTCGCACGCGATCGATATGGCGTGTCCGGACCGCCGGATCTGCGGCCCGAGGCTGCGGATCACATCCTCGAGATAGGCGCCGAGCCGGAGCGGCCGGCGTTCGTCGAGCATCTGGTCCGACGAAATCTGCTTGAAGCTCTGCACCAGGGCCGCCGCGCGATTGAGATTGACGCCGATCACGTCGGCCATGCTGCGGATGTCCACGAGCTGCGCTTCGACGGCCTCGACGGTGGTCGCCTCGTCCTTCAGCATGAGGTCGGTTTCGGTGACGCGGTCCTGCAGCGTCGTGATCGCGGTCACCGCGACCCCGACCGGCGTGTTGATCTCGTGGGCAATGCCGCTGACCATCAGGCCGATCGAGGCCAGGCGCTCCGAGCGCGCGATCTCGTCCTGGCCGCGCCGCGCCTCGCTGACGTCGATCAGGGACTCGACCAGGGTGCCGTCGTCCAGCCGGGTGGCCCGGCCGAACAGGATGCGCCCATCGGCCAGCCGGATGTCGGCGCCGCGCGCCGGCGACGGGCCGTTGTCGCCCGCCGCCAAGGCGTCGCGGGCCGTGCGGCGCCACTCCGCCAGGCCCGGTATCTCGGCGTCGCCGTAGTCGTTGCCAAGCCGGTTGCGGATGGTGACCCGGCCATCGCGGTCGTAAAGCGTGATCGCAACAGGCAGGTCATCGACGATGCGCCGCAGCTTGAGATCGGACTCGCGCTCCGCGTGCAGGCGCTCGACCTCGTGGGCGGTCGAGCGGAACACCGCGAGCGCGCGGGCCATCCGGCCGATCTCGTCGGCGCGGCCGGTGTCGGACAGCGCCACGTTCAGCTTGCCGGCCGAGACCGCGTCGGTCGACCGGGTCAGGCGCTGGATCGGACGGACCACATCGCGCACCGCCACGAGCATCAGGCCGATGGTCACGGCTAGGCCGACCAGGCCCGAGATCAGCAGTTCGCGGGCCCGCTCCGCGACGCGCGCCGACAGCCGGCCGGAGCCGAGCGCGATCGTCAGGCGCCCGAGGTCCACACCCTCCCGAACGATCTGGGCTTCGGCCTCGATCGCCGGCGGCCGGTCCGGGCCGACCGCGCCGATCGTGGCGATCCGCAGTCCGCCCGCTCCCTTGGCGCCGGGTGCGTAGAGGATCGCACCGACAAAGTCGGGGTCCTGCCGCAAGGCGCCGAGCGTGGCGCGCGTGGCCTGCTGATCGATGTCCCATAACGGCTCGGTCAGGCTGACCGCCATCAGCCGCGCCGAGATCGCGGCGCGCGACCGCAGCGCGTCCTCGCCATCGCGCCTGGTCTGAACCAGGTCGCGCAGGACGATCGCGGCGAAGAGCAAGGCCACGACCAGGCTGATCGGAACGATCAGGCGACAGGCGATGGACGACCGGAACCAGCGGGCGACACTCATCGGGCACCGGGGCGTGGCTGGGACGGACTCCCGGTATCGGACGCCGCCGGTTAAGCCCTCATAAATGCATACGGGAGCAATCTGCAGACTCACCTGACTCAAAGTTTCGGGAGCGGGAGGCCATGGACGAACGCGAGACGCCGGGCCCGCCGACCCTCAGCGCCCGCCGGCTTCGGCGCAGCGCCGACGGCGCAGCGGAGGCGGGACCGGTCCCGCGGACCAATGGCGCAGCCCCGTGGTGCGTGGCCGTCGTCGACGATGACGAGGCGGTGCTGCACGTCACCCAATTCGCCCTCGACCGGGTGGTCATCGAAGGACGGCCGATCACCCTGCTGTCCGCGCGGTCGGCGGCCGAGGCGCGGCGCCTGATCGCCGGCCGGCCGGACATCGCCTGCGCCCTCATCGACGTGGTCATGGAAACCGACCATGCCGGCCTGGACCTGGTCGAAGAGATCCGGACCGGGATGGCCAACGACATGATCCGGATCATCCTGCGCACCGGCCAGCCGGGCTCCGCGCCGCCCCTGGAGGTGATCCAGCGCTATCAGATCGACGATTATCGCGAAAAGACCGAGCTCACGCGGACCCGCCTGATCACCTCGCTCACCTGTGCGCTGCGGGCGTTCCGGCAGCTCCAGGCCCAGCGCCGGAACCTGGACGGGCTGCGCTCGATCCTGCGGGCGTCGTCCGACCTCATGGCCCATCGTCAGATGGTGACCTTTGCCAATGGCGTCGTGACGCAACTCGCGGCCCATCTCGGCCTGGAGCCCGAGGGCATGCTGTGCGTGCGCCAGGGCGCCCATGACGGCGAGCCCGTCATCATCGGCGCCGCCGGGCGCTACGCGCCCCTGGTCTCGCACCCCCTGTCGGCGATCGCGCACGAACCGGCCGCAGTGGCGATGATCGCGGCCCTGGAGAGCGGCGTCGACCGGATCGGCGACCAGTCCGCAACGCTGGTACTGTCCGGCCAGGACTGGCGCGGGTCGGTGCACCTGGCTGGCCGACCGGCGATCGGCGAGGTCGGGCGCGAGCTGCTGCGGGTCTTCTGCGCGAACGTGTCGCTCGCCTTCGACAATGTCCGGCTGTTCGAACGGGTCTCGGCCCTGGCCTATGTCGATCCGGTGACCGGCCTGTCGTCGCGCCGCCGGGTCGAGGACATGATCGACGGCCTCGCCGCGGCCGGGGCCGAGGCGGCCGTGCTGACCGTCGACATCGCGATGTTCGCGACCTTCAACCACGGCCTGGGCGGCGCCTTCGGCGACAAGATCCTGTGCGCCCTCGCCCGCCGGATCGCGGCGGCGCTGGCCGCCCTCGACGGCGTGCCTGAGGCGGCCGTCGCCGAGCGCATCGGCCGCCTGTATGCCGACGTGTTCTGCGTGGTCCTGACCGGCGCCGATCCGGAGGCGACGGCGGCGGCGCTCCTGGAGCGCGCCCGCGCACCGATCGACGTCGACGGCACGCCGATCCTGCTGCAGTTCACCGCCGGGATCGCGCGCCTATCGGACCTGGATCCCATGCCGCCGTCCGGCCGCCGCCTGGTCGCCCGCGCCGAGGCGGCGCTCAAGATCGGCAAGACCGGCGAGCGCGGCTCGATCAACCGGTTCACGCCCGACATCGAAAACACCCAGCGGCATCGGGCCCAGCTGTCCCAGGACCTGCAGGCGGCGATCGGCGGCGGCGGGATCGGCATCGCGTTCCAGCCTCAGGTCGAAGCGTCGAACGGCGCGGTGCGCTCGGCCGAGGCGCTCGCGCGCTGGCGGCATCCTGCGCGCGGCTGGGTCTCGCCCGCCGAGTTCGTCTCGGTGGCCGAGGCCGCGGGCCTGATCCGCGCGCTGGGCAGCGCCGTGGCGCGCGCCGCCTGCGTGGCGGCCGGCCCGCTACTCGGCGCCGGCGCCCTGGAGCGGATCTCGATCAACGTCTCGCCGATGCAGCTCCAGGATCCCGACTGCCTGCGCCGGCTGGACGACATCGTGCTCGACTGCGGCCTGGAACGGCGCTGGATCGAATGGGAGGTCACCGAATCGGCGGTCGCCGATACCGACCAGGCGCTGGCGCAGCTGGAGCACGCCCGCGGGCTCGGCTACACGATCGCGCTGGACGATTTCGGCACCGGCTATTCATCCTTGTCGCGGCTGCGCCATTTCCCGATCGACGTGGTCAAGATCGACCGCTCGTTCGTGCACGAGATCACCAGCGATCCGCGCGCGCGTTCGGTCCTGGACGGCGTCGTCAATGTCTGCCGCGGCCTCGGCCTCCGGCTGGTCTACGAGGGCATCGAGAGCCGCGACCAGCTGCGCTTGATCGACTGCTCGGCCGACCTGATCCAGGGCTATCTGTTCTCGCCCCCGGTCGCGATCGAGGCACTCGCGGCGATGGCGGAAGCCGGACATATCGGTCCGGATACTGTCGATCAAAGGACTTGGTGAGCCGTTTGCCAGTGGCGCGCCAGAATTCCTCCTCCCCTTGTGGGAGGAGGCTGGGAGGAGGGGTGAATCCCGCTGTCCGAGGCTTTCTTGAGCGGGTCAACTAACGCATGATTGGCGTCTCGATTTGCGGCCAAGCCATCAGGCGCGGCTGACGTTCAGCGGCAGCACGATGCCGCGCCGGATCCCGGTCAGGCCCTTCCGGTAGCCGGTGTCGGTGAAGTACTGGCCGAGCGGGATGTAGGGCAGGTCCTGGAAGAACTGCTCCTGGATTGCCTGCCCGATGCGCTTCTGGGCGTCCAGGTCGGGCGCGTCGAACCACTGATCGCGCAGGGCGTCGAGCTTGGGCGCGGTCGGCCAGCCGAACCAGGCCTCGGCGCCGTTGCCGCGCAGCAGCAGGTTGCCCGGCGGCGTGTTCAGCTCGCTGCCGCCGAACAGGGCGATCAGCACGTTCCAGCCGCCCTGGTCGGGCGGCGTCTTGTGGGTCCGGCGCTGCAGCAGGGTGCCCCAGTCCGAGGTCGCGTCGGTGATCTGGAAGCCCAGCTTGCGCAGCAGGTCGACGCCGACCGACATCAGCGTGTCCTGGCTGGACACGTCGACGGCGTGCAGGGCCACCACCGGCGCCCCTGATTTGCCCGCCGCCGCCAGCGCCGCGCGGGCGCCGGCCAGGTCGCGCGGACCGGTCAGCACGTCAAGCCCCGCGGTCGAGGCGAGCGGGCTGCCGGCCGGGAAGCAGCCGACGCCGTCGCGCCAGAGATGGCGGTCGGTGCCGGCGATCGCCGTCATGAAGTCGGCCTGGCTGACCGCCTTGAGCAGGGCGCGCCGCGCCGCCGGATCGTCGAACGGCGGATAGAGCTGGTTGAAGCGCAGGCTGGCATAGGTGCCGCTGGTGTCGGGCTGGTCCAGCACGACGTCGGCATGGCCGGCCAGGACCGGGCGGAGGTCCGGCGTCACCACCTCCCACCAGTCGATCTCGCCGGTCTGCAGCGCGCCGGCGGCCGTGCCGGCATCGCCGATGGTCTTCCATTCCATGCGCTCGAACAGCGCCAGCTTGGGGCCGGCGGTCAGGCTGGGCGTGCCGACCGGCGTCGGCACGTAGCGCTCGAACCGGCGATAGACCGCCAGCGCCCCGGGGATCCGCTCCTCGGCCACGAAGCGATAGGGACCGGAGCCCACCACCTCCGTGAACGGCTTGGTCGGATCCATCGCGGCAAAGCGCTCGGGATAGATGAAGCAGGGATAGGAGAACGCCTTGCCCAAGGCGTCGAGCATCGGCCCGAACGGCCGCTTGAGGCGCATCTCGAAGCGGCGGTCGTCGATCACGCGGATGTCGTCGAGGCGCTGCGCCAGCACCTGGCCGTGGGTGTCGCGCGGCAGCCAGCGCCTGATCGAGGCCACGGCGTCGCGCGCCAGCACCTTCTGGCCATCGTGGAAGGTCGGGCCGTCGCGCAGCGTGAAGGTCCAGCGCTTGCCGTCGTCCGCCACCACATGGCCCTCGGCCAGTTGCGGCTGCGGCCGGAACGACTCATCGACGCCGTAGAGCGTGTCCCAGCACAGATGGCCGTGGTTGCGCGTGGGATAGGCGGTGGTCGCCAGCGGATCCAGGATAGTGAGGTCGGCCTGCGGCACGAAGCGCAGGACCTGGGCATCGGCGGCCCGCAGCACGGCGGGGCGGGCGAGCCCCGCCGCGGCCGCAGCGGCGCCGGCGAGGACATGGCGGCGGGACAGGCTGGGCAGCGTCATGGCGATCCCTCCGGATATTTTGACGGCAGACTATCAGCCGCCGGCGGTCGCTGGCCACGCCTTGACCGAGCGCCGGGCGTGGCTGGCCTGGGGCACGCCGCGGTTCAGCGACATGTGCGAGTGGACGCACAGCCAGCCGCCGTCGACCCGCTGCAGCACCAGGGTGGCGCGGCCGGGGCGGTCGAACGGCGCGCCGTCCGGGTGGTACCCGGTGCTGGTCCAGGGCGCCACCACGGTCGCGAGCGTGCCGTCGGCGGACGCCAGGACGTGGGTCTGATCCAAGGTGAAGCGGAAGTCCGACGTGCGCGGCCAGACATTGTCCCATTGCGTGCGCATCCAGGCATCAAGGTCCGGGATGACGTCGCGGTGGGTGCCGAAGGCCAGCACCTGCGGGTGGAACAGGGGATAGGCCGACGCGTAATCGACCTCGCGCACCATGCCGGCGAAGCGGTCGAGCCAGGCCAGGATCTCGGTGCGGGCGGCGGTCGGGGCTTCAGGCAAGGGCGGCATGGGGGGCTCCGTCTGTCTCCGGGGAAGCCGACCCTACCGCGGCAGGCAGGCCGGGCCGATCGGCTCGAAGCTCTTATAGGTCAGGACGAATTCCTGGTGGCCCAGCACTTCCGAGCAGGAGCGCCAGCCGCGGCCGAGGTCCAGCACGCGGTCACGGATCTCGCGGCCGACCTCGGCCACTTCGGCGCCCCCGTCCAGGATCCGCCCGGCGTCGATGTCCATGTCCTCGGCCATCCGCCGGTAGGTTTCGGGATTGGCGCAGATCTTGAGCACGGGTGCCAGCGCCGAGCCCACCACCGAGCCGCGCCCGGTGACGAACAGCACGGCATGGCAGCCGCAGGCGATCATCTCGACGATCTCGGCGGTGTCGTTGATGTTGGGAAAGCCGAAGCGAACCTCGCCGTCGGGCACCACGTCCAGCAGGTAGAGCCCGCCGCGCGGCGGCCGGTCGCCCGGCTTGATCAGGCCCGAGATCGGCGACGAGCCGGACTTGGCATAGGCGCCCAGCGACTTCTCCTCGATGGTGGTGAGCCCGCCCTCGGCATTGCCGGCGGCAAACGACCCATAGCCGAGCGTCGCATAGGTGCGCGCGGCCTTGGCCACGGCAGCCTCGATCTCACGGCCCAGCTCCGGGGTCCGGGCGCGGGCCGCCATGACCGGCTCGCAGCCGATCAGCTCGCCGGTCTCCTCGAAGATGCAGGCGGCGCCGGCCTCGACCAGCAGGTCGAAGGCGACGCCGGCCGCCGGGTTGCCGGTCAGGCCCGAGGTGCCGTCGGAGCCGCCGCACACCGTGCCGACCACCAGCTCGTCCACGGCCATCGGCACCGTCGGCTGCGCATCCAGCTCGGCGCGGCGCTCGGCCACCCAGGCGCGGCCCTCGGCGATGGCGCTGCGCGTACCGCCGGCCTGCTGGATCGTGATCGTGCGCACCGGCCGGCCCGATGCGGCGATGCTGCGCTCCAGGCGGAAGCGGTCGAAGCTCTCGCAGCCCAGCGACACCAGCAGCACCGCCCCGACGTTCGGGTGGCTGCACAGCCCTGCCATCATGCGGTGGGCATAGTCGTTGGGATAGCAGCCCGGGAAGCCGATGACATGGACGTCGCGGTCGCGCAGCGGCAGCGCAATCTCGCGTGCCACGTGATGGGCGCACTCGACCAGGTAGGCGACCGCCACCACGTTGCGGATGCCCTTGCGCCCGTCGGCCCGCAGCCAGCCGCGCATCGGCGTCATGGCGTCCCCTCCCCGTCCAGCACGACGCTGGGCGTGTAATCGCTGCGCAGATTGTGGACATGGACATGGGCGCCGGCAGCGATCGCGGCGGTCGCAGTCCCGATCGGCGCGCCATATTTCAGGACCTTGTCGCCGGATGCGATGGCGCGGCGGGCCAGCTTGTGCCCCAGCGGCAGGGCCGTCGGTACCAGGACTTCGGCCCCTTCGATCCGCACGCGGACGCCGGCCGGGATCGCGGCCCGGGCCACCAGCACCGTGTCGTCCGGATGCAGGAGCAGCAGCCGCGGATCGATGACATCAGACGATGGCGACAGTGCAGGCATCGATCTCATCCCAATCCAGCTCGATCCCCAGGCCCGACCCCAGCGGCGGCCGCGCGATGCCGCGCTCGACCGGCAGCGGCGCCTTGAGCCCGAAGGCGAAGTTGTCGACGGGCCCCAGCAGCTCGAAGAACTCGCAATTGGCCACGGCAGCGCAGCAATGCAGGTTGGCCAGCTCCAGCGGGTGGAAGATCGCAGTGTGGATCTCGCAGTTCATGCCGAAGGCCTCGGCCAGGCGCGCGGTCTTGAGCACGCCGGTGATGCCGCCGGTCCAGGACACGTCGGCGCGGACCCGGTCGACCACGCGCGTCGCCACGCAGTCGGCGACGCTGTAGGGATGCTTGGCCAGCACTTCGGTCCCGACCACCGGAATGTCGAGGACGCGGGCGAGCTCGCGTAGCGAGGCCACGTCCTCGTCGAACAGCGGCTCCTCGAACCAGTGATAGTCCAGCTGCTCCAGTGATCGGCCGAAGCGCACCGCCTGGTCCAGGGTCATGCTGGCGACCGGGTCGGACATCAGCGCGAAGCCGGGTTCGCGGCCCACCGCCTCGCGGACCAGCCGATGGGCCTCCAGGTCCCGGGCCAGGTCGCGGCCGGCCGGATGCAGCTTGTAGCCGCGCCAGCCGGCATCGCGGATCCTGACGGCCTCCGCGGCATAGGCCTCGGGATCGGGCTGCACCAACGACGAGACATAGGCCGGCACCTCGTCCCGGGCGCCGCCGATGTACTTCCACAAGGGCTGGCCGGCGGCCTGGGCACCGAGCAGCCACAGGCACACATCGACGGGCCCGTAGGCGTAGATCGGCAGGTGCGACCACCAGCGGTCCGAGGTCCGGAAGTCGCGCCAGGCGCGCTCGCGGTCGAGGGGATCGCGGCCGAGCAGGAACGGCCGCAGCGAGTCGGCGATCAGCCGGCCGGCGCCCTGCGCCGACTGGCCGGCGAAGCCGAACATCGAGGCCGACAGCCCGACGTCGGTCTGGAGCGTCACGACGAGAAAGTCGAAGCCGCGGAAGCCGTTGCCCAGCAGCGCCGCCGGCCCGAACCGGTCCTGGGCGCGGCGGCAGCAGCGGACCTCGAAGCCGGTGATGCGCATGGCGGAGAGCTCCGGGCTCGCTATTGGCGAATGGTTCATCGCGTCCATGGGTCGACTGCGCCGTGACGGCTCAGAACTTCCCGAACTGCAGATAGGCCTGCTGCGGGTCGACGCCGGCCAGGATCGCGGTGCGCACTTTGTTCTCGGTGGCGATGGCGGCCTCGGCCAGCGCGACGATCGCCTCGGCCTCGGCGGCGGGGATCCGGATCGCGCCGTCGCGGTCGGCCACCAGGTAGTCGCCGGGCGCCACGACCACGTCGCCGATGCGCACCGGCACCCCGGTCGCACGCGGCTTCCACCAGCCGACGATGTCGCGCGGGGTGAAGCCCCGGCACCAGGTCTGGAAGCCCAGTGCCAGCAGGAACTGGATGTCGCGCGCATAGCCGTCGACCAGGCAGCCGCGCACGCCCTTGTTGCGCAGCGTCTCGGCCGACAGCTCGCCCATGTGGGCGACGGTGCGGTCGTTGGGCTGGCAGACCCAGACATGGCCGGCCGGCGCCTGCGACAGGAGGCCGGTCCAGGCCAGCAGCGTCTCGTGGGCGTCGAAATCGGGCGCGGTCATGCCCTCGATCGTGAAGGCCGGCCCCGCCATGGGCCGCTCCGGCAGAATCGGGCGCAGCTCCGGCGGCAAGGTGAAGTCGCGGAAGCCCTGGGCGCGCATCACGTCGTGGACCACGCCGGTATAGCAGCGCTCCAGCCGCTCGGTCAGGGATTGGGTCACAGCGCCACCCTCAGCCGGGCGTCGGCCAGCCGCTCGATCGCCGGCCAGTCCCACGCGATGCCCAGGCCGGGCTCGAGCGACGGCACGGCACGCCCCTCGCGGATGAACATGCCGGTCGTGGTGATCGCGTCGAGCTGCGGGATGTACTCGACCCAGCGCGCGTTGGGCACGGCGCAGCACAGCGCGACATGCAGCTCCATCAGGAAGTGCGGGCAGACCGGGACGTTGAAGGTCTCGGCCAGGTGGGCGACCTTGAGCCACGGCGTAATGCCGCCGATGCGGCCGACGTCGACCTGCACGACCGAGCAGGCGCCGGCCGCCAGGTACTCGCGGAAATGCAGCGGGCTATAGAGGCTCTCGCCGACCGCCACCGGCAGGGTGGTCGCGGCGGCCAGCCGGCAGTGCCCGCCAAGGTCGTCGGCGGGCAGCGGCTCCTCGAACCAGGCGACGTCCAGGGCTTCGAAGTGGCGGGCCCGGCGGATCGCCTCGTCGACCGTGAAGGCCTGGTTGGCGTCCATCATGATCTCGACCGATGCGCCGACGGCGGCGCGCACGGCGCCGAGGCGCGCCATGTCCTCCGAGACGTGGGGCCGGCCGACCTTGATCTTGACCCCGCCGAAGCCGGCCTCGCGGGCTTGGACCGCGTCCTCGACCAGCGCCGCTGGCTCCAGGTGCAGCCAGCCGCCCTCGGTGGTGTAGAGCGGCACCGACGCCTGGGCGCCGCCGGCCATGACATGCAGCGGCAGACCGGCCCGGCGGCAGCGCAGGTCCCACAGCGCCGTGTCGATCGCCGCCTGGGCGATGGCGGTGATGGCGCCGACCGTGGTGGCGTGGGTCAGGAACATCAGGTCGCGCCAGATCCGCTCGACCTCGCCGGCCTCGCGGCCGATCAGCGCCGGCCCCAGGGTGCGCTCGATCAGCGCCATGACCGACGGCCCGCCAGTGCCGATCGTGTAGGCGTAGCCGATACCGACGGCGCCGTCGGCATCGGTGATCCGGACGATCGGCGTCTCTTGCGAGACGAAGCTCTGGATCGCGTCGCTGCGGCGGACCTTGGGCTCGAGGTCGACCAGCAGCGCCTCGACCCGCGCGATGCGCGCCATGGAGCGCCTCCTAGGAGTAGCGGGGCAGGTCGGCGTTGACCGTGCCCATCCAGCGCTGCTGCAGCGCCTGGATCTCCTTGGTCGTCCACAGCATGAAGATCGCCGTGTTCAGCCAGTGCAGCAGGTCGGGGTCGCCGCGGCGCAGGCCGATCGCCATGGGCGCCTCGGCCACCACATATTTGACCTGCAGCTCCTGGGCCGGGTTGCGGTCGCGGATGGCGGCCGCCAGCGCGGCCGAGGTCACGATCGCCTGCACCTGCCCCGCGAGCATGGCCTGGCTGGTGCTGGCGTCGTCGTCATAGCGCTGGATCAGCGTGCCCTGGGGTGCCGACCGGGTCACCACGATGTCGTTGGTGGTGGCGCGGGTGACGCCGACGCGCTTGCCCTTGAGGTCGTCGTTGCCGGCGAGCGCCAGCCCCTTGGGTGCGACGGCCACTTGCTGGTCGACGAAGACGCAGTTGGTGAAGGCGATCGCCTTGGCGCGCTCCGACGTGATCGAGAAGGACGAGATGACGATGTCGACCTTGCCGGCGGTCAGCGACGGGATGCGGTTGGCGGCCACGGTGTCGACGATCTCGGCCTTCACGCCGAGCTCGCGGGCGATCAGCTTGGCCAGGCCGACGTCATAGCCGTCGGGCTCCATCTGGGCATTGGTCAGGCCGTAGGGCGGCGTGCCCAGCGACACGCCGACCGTCAGCGTGCCCCTCTTGATCACGGCGTCGAGGTTGCCGCCGGCGGCCTCGGCCCGGGCCGGCACCGTGGCGGCGGCGAGGGCCGCGGGCAAAGCGGCCAGGCCGAAGGCCAGGCGGCGCGTCACGATCATGATGGTCCTCCCGTTCGTTGGTCTTGTGGTCAGGTCAGGGTCGCCGAAGGCCGGCGCCCCAGCCGTGCCTCCAGCCGGTAGCTCGCCAGCGACAGCGGATAACAGATGGCGAAGTAAAAGGCGGCGACGGTCAGGAACACCGCCAGCGGCTGAAAGGTGTTGTTGGACACGATCTGGCCGGCGCGGGTCAGCTCGCGGAAGCCGACGATCGAGGCGAGTGCCGTGTTCTTGACCAGTTGCACCAGGAAGCCAACGGTCGGCGGGATCGCCAGCCGCACCGCTTGCGGCACTACGACCAGGCGCAGGGTGGCCGCGCGTTTCAGGCCCAGCGCCTCGGCCGCCTCCCATTGGCCACGCGGCACGGCGCTGACCGCCCCGCTCCAGATGTCGCCCAGGAAGGCCGAGGCATAGAGCGTGAAGGCGATCGCGGCCGCCGCCAGCGGCGGGACGTCGAGGCCGGCGAAGGCGGCACCGAAATAGGCCAGGAACAGCTGCACCAGCAGCGGCGTGCCCTGGACCAGCGCGATGGCGCCGTCGGCCGCCAGCCACAGCGGCCGTGCCCGGGCGATGCGGCAGGCCGCGACGGCCAGGCCGCCGACCAGGCCGCCGCCGAGCGCGATGCCGGCCAGGGCGGCCGTCCACAGCGCCGCCTGGGCCAAGTACGCGACATGGACGATCGAGAAGGTCTGGAACATCGCTCAGCGGCCGGCGAACTTGAACGGGCAGGCCAGCCGCTCCAGCGCCGACAGCCCGCTGCGCAGCGCGACGGTCAGGGCGAGATACAGCGCGGCGACCACCAGGAAGGCCTCGAAGGCGCGAAAGGTCAGGCCTTGGACATTGTTGGCCGTGGCCGTGAGGTCCGACACCGAGATCGCCGACACCAGGCTGGACGCCAGCATCAGCAGCACGAACTGGCTGACCAGGGCGGGATACATGGCGGCCAGCGCCTGCGCCGCCAGCACCGTGCGCAGGGTGCGCCAGCGCGACAGTCCCAGCGCCCGCGAGGCTTCGATCTGGCCGCGCGGGATGGCTTCCAGGCCGGCGCGTAGGATCTCGGTGGCATAGGCGCCGGCATAGAGCCCGAGCGACAGGACCGCGGCCACCGGCGGCGACAGGCGCAGGCCGGCCGCCGGCAGGCCGAAATAGACGATGTAGATCTGGACCAGCAGCGGCGTGTTGCGGATCGCCTCGACATAGACGGCGGCGACGATGCGCAGCGGCCGCCGCCGCGCGGTGGCGCAGGCCGCCCCGCCGCCGCCGATCGCCAGGCCCAGGGCCATGGCCAGCAGCGACACCCACAGGGTCGTCACCGCGCCCCAGGCGAAGTCCGGCCAGCGGGCGAGCGTGCCCGAGAACTCGAAGCTCACCGCTCGCCCCCGGGCTCGACCCCCGGCTCGACCTCGGGCGGCAGCCGGGACATCAGCTCCTCGAAGCTCAAGGTGAGGTGGCGGTCGAGGGCGGCGCGGGCGGCGGCCTCGTCGCCGGCGGCGCAAGCCGCGACGATCGCCGAATGCTCGGCCGACAGCCGGTCCTCGGGATATGTCGCGAGCGAGTAGACGCGGACCGTGTGGGTCTGCATCAGCACCCGTTCGTGCCACGCGGCCATGATGCCGTTGGCGGCCAGCGACACCAGCACGCCATGGAAGGCGCGATCGTGGCCGAGCGCCTGGTTGAGGCCGTCGTCGGTGCCGAGCGCGCGCTGGGCCAGCAGCCCGGACTGCTCGGCGGCGAGCCGCGCCGCGAACGCGGGCCCGATCGCGCCGTCGGCGAAACCGCGGGTCAGGGCATGCAGCTCGATCAACCGGCGCGCCTCGTACAGCTCGATCACGTCGGCCCGGCTGAAGCGCCGGACCATGGCGCCGCGGCGCGCTTCGACCTCGACCAGGCCGTCGCGCTCCAGCCGCACCAGGGCTTCTTTCACCGGCGTCGGGCTGATCGCCAGCGCCGAGGCCAGATCCTCGGGCATCAGCCGCTGCCCGGCCGGCAGCCGCCCGGTGACGATGCGCGCCCTGAGGTCGGTATAGGCCTGCTCGGCCAAGGTCGACCGCACGATGCCGGTCACGTCCCCTCCCCTGCTGGTCGGCTTGGTGCCGACGCTTCGGACCCAAAATAAAAAATTTTCTATTGGCGGTCAATCGGCACCGCCCAGCCCGCGACCGGTTCACTCCAGGCGGCGCGCCAGCCCTCCATTCGGCTGACGTCGCTGCTACGCCGGACTGAGCGCGCCTACCGCGTCCAGCAGCCGCGCGAAGCTGTCGTCGACCGAGCGGCCGGCGGTGTCGACCACGATCTCGGCCTTGCCATAGAGCGGCCCCCGCCCCGCCAGGATCCGGCGCAGGTCGTCCATGGCGGCGTCGTTGTCGGCCATCGGGCGGGTGTCGCCCTGGGCCATCACCCGCGCCATGTGCTCCTCGGGCGCTGCCTTCAGCCACACCGTGGTGCAGCTCGACAGCAGCAGGTCGAAGGTGGCGGGCTCCGACACCAGGCTGCCGCCTGTCGCGATCACCGCGCCCTCGGGGCTGGCGATCAGCGCCTCCAGGCAGCGGCGCTCATAGCGGCGATAGGCGGCCTGGCCGTAGAGGGTGAAGATCTCGCCCAACTCCATGCCGGCGTCGCGCTCGATCGCCTGGTCCAGCTCGACGAAAGGCAGGCCCAGCTGCTCGGCCAGCCGCCGCCCCAGCGTCGACTTGCCGGCGCCGCGCAGCCCGACCAGCGCGATGCGCCGGCGCCGCGCCCGCTGCTCGGCGTGGCCGAAGCGCTCGCCCAGCAGCGACCGCGCGGCGGCCAGCTCGGCCGGCGACAGCCGCTCCAAGAAGTGGACCAGCAGGGTCAGGTCGACCGGCCGCTCGGGCCCTTCGCGCACCAGTTCGGCCAGGGGCAGGCTCATCGCTTGGGCGTCCTGGCGCAGCAGCACGATCGAGGCGTTGCCCTGGCCGCTCTCCAGCTGCGCCAGGTAGCGCTCGGACACGCCGCTGTCGCGCGCCAGGATCTTGCGGCTCATGCCGCGCCGCGCCCGCGCCTCGCGCACGCGCTCCCCCAGCGCCTTCAGATAGTCGCGATCGGCCGGCTGCGTCCGCTCTCCCGCCATGGCGGTGTCGCTCCTCGGTGTCACACATGCACTATATTGCTTGACCCGGAGCTGCACTGCAACTATGCCTGACGCGGTCCGATGGGAGGTGCGAATGGCCCGAGAGCTGACCATCCTGGTCGCCACCATGACCGGCACGGCCGAGCTGGTCGCCGATGAGCTGCGCGACCGCCTCGGCGGCGGTGGCCTCGCGGTCGCGGTGCTGCCGATGGACGGACTCGGGCCCGACGCCTTCGACCGGGGTGGCCGCTTCCTGATCTGCACCTCGACCTACGGCCAGGGCGACGTGCCCGACAACGGCCAGGCCCTGTTCCAGGCGCTGGCCGACACGCGCCCGAACCTCGGCCATGTCGGCTATGGCGTGATCGCGCTGGGCGACCGCACCTATGGCGACACCTTCTGCCGGGGCGGCCGCCGGTTCGACGCGCTGCTGGCGGACCTCGGCGCGCGCCGGATCGGCGAGCCGCTGCTCCACGACGCCAGCGCCGGCACCCTGCCCGAGGAGGTCGCCGTCGACTGGGCCGAGGGCTGGATCGCCGCCGCCTTCGCCGACGAGGCGGCACCGGCGGCCTGACATGCCGGTCGTCGCGATCAGCGGCCTATCAATCGACTACGCCTGGGCCGAGCCCGTGCGGCAGCGGTCCGTGACACCCGTCGTGCTGCTGCATGAGGGCCTGGGCTCGGTCGAGATGTGGCGGGACTTTCCGGCGGCGCTCGCCGCAGCCAGCGGCGCCCGGGTGCTGGCCTATTCCCGGCCCGGCCACGGCCGCTCCGACCCGCCGCCCGGCGCGCGCGGGGTCGACTACATGCACCGCGAGGCGCAGGACGTGCTGCCGGCGCTGCTGGCGGCGCTCGGTGTCGCCGACCCGATCCTGGCCGGCCACAGCGACGGCGGCTCGATCGCCCTGATCGCCGCCGGCAGCGGCCGGGTCGCCGCGCGCGGCCTGATCGTGCTGGCCCCCCATGTCATCGTCGAGGACCTGTCGGTCGCCAGCATTGCCCACGTCCATGCCGAGGGCGACCTGCCCCGCCGCCTGGCCCGCTACCACGCCGACGCCGATCGGCTGTTCCGGGCCTGGAGCGGCATCTGGCTGGACCCCGCCTTCCGCGCCTGGGACATCACGGCCTGCCTCGAGGCCATCGGCTGCCCGGTGCTGGCGATCCAGGGCAGCGACGACCCCTATGGCACGATGCGCCAGATCGACCTGATCGAGGCCGGGGTGTCCGGCCCGTTCGAGCGCCTGGCGCTCCCCGGCTGCCAGCACACGCCCCACCGCGAGCGTCCCGAGGCGACCCTGGCGGCCATGGCCGGGTTCATCGACCGCGCCGCCTACCGCCGCTAGGCGATTCGTTGTAGGCTCTCACTGGGCTGCCGAGAGGAAAGCGACATGACTCGTGCGTGGTGCGGCGTCGCCTTGGCGGCCGCGGTGCTGTTGACCGGTTGCGACTACGACAATGGCGGCTTCGGCCCCAGCCGGCAGGTGATCACCAACACCACCAGCGGCTCGCGCAGCAATTACGACAACCGCCGCGGCGAGGGCGCGATCCACATCCGCAACGCCGCCTACCAGTCCGACGACGGCCGTCGCTGCGACGCGCGCGGCGCCGTGCGCCAGGAGTGCGAGGGCGAGGACTCCTGCTCGGTCGAGGCCAACAACAATTTGTGCGGCGATCCGGCGCGCAGCCACCGCAAGGTCCTGTCGGTGGAATATGACTGCGGCGGCCGCAGCCGGACGGTCCATGCGTCGGAGAAGCGGTCGCTCGACCTGTCCTGCGACTGACCATATGGCGGGCCGGTATGGGTTGCCGGCGATCCTTTTGTGCTTGCCACTGCGAAGCATTGACCGTAGGTCTCATGCTTCCGGATTGACCTCGTGGATTTGGCATTTGCCGCCGCGATGCTGATCGGCTTCGCGCTCCTGGCTGCGATTACGTTCGTCGTCACTGACGACCCCATCTCGCGCATTCTGGGCCACCAGGCGACGGCCCTGTAGGCTGTGGGCATCGCCTGGTCGGCCCTGCGCGAGCACGGCACCCGGTTCCGAGAAGCGCGAACACCTGGGAGGCGCGGGTTTCTTTACCCCGTCGTGGCGGACTGCCCAGATTGACAGATCGTCTCCCATAGGGGACAGTTCAGGATGATCGAAATCCGCCAAACCGAGGAGTTCGCTTCCTGGCTGCAGGCTCTACGGGACGGACGAGCGCGAGCCCGGATCTTGATCCGGATGGACCGCCTGGCACTCGGCAATCCAGGTGACGTCAAGCCAGTTGGCGAAGGGGTGTCGGAGATGCGGATCGACTACGGCCCCGGCTACCGGATCTATTTCATGCAGCGGGGTGCCACATTGGTCGTGCTGCTGGCCGGAGGCGACAAGAGCACGCAAGAACGGGACATCAAGGCCGCGCTCGACCGGGCGCGCACCCTGTAGGAGGCACGATGACCGAGACCAAGACCATCCCCTGGGACACGGCCGACCACCTCCAGACCACTGAGGACATAGCGGCTTATCTGGAGGCAGCATTCGAGGACGCCGATCCCGAGGTCATCGCTAACGCCCTTGGCACGATCGCCCGTGCGCAGGGCATGACCGAGATCGCCCGCCGCACCGGCCTGGGGCGCCAAAGCCTGTACAAGGCGCTCTCTGCGGACGGTCATCCCGAGTTTGCAACGGTGTTGAAGGTCGTCCAGGCGCTCGGGCTCAAGCTGATGGTCGCGACGGCATGAGGGTGGCGGGCGGCGTCTAACACCCTCGGCCCCAGGGCCATCCCGTTGAGGGATGGCCCTGACAGCTCGTCGAGAGGAACTGCGCGGTCAGGTGGTCAAGCAGCTACTTCGACCTCATCGGAACCCGAATTTTCGGGATCTTCGGTCGTTGCGGATGAGGACCAGCCAATCGACCGCTTGAGAGCCTCTACTCCATCGCGAAAGCTCTTGTGCGCGGTGAGAATGCGATTTCCATCATCTGAGACAACATTGCCCTTCCATATGGAAGCTGTCCGACGCCAGTCGACATCTGAGAGTTTCTGAACGTATTCGCGCCAGTCTTGCTCGCCATCCCGAAGCATCTCATAGCCCAGCCGGGCTATCATATTTAGGCCCGTTGCCGACAGGCATACCCAACCCTCATCCCGGTAGGCAGGAATTCGGGTCTTCATCAAGTCCGGGCTAAGCGTGGCAACCTCGCGAAGCAGCGGGATTGCATCAAACGCAGAGCTCATAAATGATATATATTCATCTCTTTTCTTTTTATACTCCGGGGTCGGGCAGTGATCGTCGGAAACAGGAATCGATCGGGCATCATCGGAGACCCACGCCCAATCGTCCATATGCTCTTCGCTCCAGTGACTTGACCGCGGCGAACCCGAAATACATCGCGGATGCACTTTGCACATTGATCCTGCACGGGAAGCGCCGCTCCCCGTGCAAAGGCGGACCAATGTTTTGTTTGACGCAGAGAAGAGATGGCGTGCTTCGTACCACCTCCAACTCTAAATGCTTCCTGGTTACGTACCTCAGAGAAGGCTATTGCGCCGCCCCGCGCGCCGATTTCAAAGCAGACCACAGCTGCCGTCGTCATGACATTGGGAAAGACAAAACTCTTAGCGGCAAACGTGTCGATCGAAAGCCCTCCCATTCCATCGATTAACAATGCGCGAAGAGCACCGCCGTAGTCGGAGTGAATCCATTCCGCCGCAGCTATAAATATCCCATAATCATTTGGTTTAGCGAGCTGTCGAGTTTTAAGAAAAAAATGCAAATGCAATCCAGCTTTTGTGTTTTCTTGAAGCCCAAATTCGCGGCATAATTTTAAGTATATTTGCTTCTTTCGCGAGCTAACAAGATGATGCCGAACATATGGTGGGTTTCCGATAAATAGGGTCTGGCCGATGATCTCAGGAAGCGCCGGAATATTTAAATAGTCTCGCCGCATAACGTGAATTCGCGTTCCATGTTTGCTTTCGGCCACACGCTTTCTCAAATATCTAACACTCTTTGGCTCTACCTCGATTGCTAGTATCTCGGCATCTGGAAAAGCTTCTGCTGCTGCAAACGTAAAACGACCAGTACCAGCACCCGCGTCCACAATGCGTCGCGGTGATCCATGTTTCTTTGCCCAGCGGACCATTTCGTCCACGATCCAAGCTGGAGTGTAAGTTATTCCTAATCTGCGACGGGTTGCGTTGTCAAACCAGCTGTCGTTTGAGAACTCGGGTACGTCGTGTTGCATCTGCTATGGCACCGACCTGATTGGCACTCGCCCATGCGGAGTCGCAGCATGAGGTTTCTTGCAAGGCTGACGTATAGACTGATTCGAGGCAAAGCGCGCCCTCCTGCGCTGTCTAGCCGGTAAGATCCGTTTCGATAGAAAGTGTGGCAAATACGCAACATAAATGCCGAGCTGAGCATTCGATCAAAGAGCTGACGACCTAGACGAACAGTCTGCCAGACCCGTCCTTCCAGCCCAATGCGGCGGCAATGTTCGGAGAGCAAGATAAAAGCCGAGCGCATATCTCGCGCCACCCGCCCGCCTCGCAGCGGGCGTCTAGGCGTAGGCCGACCGGGGAGCGGCGCGCTCCCGCTTCAGCGCCAACGAGCCGAATGGAAGGAAAGCCGCTGGGCGCGCAGCGGGTGTCGGGGTTCGTCGCGGCACTGGACGCCGAGGCCACCTGACCTCAGGCGGCGTCAGTCCTTGACGCCGCCGGAGGTCAGGCCGGTGACGATCTCGCGCTGGACCACGATGGTCAGGATCAGCACCGGCAGGGTCACGATCAAGGCGGCGGCGGCCAGCGGCCCCCACGAGATCTGCTCGAAGGTCAGCACGTTGTAGACCGCCACCGGCAGGGTCCGGGTCTCGCGGCCCGACAGCACCACGCCGAACACGAAATTGTTCCAGCTGAAGATCACCGACAGGATGATCGAGACCACGATGCCCGGCCGCGACAGCGGCAGGGCGACGTGGCGGAAGCTCTGCCACAGGCTGCAGCCGTCGATGATCGCCGCCTCGTCCAGCTCGGGCGGCAGGCTCTCGAAGAAGCCGATCATGACCCAGATCACGATCGGCACCGTGATCACCAGATGGGTGATCACCAGCGGCCACAGCGTGCCGGTCAGTTCCAGGAACTGGAACAGGATGAACAGCGGGATCAGGTAGCTGAGGCCCGGGGTCAGGCGGCTGATCAGCACCAGCACCGACAGCCGCCAGGCCTTGGCCTTGGCGATGCCGTAGCCGGCCGGCACGCCCACCGCCAGCGCTGCCAGGGTCGACAGCCCCGAAACGATCAGGCTGTTCTTGAAATAGAGCAGGAACGGACTGGCGCGGAACACCGACAGATAGTTGTCGAGCTGCAGCTCGCTCGGCCAGAACACCGGCGGATAGGAGGTGTTGTCGAGCTCATTCTTCAGCGACAACGACAGCATCCACAGGAAGACCAGGACCGCCGGCGACACGATCACCGCGACGGCGAAGCCGAGCGCCACGCGGTCGGCCAGGCGCCGGACCACCACGCCCACGGGACGGCGATGCACCACCGGCGTCACCGCCACTTCGCCTTCTGCCGGGCGTAGAGCAGCAGCAGCGCCAGCACCGCGATCAGCGCGAAGAACACCACCACCACCGCCGAGGCATAGCCGACGTTGTAATAGGCGAAGGCCTGCAGATAGAGGAAGATGTTGATCGTCTCGGACGCCGTGCCCGGCCCGCCTTGGCTGATCACGAAGATGGTGTCGAAGGCCTTCAGCGCGTCGATGGTGCGGATGATGACCGCGACCATGATGAAGGGCAGCACCAGCGGGAAGGTGATCTTCCAGAACATCTGCCAGGAGCTGGCGCCGTCGATGCGCGCCGAATCGTAGGGCTCGGCCGGCAGCGACGCTAGGCCTCCCAGCACCATCAGCATGACCAGCGGCGTCCAGTGCCAGACCTCGACGATGACCAGGCTCGGGATCACCGTCGCCTGGTCGTAGACCCAGGCCTGAGGCGGGATCCCGACCAGGCTCAGCAGGTAGTTCAGCACCCCCAGCTGCGGGTGGAACATCATGGTCCAGACCAGCGCCACCGCGACCGGCGTCGCCATCATCGGCATGATGAAGATGCCGCGCAGCAGCCCGCGCAGCGGGAACTTGCGGTGGAACACCAGGGCCGCCAGGGTGCCGAACACGACCGGAAGCACCACCGCCAGGGCCGTGTAGATCAGCGTGTGGACGATGGCGTCGCCGAACCGGTCGTCAGCCAGGAGCTGGGCATAGTTATCGAGCCCGACGAAGCGCGGCGCCGACCCGACCTTCCATTCATGCAGGCTCATGAACACGGTGAAGGCCCACGGGAACAGCACCACGGCGCCGATCACCGCCAAGGCCGGCATCACGAAGCGCAGATAGCGCCGCGGGCTGAACAGGTCGCGTCGCCGGGGCCGCCCCCCCAATGCCTGCGCTGGTTCCGCGATCGTCGTCACCCGTCGCTCCGTCTGTTACGCCGGCGGAAGCTGTCATGAACCCCGCAGGGGGTCAATCGACCGACCGCGGCCAAATGCGCCTGGCTGCGCGCCGCCGGCAGCGCCGATAAGCGGCGGCAGGCCGGCATCACCGAAACAGGAGGCAAGGCGCGTGCGCAGGATCCTGGCGTCTGTCCTTGCCGCAGCGATCGCGGCCGGCGCCTCCGCAATCGCTGCGGAGCCCCGCCATCTCACCATCGCCGTCGGCGCCGCGGCCACGCCCTGGAGCCAGGCGGGCGCCGACGGCGCACCGGCGGGCCTGGCGGTCGACCTGGCCAAGGCCGTCTGCGAGCATGAGGGCTGGGACTGCCGGCTGGTCGCCCGGCCCAGCGAGTCGCTGATCCCGGCCCTGCTCGCCAAGCAGGCCGACGTGGTCATGGCGCCCCCGCCCCCGTCCGCCGAGCCCAAGGGCGTGGTCTATTCGGCCGCCTATGCGACCGCGCCCGCCAAGTTCGGGGTGCCCAAAGCAAGCCCGCTGGCGCGCTACGAGGCGACGGTCGCCCGGGTCGATGTCGATGCGCCCAACCCCGATGCCCAGGCCGCGCTGGACGACCTGCGCGCCGCCTTCAAGGGCCGCGCGGTCGGGGTCGTGGCCGGCAGCGCCTATGCCCGGTTCATGACCGGCTATCTCAAGGACCAGGCCGACCTGCGCCCCTACCCGGCCAGCGCCGACGCCCTCGCCGACCTCGCCGCCGGCCATATCGACGCGGTGTTCGATTCGGCGCTGGCGCTGAAGGCGGCGGCCGACAAGGGCGCAGACCTGGCGCCGGTCGGGCCGGCGTTGACCGGCCAGATCTTCGCCGCCGATGCGGTCGCCGCCCTGCGCAAGGGCGACCCGCTGACGCCGTCGCTGGACGCCGCCTTCGCCTGGGCGGCCAAGACCGGCCTGGTCAAGACGCTGACCGAGCGCTGGTTCGGCGTCGACGGCACCGTCGACTGAACCCGCTGCGGTCAGCCCAGCGCCGGTTTCAGGCGCATCGACGGTGGCGGCTGCTGCAGGAACCGGATCAGCGCATCGAACTCGTCGGCGCAGTCATTGAGCCGCCGCCGGGCTGCGACGTCGGTCACCGTGGCCGCCAGCTCCCGCAACTTGCGGGCCCGCTCGCGCACGGCGCCAACCGCCCCCGGATCAACGCCGAACGCCTCCGGCCGGCCCGAGCTCAGGCTCACCGGGGCCACCCAACGCGAAGGGAATCGACGGCCCGCCGCCACTGCCGCATCGAACGCCTCCATCAGGACCATGCGATCCCGATAACGCGCAACCCGGCAATGTGTCCCAAAATTGACAAAAATATTCAACCGGCGGACGGCAGCGACCCGAGCACGGTGGCAATCGTGCTCAGAAGCGCGGCCATCCGATAGGGCTTGTCGAGGATCGGCCCGTGGATGACGCCGGGCAACGACCGCGCCACGTCGTGATACCCCGTCGCATAGACGACCTTGAGGGCCGGCCAGCGCGACGTCGCCATATCGGCCAGCATGATGCCGTCGATTCCGGGCATCACCACGTCGGTGAACAGCAAGGCGATGCCGGCGTGATCCTCGAGCGCCGCGATCGCCTGCGGCCCGTTCTCCGCGACCACCGTCTGGAACCCGGCGTCGGCGAGGATCTCGACGGCATAGTCCCGCACCTGGATATCGTCGTCGACCACGAGGATCGTCGCCGGCTGGGGCATGGCGGCACCACCCCTGGTAGCTGAAGCATCTGATCTTGATCAGGAGACCACGCGTCGGCCGGCCCTGGAAGCGGTTTTGGCGCCGGCCGCGGGACCCGCGCTACACGGTCGCGCCGCCCAACCTACCATAGCACTCAGACCGCCTCTGCGACGGCCGGGGCGTCCTGCATCTCGCGCTGCCAATGGTCGGCGAGATCGATGAAGTACTCGGCCGCCTCCAGCATCCGCTCACGTGTCGGCCCGTCGGCGATGTGCGCGGCCATTTGATGCAGTTGCTGCGCCCGGCGGCGGCAATAGTCGACGCACGGCAGCCGCGCGTCATGGAACGATACGTCGATCGCTGACATGGACACTCCACTGTCGGTTGGGGTCGCTGCCCGCAGGCGCGATCCAAGTCCGGGGACTTTAGCTCGAACAATATTTATAATTCGTATCGGACCGAGAGGTCGGACTCGGCGGGCAGCCGGTGGCGGTCGACCATGTCCAGCAAGGTGCGCTGGTCAAACGGCTTCGACACCGACCCAACCATGCCCGCCGCATAGCAGCGTTCGAGCTCATCGCTCATGGCGCCGGCGGTCATGGCCAGCACGGGCAGGGCGGCATTGCGGTCACCCAGGGCATGGATCGCGACCGTGGCGGCCAGGCCGTCCATCCCGGGCATATGCACATCCATCAGCACCAGGTCGAAGGAAGCGGCCTGCACGGCCAGCACCGCCTCCTCGCCGGTGCCGGCGACGGCCACCCGGTGGCCGGCGCTTTCGAGCATCAGTGTCGCCAGCTCCTGGTTCATCTCGATGTCGTCGACGACCAGGATGCGGGCGCTGGCCCGCCGGGCGGGCGCGGGCGCGTCCGGTTCCCACGCGCCGTCGGTCGCATCCGCGGCCGGCGGCAGCGCGGCCGTGAACCAGAACGAGCTGCCGACCTGGCGCTGGCTATGCACGCCGATCTCGCCCCCCATCAGGCCGACCAGTCGGGCGCAGATGGCAAGGCCCAGCCCCGTGCCGCCGGCACGGCGGCCGTCCTCGGTCTGGCTGAATTCCTTGAACAGCAGGGACACCTGATCGGCCGCGATGCCGCGGCCGGTGTCGGTCACGGCAAACAGCAGCTTGCCATCGGATTGCCGGGACAGCCGGACCATGACACTGCCGGTATCGGTGAACTTGACGGCATTGGTCATCAGGTTGAGCAGCACCTGACGCAGCCGCCCAGAGTCGCCGACCACCCAACCCTGCAGGTCCGCCGGAACCGGCAGGATCGTGAGGTCAAGCCCCTTCGCGGCGGCGATTGGCGCAACGATGGCCCGGCAGGTGTCAAGGACTCGCTCGAGATCGAACGGGCGCGCCTCGAGCACCAGCCCTTCGGCCTCGATCTTCGAGAAGTCCAGCAGGTCATTGAGGAGCGCCAGCAGCGCCTCGCCGGCGCTGCGGACATGGTTCACCGACCGTCGCTGCGAGTCCGTCAACGCGTCGGCCAGCAGCATCTCGGAGAAGCCGATGATGCTGGCCATGGGGGTGCGGAGCTCGTGGCTCATCATGGCCAGGAACCGAGCCTTGGCGCGCACCGCCGCCTCGGCCGCGGTCTTCGCCTGTTGGAGTTCCTGCTCGGCGGCCTTGCGTACGGTGATGTCCCGGATGACGGCCACGACCTGGGGCTTGCCGGACCGCGGATCGGCCACCACGCGGCCGCGCGCCTCGATCCAGACATAGCTGCCGTCCTTGCAGCGCATTCGGCCTTCGGCGACCGACACGCCGCTCGACCGCAGGGCGCAGAAGGATCCCGCATAGGCTTCGCGGTCGTCGGGGTGGATGAAGTCGCCGCCATTCGTACCGATGATCTCGTCGGCCTCGTAGCCGTAAAGCATGCGGCAGGCGGGAGACAGGTACCGGCGCACGCCGTCATGGTCGGCCAGCACGATGACGTCGGTCGCATTCTCCGCCAGCAGCCGGTATCGCCGCTCGCTGAGGTCACGCTTGCGCGCCTGAATGATCAGGGCTGCGGAGGTGCCGGCGATGATTATCGAGATCAAGGTCACGGCCAGGCTGTCGGCCAGCGCGTCACCGCGCCAGGACGCCAGGATCTCGTCCTTGCTGAGCGACGCCGTGACGATCAGCGGATATCCGGAAACCTGCCGGTAGCTGGTCAGCCGCGCCAGGCCGTCGAGTGGCGAGGTCGACTCGAAGCTGCCGGCCGGCGTCGTCGCCAGGCGCGCGTATAGCACGGCGTCGGGGAAGCGGCGGCCGACGATGGATTCGTCGGGCGGCCGCCGCACCAGCAGCATGCCGTCCTCGCCCATGAGCGTGAGGCCGCCGGCGCGGCCGACATTGATGTCGCGATAGAGCCGTTGGACATAAGCCGGATCGACAGCCGCGACCACGATCCCCCGGAACGGCTCGCCGGGGCTGCCGATGCGCCGGGTCACCGGAATCGTCCACCGCCCGGTCTGCCAGCCCTTGACCATCTCGCCGATATGCAGGCCGGCATCGGATGGATGGGTCTGGTGGTATTGAAAATACTCGCGGTCGGCGACGCTGAGGTCGGGCACCGGCCCCAGCGATTCCGCGCGGAAGCGCCCGGTCGCGTCGATGACCCCCAGGTCCCGGACCTGCGGGATGGTGCCCACGCGCCACGCCAGGAACTGCTCCAGGCGTGCCGGATCCTGCGCCAGCCCGGCATGCTCGACGCGCTGGGCGACCCCGGTCAGGACGACGTCGACCATATCGAAGGCACCGGCGGTCTGCAGGGCGAGCTGCAGCGCCATGTTCTCGGTCTGCACCTGCATCTCGGCGAGTTGCACGGCCCGGGCGTGCCAGATCTTCAGACCGGCGAACCCGACCAGGGCCAGGCATATGCCGGCGGCAAAGCCGGCAATGGCGACCGTCGGTGCCGGCTTGCACCGGCGCAAGACCCTTCTGATCGACAGCGAGCGAGTCATCGGCAAGACAGAGGCTTCGACCGGACGCCTGTCGCCGGCCGCCGCCCCGAGCTTCCCGGAAAAGTACTACCGTTTGGTTTGCACGCCAGTCGCGAGGATCAGCGCGACAGGATCCAGGTCCTCACCGCCGCCAGGGTGGCGGTCAGGTCGGCCTTGACCCGGCCATAGCCGTCGTTGGGCACGCGGGAGCGCTCGTCCATGTACAGCGAGCGCTTGATCTCGATCTGGATCGAGTGCCGGTTCTCGGCCGGCCGGCCATAGCGGCGAACCAGCTCCGCTCCCTGGTAGGGATCGTTGATCCGGGCCTCGTAGCCCAGCGCCGTCAGGTGGTCGGCGACCAGCTTCGGGAAAGCCGGGTCGGAGGTGCGGCCATGCTGGTCGCTGATGCAGAAGTCGGGCCGCGCCGCGCCGGGATCGGTGCCCATCTCGTTGCCGAGCGACTTCATCGAATGGCAATCGATGTGGAAGACCCGGCCGAAGCGCTGATGCGTCCGGTCCAGGGCGTCGGCGACCGCGGCGTGATACGGCTGATAGCAGCGGTCGATACGCCCCTGGACCTCGGCGACCGACAGCTTGCGATCGTACATCGGCATGCCGGGGGCGCACAGCCGGCGGATCAGGCCCAACCCCAGGCGGCTCTTCTGCCCCGGTGCCAGCGGCCCCGGCCAAGGCTCGTCCAGGAGCTCCGGATCGATGTCGTCGACGGCGCGGTTGGCGTCGATATAGCTGCGCGGGAACTGGGCATGGACCAGCACGGCCCCCAGCCCCAGCCCGCCGCGGACCAGGTCGTGGACATGGGTGTCCTCGCAGGTCCGGAGCGTCTCGGGATCGGCGACGGTGCCGAAATCGGCCGGGTAGTCGGTGCCGCTGTGCGGACTGTCCAGCACCAGCGGAATGGCGGTGCCGGTGGGCGCCTCGGTGATGACCACGGTCATTGGACCTCGTTCAAGTGGCAGGCCGACAGGCGCCCGGCGCCGATGGCCGTGAGCGCCGGCGCGTCCGTGCGGCAACGCGGCATGGCGTGCGGGCAGCGCGGATGGAAGTGGCAGCCCGACGGCGGATCGAGCGGCGACGGGATCTCGCCGGCCACCGGCTTGAACTGCTGCCGGCGCGCATCCAGCCGCGGCACGCCGGCCAGCAGGGCCTGGGTATAGGGATGGTTGGGCGCCTCGAACAGCGCCTCGGTCGGGCCGCTCTCGACAATGCGGCCCAAATACATGATCGCGACCCGGTCGCTCAAATGCTGCACCACGCCCAGGTCGTGGCTGATGAACAGATATGTGAGGCCCAGCTCGCGGCGCAGGTCCATGAACAGGTTCAGCACCTGGGCCTGGATCGACACGTCGAGCGCTGCCACCGCCTCGTCGCACACGATGAAGTCGGGCCGGACCGCGAGCGCCCGGGCGATGCCGATGCGCTGGCGCTGGCCGCCGGAGAACTGGTGCGGATAGCGCCGGCGGTAATCCGGATCCAGGCCGACCCGGCGCATCACCTGGGCCACGTAGTCGGGCACCTCGCGCGCCGGCACCAGGCCGTGGACGCGCACCGCCTCGCCGATGATGTCGCCCACCTTCATGCGCGGGTTGAGGCTGGCGAAGGGGTCCTGGAAGATCATCTGGACCTTGAGCGTCGCCGCCTTGGCCTCCGCGCCCGACAGGGCGTCGAGCGGCCGGCCGCGGTAAAGCAGCTCGCCGTCGCTGGGCGGCATGATGCCGGCGACCATGCGGCCGAGGGTGGACTTGCCGCAGCCGCTCTCGCCGACCAGCCCGACCACCTCGCCCTCGGCGACCGTCAGCGACACCCGATCGACGGCGTGCACCGTCTCCTCGCGCACGGCGGCACCCAGGCGCCGGGCGATGCGGCCGGAGACGTCCAGCTTCTTGGTGAACCGCTTGGAGATGCCGACCAGCTCGATCAGCGGCGGCCGGACCGGAGCCTCGACCGCGACGGCGACATCAAGCGACAAGGCTGTCGGCCTCCAGGTGGGGGTGGATGCAGCGAACCTGGTGGCCGGGCTCTAGCTCCGCCATCTCGGGCATCTCGGCGCAGGCGGCGTCGGCGCGCGGGCACCGGCCGCGGAAGGCACAGCCCTTGGGGATATTGAGCAAGGACGGCGTCATGCCCGGGATCTGGGCCAGCGGCTGGCCACGCTTGTTGCGGCTGGGCACCGAGCCGATCAGCCCGCGGGTATAGGGATGCAGCGGCCGGTCGAGCACGGCGTCGACGCTGCCGGTTTCGACGATGCGGCCGGCATACATGACCGCGACGTCATCGGCCAGGCCCGCCACCACGCTCAGGTCGTGCGTGATCCAGATCAGCGCCGTGCCGGTCTCGCGCGCCAGCTTCTGCACTTCGAACAGGATCTGGCTCTGGATGGTGACGTCGAGCGCCGTCGTCGGCTCGTCGGCGACGATCAGGTCGGGCTGGTGCAGCAGCGCAATGGCGATCGCCACGCGCTGGCGCATGCCGCCCGAGAACTGGTGCGGATAGGCCTTGAGCCGCTGCTCGGGCGACGCGATGCCGACCCGGGCCAGGGCGTCGCGGGCGCGCCGGCGCGCCGCGTCGACGCTGACCGCCTCGTGGGCGCGCACCGCCTCGATCATCTGGGTGTCGATGCGCAGCACCGGGTTCAAGGTCATCATCGGGTCCTGGAAGATCATGGCGATCTTCCGCCCGCGGATGGCCCGCAGCTCCGGCTCCGGCAGCCCGACCAGCTCGCGGCCGGCGAACTTGATGCTGCCGCCGGCGATCCGGCCCGGCCGGTCGACCAGCCCCAGGATCGAAAAGCCTGTCACGGTCTTGCCCGAGCCGGTCTCGCCGACGATCTACTTGTCGATGTGAGTCTGGTGCG
>CAZEFK010000025.1:0-45451 GCA_964511405.1 uncultured Comamonadaceae bacterium | reverse complement strand
GCGCTGATCGCCGGCGGCCACAGCTTCGGCAAGACCCACGGCGCCGGCTCTGCCGCCCTGGTCGGGCCGGAGCCGGAAGGGGCCGCGATCGAAGACCAGGGCCTCGGCTGGAAAAGCACGCATGGCACGGGCAAGGGGGCCGATGCCATCACCAGCGGCCTGGAGGTCACCTGGACCGCGACGCCGACCCGGTGGAGCACCAGCTTCTTCCAGAACCTCTTCGGCTATGAGTGGGAATTGACCACCAGCCCCGCCGGCGCCCACCAGTGGACGCCCAAGGGCGGCGCCGGCGCCGGCACGGTGCCGGATGCCTACGATCCGGCCAAGCGCCATGCGCCGGCCATGCTGACCACCGACCTCGCCCTGCGCTTCGACCCCGCGTACGAACGGATCTCCCGGCGCTTCCTGGCGCATCCGGAGCAGTTCGCCGACGCCTTCGCCCGTGCGTGGTTCAAGCTGACCCATCGCGACATGGGTCCAGTCGTGCGCTATCTCGGGCCGCTGGTGCCGAAGGAGACGCTGCCCTGGCAGGATCCGATCCCGCCGGTCGATCACCCGCTGATCGGGGCGGCCGAGATCGCGGCCTTGAAGGCGAAGGTCCTGGCGTCGGGCCTGCGCGTGTCCGAGCTGGTCGCGACCGCCTGGGCGTCGGCCGCGACCTTCCGCGGCTCCGACAAGCGTGGCGGCGCCAACGGCGCGCGCATCCGCCTGGCGCCGCAGAAGGACTGGGCGGTCAACCAGCCGGACCAGCTGGCCAAGGTTCTGGGGATCCTGGAAGCCATCCAGGCCGAGTTCAACGCTGCGCAGACCGATGGCAAGCGGGTCTCGCTGGCCGACCTGATCGTCCTCGCCGGCGGCGCGGCGATCGAAACGGCGGCCAAGGCCGCCGGGCACGACGTCACGGTGCCGTTCATGCCCGGCCGCATGGACGCGTCGCAGGTCGAGACTGACGTCGCGTCGTTCGCGCCCTTGGAGCCGGTCGCGGACGGCTTCCGCAACTATGTCCAGGGCAGCCAGCGCCTGTCGCCCGAGGCGCTCCTGGTCGACCGGGCGCAGCTGCTGACGCTGACGGCGCCAGAGATGACGGTGCTGGTGGGGGGCCTGCGCGTGCTCGGCGCCAACGCCGGCAAGTCGGCGCATGGCGTGTTCACCGGCCGGCCGGAGGTGCTGACCACCGACTTCTTCGTCAACCTGCTCGACATGGGCACGCAGTGGCAGCCCGCCGCGGCGGCCGAAGGCGTCTATGAAGGCCGCGACCGCAAGACCGGCGCGGTCAAATGGACCGGCACCCGGGTCGACCTGCTCTTCGGCTCGCATGCGCAACTGCGCGCCCTCGCGGAAGTCTATGCCGCCGCAGATGGCGAGGCGGCGTTCGTGGCCGACTTCGTGGCAGCGTGGACCAAAGTCATGAACCTCGACCGCTTCGACCGCACGTGATCCGGCGGGGGCGGCGCGAGATGCGCCGCCCCCAACCGGATACCGGCGGCGCCATGCAGGCGGACGTCCATTCCCTACGCGGCGCGCCGGCTCGCCCAACGGCCCTCGGTTTCCTCGAACAGCGCCGCGCTGCCTGCGAGTTCATCCATTTCCTCGAGCAGATCCAGCACCTGCAGGACCAGGTCCGGCCCGTCGGTCTGGGCATGGAGAACCCGCAGCAGCCGGTCCGCCGACTGCGGGATCGCGGTGTGCGGCTTGGCCTCCCAGCGCGCCACGGAGGCGCGGGTGGTGCCGAGCTTCCGCGCCAGGGCGCCCTGCGACAGGTCCAAGAGCGCGCGCAGGAAGCGCACCTCCTGGCCACGCAGCCGCTGCCGCCGCGTCACCACCTCCCGCGCGATCGTTCGGTGGAGGCCATCGGCGTCGTCGATCGACACGCCCTGGCCATACTCGGTGTCGTGCAGGTGGTAGCCATTGATCAGGTACACATAGTCCAGGCCGCAGCCTGTGTAGAGATAGCCGGGCATCATCGCTTCGGGTCCATCCACTCGACCGTCATCACGAACAACTCCTGGCGTGGCGGCGCGAAGACGATGGTCACCACCCCGGCTTCGCGCTCGCCCGGCATTCGGCGCACGACGACGACCTTCCAGTCGACGCCGTTCTTCATGAGCACCGGGGCGCCCTCGACATGGCCCTTGCTCAGGATCGTCCGGGCGTCGATCTCGGTGATCGAGCGAAGCTCCACTCGCTCGAAGGCGTGCGCGCCGAAGATCACGTTGGCCGAGGCCGCCGCTCGTTCCCGCACGATCCGTTCGGCTTCGTCGGCCCTCAATCGGCCCCAGTGAACTGGTCGCGGGCTCTTGGGACCATCGGCCATCGCGCTGTATCATATTGATACAACTGGTTTGCGGTCAAGCCTCTACCCGCTTCGCCCAACACCAGGCCGGCCGGATTGCTCGTCACTCGGCGGACGCCATGTCCGGCGCATCGACGACCAAATCATCGAGGTCACTTCGTACGGCATGTCATGAGCGTACATAGCGCCCAATGGGCGCCGCAGCGTCACGATAGGAGGGTCACCGCTCCGCGTCGTCGCGCCGTCCGCGGTCCCGTGACCGCTGTTCGAGCCACAGGCGCAGCGCCTCTTCGACCGCGGCAGTGCGGCCGCGGGGGCCGGCCTCGGCGTCGACCTGGTCGACCAGATCGGCGTCGAGCCGCATGGCGATGTCGCGAGTGCCGGAGGGCTTGCGGCGGGGCGGGGCCATGATGCGATACATATTCCTTGACGGGCGCACCGACCCATAGAATAATGCGATACATATCTGCCAGCAAGGATGACGCCGTGGTCCGCGAGATCTACGAGGCGCTGGTGTCGGCCGGCGTGGACCATGACAAGGCCGTCAAAGCGGCCGAGGTCATGGCCCAGAGCGACCAGAAGCACAACGACCTGCTGCTGTGCTTCGAGCGCGTGGACGCCCGCTTCGAGAAACAGGACGGCCGCATCAACACGCTGACCTGGATGGTCGGCTTCTGCGTCGCGCTGACGCTCGGCAACCTCGCCCTCATCCTGCAGGTCCTGTCCCGTCTCCCTGCGGTCCATTGAGCCATGAGCCGGTCCGGCCTCACCGCAGGGCGGCGGCCCCCCGCCCGTAGATCAGCAACATGGCGATGATCACCAGGCCATAGATGATCTGGCGGCCGGCCTCGCTCATCTGCATGACCGACAGCACGCTCTGCAGCAGCACGATCAGCACGGTGCCGGCGACCGTGCCCGAGAACCGGCCCTGGCCGCCCAGGATGTTGGTGCCGCCGATCACCACCGCGGCGATCGCCGGCAGCAGGTAGGGGTCGCCCATCGACTGGAAGGCCTTGGACGAATAGCCCGCCAGCACCAGGCCGGTCAGGGCCGAGCACAGGCTGCACAGCACGAAGCACGCCACCAGCACCGCCTTGGTGTTGACACCAGAGAGGTAGGCGGCGGCCTCGCGATTGCCGATGGCATAGACATAGCGGCCCATGGGCGTGCGGCGCAGCAGCAGGGTGATGCCGGCGCCCACCGCCAGCCACAGGAACAGGGCGTGGGGCACGCCCAGCACCGTGCCCTTGGCGACGAACTGCATGAGGTCGGTGGCGTTCTGGGCCGGGGCGAAGCCGCCGGTCAGCATCACCATCAGGCCGCGCAGCACGGTGTTGACGCCGAGCGTGAAGATCATCGACGGCACGCGCAGCACCGCCACGCCCAGGCCGTTGGCCAGTCCGACCAGCAGCCCGACGCCCAGGCCCACCGGCACCGCCCACGGGCCGCCGACGGCGGTGCCCAGCATCGCCGCGGCCGCCATCGTCCACGGCACCGACAGGTCGATGTGGCCCAGCAGGATGACCATCATCATGCCGGCCGCGACGACGCCCAGGAACGAGGCGACCTTGAGCTGCTGGAGCAGGTATGTGGGCGCCAGGAACGAGGCGGTGCCCTGGGTTGCCATGGTATAGGCGGTGCCGACCCCCAGGATCAGCAGGATGAACACGCAGGCGACCGCCACAGGCCGGTCGACGCGCGCGGCGGTGCTGACCATCGACATCGGCCTATCCGAACAGTTGCAGGCGGTTTTTCACCTGGAACACGCGCGCGGCGCCCAGGCACACCGCCAGTAGCAGGATGATCCCCTCGAACATCGGCTGCAGCAGCGGGTTGGCCAGGAAGCCCAGCGGCGAGTTGGTGTCGACCACCCGGAAGAAGAACGAGATCGAGCGCAGCACCAGCACCCCCACCAGCGAGCCGATGGCGCCGCCGCTGCCGCCGAACAGCGACGTGCCGCCGATGACCACCGCGGCGATCGAGTTCAGCGTGTACTGCCCGGCCTGCTGCGGGTCGGCATTGCCGCTGCCGGTCTGGAGCGCGAAATACAGCCCCGCGAACCCGGCGAACAGGCCGCCCAGGGTGAAGGCCGCCAGCTTGGCGCGGTCCACGGGCACGCCCGAGAGATAGGCCGCCGACTCCGACGAGCCCACGGCATAGCAGCCGCGCCCGGTCACGGTGCTGCGGAACGGGACCCACACCAGCAGCACGATCGCCGCGGCGATCACGATCGGCACCGGGATCAGCGCCAGCGGCGCGAACCAGGCCGGCGCGCCGTCGGGGAACCAGCCATAGGTGCCGGCCATCTCGGTCAGGGCGTTGGTCGTGACCCAGGACAGGTCGCCGTCCACGGTGCCGCCAGGGGTCGGGCGCAGGAGCAGCGCCAGGCCGACGAACACGGCGCCGGTGGCCAGGGTCGCCACGATCGACTGGATGCGGCCATAGACCACCAGGCAGCCATTGACGAAGCCGCCGAGCGCCCCGGCCGCCAGGCACAGCAGCATGCCCAGCGCGATCTCGCCCGGGCTGCCCGCCAGCACATGGCTGCCGATGCAGTCGACCAGGGTCATCAGCGGCCCGACCGACAGGTCGATCGAGCCCAGCAGCACCGGCACGGTCTGGGCCATGGCGACCAGCACCAGGGTCAGGCTCTCGTTGGCATTCTGGACCAGGAGGTCGATCGAGAAGCCGCGCGGATGCAGCGCGTTGTAGAGGACATAGAGGCCGGCGAACAGGGCGAGCGCCAGGCTCAGCCCGACATTGTGCCGGATCCAGCGGCCTGGGCCGGTCATGCTTCGGCCGCCTCGAGCTGCTCGGGCAGGTTGAGCGCGCTCGCCACCAGGTTCATCTCGGTGATCTCCGCCCCTTCCAGGACCCGGACGATGCGGCCGTGATAGAGCACCAGCACCCGGTCGCAGCAGCCGATCAGCTCGTCATAGTCGGTCGAGTAGAACAGGATCGCGGCCCCGGCGTCGGCCAGCTCGCGCAGCAGATGATAGATCTCCTGCTTGGTGCCGACATCGATGCCACGCGTCGGGTCGTTGAGCAGGATGATCCGCGGCCCGGTCATCAGCCATTTGGCGATCACCACCTTCTGCTGGTTGCCGCCGGACAGGGTCGCGACCGGATCGTCCAGGCGCCCGACCTTGATGCGCAGCCGGTCGACCGCCTCGGCGATCCGCTTGTCCTCCGCGGCCCGGTCGATCACCAGGCCGCGGCGCATCGACGACAGCGCGGCCAGCGACATGTTGTCGGCGATCGACATCGGCAGCATCAGCCCTTCGGTCTTGCGATCCTCGGGGATGAGCGCCATGCCCAGAGCAGGCGCCTTGGCGGCGGCGGGGCTGGCGACATGGCGCGGCCGGCCGTCGATCTCGACGGTGCCCTCGACGCCCTTCAGCACCCCGAACAGCGCCAGCAGCAGCTCGCGCTGGCCCTGGCCGTCCAGGCCGCCCAGCCCGACGATCTCGCCGCGGCCGACGGTCAGCGCGATGTCGGACAGACGGTCGGTCCAGCCCAGGCCGCGGGCGGCCAGCACCGGCTGGACCGGGGCGGTCCGGCGCGGCTTGGGCGGATAGACCTGGGTCATCTCGCGGCCGATCATCAACCGCACGATCTCGGCATCGCTGCGGGTGCCGCTGGCGAAGGTCTCGATATGCTGGCCGTTGCGGAACACCGAGCAGGTGTCGGCCAGCTGCTTGATCTCGTGCATGCGGTGCGAGATGTAGAGCAGCGCCAGCCCGTCCCGGCGCAGCGCCTCCAGGATGCCATAGACCTTCTCGACGTCGGCGGCGGTCAAGGCCGAGGTCGCCTCGTCCAGGATCAACAGGCGCGGCGACCGGCCGAGCGACTTGGCGATCTCCACCATCTGCCGGCGCGACAGGGGCAGGTCCTTGACCCGCGCCCGCGGGTCGAGGTCGCTGCAGCCGACCCGCGCCAGCAGGGCCTCGGCGCGGGCATGCTGGGCCTTGCGGTCGATCAGGCCGAACCGGCGCGGCGGCTCGGCGATCGAGATGTTGTCGGCGACCGACAGGTCGGGCAGCAGCGACAGCTCCTGGAACACGCAGGCGATGCCGGCGTCGGCGGCGGCCCGCGGCCCGGCGAAGGCGACCGGCCGGCCGTCGAGGCGGATCGTGCCCTCGTCGGGCTGGACCACGCCCGAGACGATCTTGATCAGGGTGCTCTTGCCGGCGCCGTTCTCGCCCAGCACGGCATGGATCGAGCCCAGCCGGCAGGCGAAGTCGACATTGGTCAGCGCGCGCACCCCGCCATAGCGCTTGGACACGCCGTCCAGCGCCAGGAACGGCGGTGCGCCGCCCGTGCCGGGCGGCGCCGCCGATCCCTGCGGTCCGGCCATCGCCGGGCCCGTCCCGCGCGGGCCTATTGGCTGTTCTTCTCGCTCTGCACCATGATCTGCGGCGCCGTGAAGTTGACGCCGCAGGGCGGGAACGAGTTGGGCGCGAAGAACGGTTGGTTGAGGTCGGGGAAGTAGTTGTCGCCGGCCTTCAGATTGGTGAAGTCGGCGACCGGGATCGGGATCGAGATCAGCTGCGGCATGGTGTTGCCCTTGAGCGCCGAGATCGCCGCCTTGATCGAGATCGCCACCAGCGCCGGCGACTGGCCGTAGGACATGCCCTTCAGGCCCTTGTCCTTGTCCTCGGCGATCTGCTTGCGGAAGGCGTTCTCGCCCTCGCCGGCCATGGGCACCAGCGGCACCTTGGCGTCCAGGAACGCCTGGACCGTGCCGTCGGAGCCGCCCTGGGTGAACACGCCGTCGAACTTGCCCTGGACCGCCAGGGCATCGGCGGTGACCTTCTGGCTGTCGCCGGTCGCCCAGTTGCCGACCACCTCGACGATGTCGAAGGTCCCGCTCTTCTTCATGGTCGCCTGGAACGCTTCGTGCCGGTCGCGATCGACCGAGTTGCCGGGCACGCCGCGCACTTCGAGGATCTTGCCCTTGTTGCCGACATACTTCAGCAGCCACTCGGCCGACATGCGGCCCATCTCGCTGTTGTCCTCGTTGATCTGCATGACGTCCTTGGAATCGAGGACGTTGTCGAACGGCACCAGGATCACGCCCTTGGCGTTGGCCTGCCGGATCACGCGGTCGAAGCCGGTGGTGCTGACCGCGTTGACGATGATCGCGTCGAAGCCCTGGTTGATGAAGTCCTCGATCGCACCGAGCTGGGCGGCGGCGTCGGTGCCGGTCGAGACGACCTTGAACTCCTTGATGTCCTTCTTGACCTCGGGCAGGTCGGCATAGGCCTTGGCGGTCTTGATCATCTGGATGCGCCAGGTGTTGCCGACATAGCCGTTGGCCAGCGCGATCCGGTACGGACCGGGTTTGGCCGGCCACTTGAAGAACTTGGTGCTGGCATCCCACGGCTTGAAGCACTGCGCGTCGGCGCCGGGGCCGCTGACCACCTGCGGCCCGGCGGCCTGGGCGGTGTGGGCGGCGGCCAGCAGGCCGACGGCGGCGATCACGGACAGGGTGGTTCGAGTCATGCGTCTTGTCCTCCCCTTGTGGCGGATGGCCAGGCGGCCGGCACCGACAGGGAGGGGCCGGTTCGGCCCGGTTCCGTCCCTGATGCCCGCGCCCGGGCCGTCCCGGATGATCTGTGTCACCCTTTGGTTACTATGGGCCGGCACGCTTCGCCTGCGCAATGGCCGGTGGGGGACCGGCACGCTCATCCATTTGGATGAGCCAAGCCGCCATGGCCTAGTATTTTAGTCAAGTATCGCGGGCCGGCCGCACACGATAGGCTGCATGCCGCTTGCGGAGGCCTGCGCGAAAAAAGAAAGGGCCGCCCAAGGGCGGCCCGAGTTTAGGGAGGAAACCACCATCTCGCGATGGTGCAGTGCACAATATGGGGATCCGCGGTCCAGGGTCCAGAGCTATTTTTCAGACAAGCGCGTCGCAAGCCGTTGTGTTGCGCCGCAGCAACAGGGTCAGAAGCCGCTTTGGTCGAGCTGTGCCGGGCGCCAGGTGATCAGCGCGTTCTCCAGCAGCGTGATCAGGTACTCGGCGGCCAGCGCCACCACCGCCAGCACGATCATGGCGGCGAACACGCCGTTGGCGTTGAAGCTGCCCTGGGCGGTCGCGATCAGCAGGCCGATGCCCTCGCGTGCGCCCAGGAACTCGCCGACCACGGCGCCGACCAGGGCGAAGCCGAAGCTGACATGCAGGCTGGCCAGGATCCAGCTGAGCGCCGAGGGGATCACCACGGTCATCGTCACTTGCCGGGGCGAGGCGCCCAGGATGCGGGCGTTGGAGATCAGGTTGTGGTCGGCTTCGCGGACGCCTTGGAAGGCGTTGCCGAACACCACGAAGAACACCATCACCACGGCCAGCGCCACCTTGGACGGCATGCCCAGGCCCAGCGAGATGATGAAGATCGAGCCCAGCACCACGCGCGGCACCGAGTTGGCGATCTTGATGTAGATGCTGAAGACGTCGGCCAGGAGCTTGTTGCGGCCGAGGATGACGCCGCACAGGACGCCCAGGACCGCGCCGATCAGGAAGCCGTAGACGGTCTCCTGCAGGCTGACGAAGATCTGCCGCCACAGCGGCCCCTGCGCGGTGCCCTCGAGCATCCACTCCCAGATCTGGCCGACGATGCCGCTCGGCATCGCGAAGAAGAACGGGTCGATGATCTCCAGGCGCGCCAGGATTTCCCAACTGCCGAGGCCGACCACCAGGATGCCGATGCGCAGGGCGTGCACCAAGACACGGCGGCGCTGCAGCGCGGCGGCGACGCTGGCCGGGGTCTCGGCCGCGACGGCCTGGGGCAGGGCGCCTGAAACGGAAGTCTGGTCCATGGCTCAGCCTGCCTTTCTGCTGCGGTCGTAAGAGATCAGCACTTCCTCGCGCAGGTCCTGCCACAAGAGCTTGGAGTACTCGATGAACCGGGGATCGAAGCGGACCTCGGAGGTGACCCGTGGCCGCGGCAGCTCGATCTCGTAGAACGACTTGACGGTGGCCGGACCGGCGGTCAGCACGAACACCCGGTCGGCCAGCGCGATCGCCTCGTCCAGGTCGTGAGTGACGAACACCACCGAGGCGCCGGTCGCCGACCACAGCTGCAGGAGCTCGTCCTGCATCAGCACCCGGGTCTGCACGTCGAGCGCCGAGAACGGCTCGTCCATCAGCAGGATCTTGGGATCGTTGATCAGCGTCTGGGCCAGCGCCACGCGCTTGCGCATGCCGCCCGACAACTGGTGCGGATAGTGCCTCTCGAAGCCGGCCAGGCCGACCCGGCGCACCCAGTCGGCGGCCTTGTCCAGCGCCTCGGCCTTCTTCATGCCGCGATAGATCGGGCCGGTGGCGACATTGTCGATGACGTTGCGCCAGGGGAAGGTCACGTCATGCTGGAACATGAAGCCGATCCGGGGGTCGATCCCGGTCACCGGCTGGCCCATGACCTTGACCGTGCCGGCGGTCGGCCGGGCCAGGCCGGAAATCAGCGTGAGCGTGGTCGACTTGCCGCAGCCGGTGGGGCCGACCACCGCGGCGAACTCGCCCGCGCGCACCGTCATCGTGAAATCGCGCAGGGCCTTCAGCAGCTTGCCTTCGGGCGTCACGAAGCTGCGCGTGACGTTGATCAGCTCGATGCTGGGGGCTGCGGTGCCGGCTGCTGTGGCCACGGCTCTCGTCCTCCCTAGGAAATGGGGCCTGGAAAATGGGCCTGAGAATGGGGTTGCGGCCCGCCGCGCCGGAGCGCGGCGGGCCGTCTTCTACGCGTGGGTTGGCCGCGGTTACTTGGCGGCGTCGACGAACTTCATGGTGTAGGTCTTGTCCAGGTCGATCTTCTTGCCCTGGACCGTCTTGTCGAAGGTCGACAGCACCTTGAGCACGATCTCGGGCCCGCCTTCCGGCATCCGGCCGTCCTCGGTGTACATCGCCTTGCCGTTCTCGAGGGCCGAGATGTACATCGCCTTGTCGCCGGCATAATAATCGGCCGGCATCTTTTCGGCAATTTCCGCGGCCGAATGGTCGTGGATGAACTTCATGGTCTTGACCATGGCGTTCACCATCTTCTGCACGATTTCCGGATGCTTGTTGACCCAGGCGGTCTGCATGTACACGCTGGATGCCGGATAGGTGCCGCCCAGCGCCGCCTTGGTCTGCTCCGGGCTGCGCATGTCGACCAGGATCTTGCCCTCGCCGGTCTTGAGCAGGCGGCTGACCGTCGGCTCGGTGGTCATGCCGCAGTCGATGGCGCCCTGCTGCATGGCGGCGATGAAGGTGTTGCCGGCGCCCACCGCGACCGAGTGGATGTCGCTGAGCTTCAGGCCGTTCTTCACCGCCAGGTACTGGGTCAGGAAGTTGGTCGACGAGCCCAGCCCGGTGACGCCCAGGTTGGCGCCCTTCCAGTCGGCCGGCGACTTGATCTTGTCGGCCTTCTTGGACGAGCACAGCTCGACCTCGCCGGGCGCGCGCAGCATCATGAACACGGCCTCGGTCGACTTGCCCTTGCTCTGCAGGTCGACGTTGTGGTCGTAGAAGCCGACCACGCCGTCGACCTCGCCGGCCAGCATGGCATCCTCGGCCTCGACGCCGGCCGGCTCGTCCGTCATCTCGACGTCCAGGCCCTGCTCCTTGAAGTAGCCGAGCTGGTCGGTGAGCTTCGCCGGCAGGTAGATCTGCTTGTTCATGCCGCCGATCATGAGGCGCAGCTTGTCGGCGGCATGGGCCGTGCCGGTCACGGACAGCGCGCCGACGGCGCAGGCGGCGAGCAGCAGAGTGCGGAATCGCATGGGATCGAGCTCCTCCCTTGGCGGCCCCTGGTCGGGGCCAGGAACGACAGTTGTCACTGCAGGGGGCCGTTTGGCCACCCTTGGGGAGCAACGATACTGGGCCGAGCTGTCATCAAGCTTTCACCGATCGGCCTGTCAGAGGCCGGCCAGGGCCCCGACGAACAGCAGGCCGGCGAAGCCGGTCACCAGCAGGGCGCCGCCGATGCCGAGCGCCCGCTCCAGCCGGGCGCTGGCCGGGCCCTCCGGCGCCAGGCGCTCGATCAGGCGCCGGGCGGCGATGGTCATGAGGCCGATCGCCGACACCGTCAGCGCCATGCCCGCCGACATCGCCAGCGCCGCCTCGGAGCCGACCAGGAACACGCCGTTGGCCAGCGCGAACAGCATCACGATGATCGCGCTGGCGCAGGGCGTGAGCCCGGCGGCGGCGACCAGCGCCAGGGTGCCGAGCCGGCCGGTGCTGCGCCGATGCCCGTGGTGATGCCCGTGGTGATGCCCGGGGTGATGCTCGTGATGATGATCGTGGTGGTGGTGGCCGATGCCGTGGCCATGGGCGCAGCCCTGGCCGCGCCAGGCGCGCACCAGCATGACGGCGCCGAGGCCGGCGATCAGGCCGTAGCTCACCACCTGGACCCGGCCGGACTGATTGAGGATGTCCAGATGGGCGAGGTCGAGCGCCAGGCCCAGCACGCCGACCAGCAGGATCGCCGACAGGCCCTGCAACAGCGAGATCAGGGCCCCCACCACCATGCCGTCCTGCCAGCGCCGGCGCTCGGCCAGCAGATAGGCGGCGACCACCGTCTTGCCGTGGCCGGGGCCCACGGCGTGGAGCACGCCGAACAGGAACGACAGGCCGATCATGGCCAGCCACGCGCCGGGTGCCTGGCCACCGCCGACCTGGCGCAAGGTCTGGGCGATCCGCGCGTTGAGTCCGCGCTGCAGCCCCGCGGCCAGCCGCAGCATGCCGGCCACCGGCGCCGGCATCGGCAGAGCAGGCCCGGCCGCGGCCTCGCCGGCGTGGAAGCGGTCGGCCGCGGCCGCGGATCCCGCGCCCAGGACCACCGCCAGCGACAGCAGGGCCCACAATGCCAGCCGGCGCACCATGTCACGACTCCGTCCGATGGAATTTGCAGTCGATCTGGTCGGCATCCTGCATGCCCCACATGCCGGCGTCGCGCTGGACCACGGCCACCTGGCAGGACGCCCCGGCGCCGCCGGTGCCCTCGATGCTGGCGGCCGCGCGCGCGGCGCGGGTAAACTGCACGTAGAATTCGTCGTCGAAGGGCACCACGCGGACGGTGCCGTCGACCGGCCCGCCCGCGGGGATCGGCACCGTAAAGCTGTAGGTCACGCGGTCGCCGGCGACGGTGACGGCGAAATCCCTGACCGAGAGCGTCAGCGGCTTGCCGTCCAGCACGATCTCGGTGAAATAGTTCGAAGTCTTGAGGAAATCGAACTCCTTGCGCTGGATCAGCGCGGTCGTGGCGGGGGCGATCGGCTTGCGCTTGAGGTCCTTGTAGTCGTGCAGCAGGCCGCTGGAGAACTGCTCGTCGAAGGTCCAGGTGAGGCGGACGCCGGCGAGGTCGCGGTCGGAGAACTCGAGCGCCACGCCATAGTCGGCGAACACATGGGGATGGGCGTCGGCGGCGGCCGGCAGCAGGGCGGCCAGCGCCCCCAGCGCGGCCAGCCTCACGGCACGACCGCCGCGGCCATGCGGTCGAACAGCTGGTGGATGCGAGCCTCGGGCATGCCGCCGTTATAGATGAAGACGAAGGCGCGGATGCTGCCGTCCTTGCCGCCGGCATAGCCCGCGAGCCCGACGACCTCGTTGAGCGACCCGGTCTTGGCCCGAACCCAGCGCTGCGCCGGGGTTCCGGCCATGCGGTGCGCCAGCGTCCCGTCGACGCCGGCGATCGGCAGGGCCGCCACGAACTCCGGGAAGATCGTGAAGTCGGCGCGAATCGCCTGCAGCACCAGGCCCAGGTCGCGGGGCGCCAGGCGCGTCTCGTAGGACAGGCCCGACGGGTTGGCGATGCGCAACCGCTCCGGCGGCACGCCCAGCGCGGCGGCGGCGCGGCGCACCAGCTCGGTGCCTGATGCGAGCGTCGCCGGCCGCTCGCCGGCCGCCGCCGCGAGGTCCTTGGCCAGCATCTCGGCGACGAAGTTGTTCGAGTATTTCAGCATGTCGGCGACGATCTGCCCGATCGGCTGGCCGCCGACCTCGGCCAGCCTGCGCGCGTCGGCCGGGGCCGGGCCGGCGCGCACCCGGCCTTGGACCTCGATGCCGCGCTGGCGCAGGAACTCGGCCAGGTTGGCGCCGGTCCACAGCGCCGGGTTGGTGATGTTGCGATAGACGGCGACCGGCGGCGCGCCCGGCGGCACATGGCCGGTGACGCCGATGACGTCGCCGCCGGCCGCCGCGTCGACCACGCGGTCGACCGCGATCGCCGGGGCGCCGGCCCGGGTCTCGGCGCGGTTGCGGAGCTGGACATAGCCGTTGGGCGGGTCCAGCCGCACCTCGGCCGGCTCGCCGGCCCGCGCCGCGCCGCCGACATAGACGGCCGCCGTGTTCCAGTTGAACGAGGCGGCGCCGACCGGCGCGTCGTAAGGGCGGTCGACCCGGGCATTGTCCCGGCTGGCATCGATGACGTCGCGGTCGAACAGGCCGTCGTCGACGACCAGGTCGCCCGCAATGGCCGTTACGCCATGGCGGACCAGATCGTCGACCAGCAGCCACATCTGCTCGGACACGAAGGCGGGATCGCCGGCGCCCTTGAGGTACAGCGAGCCCGCCAGCCGACCGCCGGCCAGCGTCCCGGCGCCCAGCAGCCGGGTAACGAAGCGGTGGCTGGGCGGGAAGCCCTTGAGGACGGCCAGGGCGGTGACGATCTTTGTCACCGACGCCGGCCGCAGCAGATGGTCGTCGTTGAGCGCGTACAGGGGCGCGGTGCCGGGCAGGGCGTCGGCGACCCACAGGCCGAGGCCGGCGCGATCGACACCGCTCTGCTGGATCAGGGCGTCGAGCCGGTCCGCGAGCGGCGCGGCGCCGGCCAGGCACGGGGCGACGCTCGACAGGACGAGGACCAGGACGGCGAGCGGCAGGCGCAAGCGGTGTCTTTCCAGCGGGGCGGCGGCGTCGGGGTGGCGCAGGCCGCGAGGGTCGGACGGCCGGGTCCGTATGACCGGCGGGATCAGCGCGGGAGGGTCGATCATGCAGGTCTTGCGGTCAACGCTGGCGCTGGCCGGGGTTTTGGCGCTGGGCGCCTGTGCGGCGACGCCGCCGAGCGGCCCCGATGTCATGGTGCTGCCGGGCGACGGCAAGAGCTTTGCGCAGTTCCAGCAGGACGATGCCACCTGCCGGGCCCAGGCCGCCGCACGTCTGCCGGCGTCGGGATCCAACAGCACCGTCACTGGCGCGGCCATCGGCACCATCGCCGGCGCCGCGGCCGGGGCCGCGGTCGGCGCGGCGGCCGGCAATGCCGGGACCGGGGCGGCGATCGGCGCCGGCACCGGCCTGCTCGGCGGCACCGCGATCGGCGCCGGCAATGCCGGGCTCGGCACCGCCGACATGCAGCGCCAGTACGACATCACCTACACGCAGTGCATGGTCGCGGCCGGCAACAAGATCCCGCCGACGCCCACGATGGTGCAGCCCGGCTACTACGCGTATCCGTATCCTTATCCCTACGCCTATCCCTATCCTTACGCCTACGCGCCGCCCTATTTCGGGTCGTCGGTGGTGATCGGCGGCGGGGGCTGGCATCGCCACTGGCGCTGACGGGTCACTCGACGCGGATCGGCAGGCGCACGACCACGATGTCGTCGGCCGGCGCGCCCTGCCGCATCGCCGGGAAGAACCGCCACTGCCGGCAGGCGGCCAGGATCGCCTGGTTGAGCCGCGGTTCCGCCGTCGCCTCCACCAGCTCGACCTCGGCGGTGCCGTCGCGGGCGACGTGGAACCGTACCACCGCTACCGCGGAAAGCTGCCGATGGCGCAGCTCGTCGGGGATCTCGGGCTTGGGTTGGACGATCGCCCGCGCGCTCGAGTTGCCGCCGGGCGCAGCGTCGGCCGTGGCCGGTGCCGGGGCCGCCGCGGGCGCCGGCACGGGACCCGGCGGCTGGGGTTGAGGCCGGAGGTGCGGCCGGTCCGCCGCTCGGATGGGCCGTTGCGCGGTCGGTTCGGTCCGAGGCGGCGCGGCCATGGGCAGGGTGCCGGGGGGCAGAGTATCGGGCGGACGGACCGCGATCGGGTCCGGTGCGGCCGCGGACAGGATCGGCTCCGGAATGGCGGGCGCGACCGGCGGCGGGGGCGTCGGTTGGAGCGGGTCCGGCGGGCGGTCCGCGAGCGGCACCGGCGCGGGCTCGGCGGGCGGCAGGGCGTCGGCGGGGGCGGCGGACGCCAGCGCATCGGGCGGCGCGGCGGCCAGGGCCGATGCCGGGGCGGCCGGACGCGCGGCCGTGACGGGCGGACTCACCACCGTCAGCGCCAGCGGCCGTGGCGGGTCATGGGGCGCAGACGGCGCGAACCGGAGCCAGGCGACCGCCGCGGCGAGCGCCAGCCCATGGCCCAGCGCCGAGATCGCCAAGCTGCGCGGCCAGGTGCGGGTGGGCGGCGCGCCTGATGCGCGCATCGCTGCGGCGGTCACCGGTTGAACGGGATCGCCGCCTTCGATGCGGTCTCGACGCGGGCGAGGCAGTCGCCCTCGACGCCGGCCTCGTCGCGGCAGGCGGTCACGCTGTTGAGCAGCAGACTGCCGAGATCGGCGCAGGCCAGCCCGGGGATATCGATCTGCTGGACGGTCATGCGGCTGCGGAGGGGGCCGGCGTCGTAGCTGAAGCGCTTGGCGATGATGCCGTCGCGGCCGAACAGCACCAGGTCCAGCCGGAACACCGGCAGCGCCGGTCCGCTGTTGGTGATCAGCAGGTAGGCCCGGCATTGCTTGGGCTGCTCCTCGAGCTTGTTGAGCTCGATGCGCACCGGGCGCGGCGCCTCGGCCTGAGCGGCAGCCGCGGCCAGCAGGGCCGTGGCCAGGGCTGTCCAGCGCAGCGCCATGGCCTAGAACGCCTTCGACAGGCCGGCCAGCAGGGTCCGGCGCACGCCCCATTGCGGCGCGCCGACGCCGATGCCGGTGCCGTCGCGGATCTCGTAGCGGCTGTCGAAGACGTTCAGCACGTCCGCGCGCACGGCCATCTTGCCGAACGCGGCGGTCTCGAACGGGTAGACGGCGCCGAGATTGACTTGAGTGTAGGGCGGCAGCGACTGCGTGTTGGCGAAGCCGCGGCGCAGCCCGCTGCCGAGCAGGCCGGTCACGCTGACCGTCGCGCCCTGCCACAGGTAGGACACGCCCCCGGACATCGTCCAGCGCTGGTCATGGTCCAGATGGACGTCGTGGGTGGCGATGTAGGCCAGTTCGTCGGCCCCGAACAGGAACTGCGCCGATTCGATCTGCCGGCCCTTGGCCACCGAATAGGCGAGGTTGAGATAGGCCTGCAGGTTGTCCTGCTGGTAGGACGCCGTGGCCTCGGCGCCGTAGATCCGGCCGCGCTTGTAGTTGAAGGGCGTGAACACCAGGGCCTGGCCGAACTGGCCCTCGTCGAGCAGGTCGTCGACGATCTTGTAGTAGCTGTCGAAGCCGACCTGGACCGCGTCGGTCAGCCGCTGGGTCACGCCGGCGTCGATGTAATGGGCGCGCTCGGGCTTGACCTGGCCGTTGGCGAGCGTCTGCGGGGCGTTGGTGGTGCCGAGGAACAGCGCCGCCGAGCCGGGATTGATCAGTTCCAATGGCGGCGGGGTGAAATAGCGGGCATAGCCGGCATGGACCGTCGTGCCCTTCAGGACCTTGTAGCTGGCATTGATCCGAGGGCTCAGCTGGTCCGCCGAGACGAAGGCGTTCACCGCGTCGTAGCGGGCGCCGACATTGACCGTGAAGGCCGGCGTGATCCGCCATTCGTCCTGCAGGTACAGGCCATAGAGCCGGCCGGTCTTGGCATGGGCGTCGGTGACCAGGACGGGCTGGTCGCTCAGCTGGTTGCCGGAGTCGTCGACGGCGAAGACGGTGGCGTCGTTGCGGCTGAGCGCCCGCTCGACATCGACGAACAGGCCGCCGCGCACGGTGTGGGCGTCGGTCAGGCGGTAGCCGCCGTCGGCTTGGATGCCGCTGGCGAGGTTGACGCGGGCGACCCGGCTGGCGACGCCGTTGAACAGCAGGTCGCCGACCGGATCCGGCCGGAACAGGATGCTGCTGTAGCGGGTGAACGCGGCGACCTGGTAGTCGAGACCGCCCTGCGACTGCTGCAGCGCCGCCACGGCGTAGTGGTTGATCTCGCGCTGGCGCTCGTCGAGCTTGGCCGAATCGAAAGCCGCATTGCCGTTCAAGGTGAAGGCGGTCGGCTGGCCGGGATTGTTCGGGATCTGGAAGGTGCCGACCGAGGTGCCGCCGAACAGGCTGACCCGGGTGGTCGCGTCGAGCAGCTTCGAGACGTAGAAGAAGCCCTTGGGCTCCTCGGCCTGGTCGCGGAGCGGCGTCTTGGCGTTGGTCGGCGATTCGATGCCGCGGCTGGTGCCGAGGTACTCGCCGCTGAAGTAGTAGTTGAAGCTGCCCACCGACCCGCCGTACTCGACGCTCGGCTGGATCGTCTCGTTGCCGCCGCCATACAGGCTGACCTGGCCGCCTTGGTCGAAGGCGCCGGACTTGGTGTCGATCTCGACCACGCCCGAGGTGCGGTAGCCGTACTGGGCCGGCAGAGCGCCGGTGATCAGCTGGACATGCTGGCCGAACCGGCTCTCCAGGGTCTGGCCGAAGCCGCTGATTCCTTCGGGCAGCAGCACGCCGTTGATCCGGTACTGCACGTTGGCGTGCTCGCCGCGCAGGTGGACCTGCCCGAACGAGTCCTGCGCCACGCCGGGCGCCTGCAGCAGCACCTGGTTGAACGGCGTGTTCTCGCCCTGGGGCTCGCGCTGGATCGCCTCGCGGCTGATGTCGTAGACGGCGGCGCCGACCCGGGGCGAGATGCCGTTGCGCGCTTCGTCCAGCCGCCGCGCTTGCACGTCCACGGTCAGCGCCGTGCGCGCGGGCAGGGCCAGCTCGGCATGGGCCGCCCCGCCGGCGGGCACGGTCACGATGGCGGTCGCGCTGTCGAAGCCCGACTGCTGGCCGATCACGGCATAAGTGCCGGCGGCCACGCCGGACAGCGCGAAGCGCCCGTCGGGTCCGACGGCCGCGGAGCCGGCAATGCGGCCGTCCGCGGTCTCGAGGCGGACGGTGGCCCCGGCCAGCGGCCGGCCCAGCGCATCCTTGACCGTGCCGTCGACCCCGCCGGGGGATTGCGCTTGAGCTGCGAGGTTGGTGGATGCAAGGGCGAAGGCGGCGAGCAGCGCGGCAGGGAGGCGAGGCATGGGCGATTTTGCAACATTATAACATTTCAGTTCTAAGGACGTTATAACGTATCAATTGCCGCTGCAACCGCCCTGCGCGTGGCCTCATCTCGCGTCGCGGCCGGGCAGGCGGGCAACGGCCCCAGATCGCGATCACCGCCGGCCCTCGGCAGTTGACAGCGACCGGCGCTTGGCGATTAGCTGCGGCCCACGAAAATGTTATAACATATCATTCGCTTCCGCAGCTCGCGATCCAAGGAGCCGATCGATGACCCGACTTGTCCTCGCCGCCATGGCCCTGCTGGCGCTGGCGGCGCCGGCCGGCGCCCAGACCCGGGTGGCGGTCGTCGCAGCCGAGAATTTCTATGGCGACCTCGCCCGGCAGATCGGCGGCGACGCCGTCCAGGTCACCAGCATCCTGACCAACCCCGACCAGGACCCGCATCTGTTCGAGGCCAGCGCCTCGACCGCGCGCGACCTGGCCGGCGCCCAGCTGGTGATCGTCAACGGCGCCGATTACGATCCGTGGATGGCCAAGTTGCTGAAGGCCAACCCGGCGCCGAAGCGGCGCGTCGTCGAGGTCGCCGCGCTGGTCCACAAGAAGGCCGGGGACAACCCGCATCTGTGGTACGACCCTCAGACCATGCCGGCGGTGGCCAAGGCGCTGGCCGCGGACCTGGCCGCCCTGGATCCGGCGCACGCCGCCGACTATCACCAGCGCCTGGTGGCGTTCACGGCGTCGCTCAAGCCGCTGGCCGACAAGATCGCGGCCATGCGCAAGGCCTATGCCGGCCAGCCGGTGACCGCCACCGAGCCGGTCGCGGGCTACCTCGCCGCGGCCCTCGGCCTCACCATGCGCAACGCCCGCTTCCAACTGGCGATCATGAACGACACCGAACCCAAGCTCTCGGACATCGCGGCGTTCGAGGCCGACCTCAAGGGCCGCAAGGTCCGGGTGCTGCTGTACAACAGCCAGACCTCGGGTGCGGTGACCCAGCGCTTGCAGACGCTGGCGCAGGACTCCAAGGTCCCGGTCGTCGGGGTGACCGAGACCGAGCCCCCCGGCAAGACCTATCAGGAGTGGATGATGCAGCAGCTGATCGCCGTGGACCAGGCGCTGTCCGCCCCGGCGTCTTGAGCCCGTCCGCCGGTGCCGTCGAGCTCGAGGGCGTGTCCCTCGCGCTCGGCGGCCGGACCGTCCTGTCCGAGGTCGACGCGGTCATCCGCGACACCGAGTTCATCGGCCTGCTGGGGGCCAACGGCTCGGGCAAGACCACCCTGTTCCGCGCGCTCCTGGGGCTGGTCGCCCCCACGGCTGGCCGCATCCGCGTGCTGGGCATGAGCCCGGCCGCGGCGCGCCGCCATATCGGCTACATGCCCCAGGTCCGCGGCGCGGTCGCCGATATCAGGCTCACCGGCTGGGAGTTCGTGGCCAGCGCCGCCGGCGGTCATCGCTGGGGCCTGCCGATCCTCGGCGCCGACGACCGCCGGGACGTCGAACGCGCGGTCGAGCTTGTCGGGGCCGGCGACCTTGCCCGCCGCCCGGTCCAGCGCATGTCCGGCGGCGAGCGCCAGCGCCTGATGCTGGCCCAGGCGCTGCTGGGCAATCCGCGCCTGTTGCTGCTCGACGAGCCGCTGATCAGCCTCGATCCCGGCTATCAGGCGACCGTGGTCGAGCTGGCGCGCCGGCTGCAGCAGGAGCTGGGCATTGCGGTGCTGTTCAGCGCCCACGAGCTGAACCCGCTGCTCGGCGCCCTCGACCGCGTGCTTTATCTGGGCCACGGGCGGGCGGCGCTGGGCCGGGTCGACGAGGTGGTCACCGGGCCGGTGCTGTCGCGCCTCTATGGCGTGCCGATCGATGTCGTCCGCGTGCAGGGCCGGATCTTCGTGATGTCCGATGGCCATGAAGTCGAGCACGACGCCCATCGCCACCAGCACGACCATTCCCATGCTTGAGTACGAGTTCATGCGCACGGCCTTCGTGGCCGGGGCGATGGTGGCGGTGGTGGCCGGCGCCGTCGGCTATTTCCTGGTGCTGCGGGCCCAGACCTTCGCCGGCCATGCGCTCTCCCATGTCGGCTTCGCCGGCGCGACCGGCGCGGTGCTGCTGGGTCTCAACCCGCTGTGGGGCCTGCTCGCCTTCACGGTGGCGGCAGGCGCCGGCATGGGCGTCCTGGGCGAGCGGGTGAAGGAGCGCGACGTCGCCATCGGCGTCGTGCTGACCCTGGCGCTCGGCCTGGGCCTGCTGTTCCTGCAGTTCTATACGGCCTACGCCACGCAGGCGACGGCGCTCCTGTTCGGCAATGTGCTGGCGGTCGATCCCGACACGCTGTGGGTGCTGGCCGGCCTCGGGGTCGGCTGCCTGGCGGCGCTCGGCGTGATCGCGCGGCCGCTGCTGTTCGCCAGCCTGCAGCCCGAGCTGGCCGAGGCCCGCGGCGTGCCGGTCCGCCGGATCGGGATCGCGTTCCTGGTGATCGTCTCGGTCGCGGTGGCCGAGGCGGCGCAGATCGTCGGCGTCCTGCTGGTCTTCGCGCTGATGGTCGGGCCGGCTGCGGCGGCGGGGCATCTTAGCCGTCGGGTGGCGCCCGGGATCCTGCTGTCGGCGGGGCTGGCCCTGGCCATCACCTGGATCAGCCTGGCGCTGGCCTTCTACACCGACTGGCCGACCAGCTTCTGGATCTGCGCGCTGAGTGCCGCGGCCTACTTGGCCGCCAGCCGCCGCTGACGCTACCGTGCCCGATCCCCGTCGAAACGGGGGACAGGGAGGAAGCGCGGCCGATGCGGGTGTTCCTGGTCGAGGATGATGTCGACCTGGCGGCGACCATCCGGCGGGCGCTGAAGCAGGGCGGCTATTCCGTCGACTGGTCGGCCAATGGCGCCGAGGCCGACGAGCTGCTCGCCACCGAGCCGTTCGACGCCCTGATCCTCGATCTGTCGCTGCCCGGCCTGGACGGGCTGGAGGTGCTGGCGCGGCTCAGACGGCGCGGCTCACGGCTGCCGGTGGTGGTGCTGACCGCCCGCGCCGCCCTGGAGGACCGGCTGTCGGGCCTCGATCACGGCGCTGACGACTATCTGGCCAAGCCGTTCGCGCTCACCGAGCTGGAGGCGCGGCTGCGCGCCGTGCTCCGGCGCAGCCAGGGCCTGGCCAGTTCGGTCCTGCGCCATGGCCGGCTGGAGCTGGACCTTACCGCCCGGCGCGTGTCGGTCGACGGCCGCCCGCTCGAGATGCCGCGGCGGGAACTGGGCCTGCTCGAGATCCTGCTGACCCGCGCCGGCCGGGTCGTCAACAAGGAGCAGATCGCGGCCCAGCTGTTCGACTTCGACGACGTCGCCGGGCCCAACGCCATCGAGATCTATGTGCACCGGCTGCGCAAGCGGCTGGAGGGCGCCGACATCACCATCCGCACCATCCGCGGCCTGGGCTACCTGTTGGAGGCGCCGTGACCGCATCGGGCCGGCGCCCGTGGTCGCTGCGGCGACTGTTGCTGGTGCTGCTGGTCGCGCCGATGGCCGTGATCAGCGCCGCCCTGATCTGGGACACGGCGCGGCGCGCCCGCAGCGCCGCCGACACCGCCTATGACCGGCTACTCACCGCCTCGGCCCTGGCGATCTCGGAGCGGGCGATCGTGGTCGCCGGCAAGCCCGAGATCGACCTGCCCTATGTCGCGCTCGAGATGCTGGCGTCGACCTCGCAGGACCGGGTCTTCTACAAGGTGATCGGCCCCGACGGCGCGATGATCACCGGCTATCGCGACCTGCCCGACCCGCCGGGCGATCCGGCGCCGGCCGACGGGCGGCCGGTGTTCTACGACGCGCTGTACCGCGGTGAGCCGGTGCGCGTGGCGATGTTGCCGCATCGCCTGACCGAGGGCATGGCGCGGCCCGGCTGGCTGCGCGTGCTGGTGGCCGAGACCCGCGGCGAACGCCGGCTGCTGGCGCGCCGGATCGTGGTCGGCCAGGCCCAGCAGCTGATCATCGTGATGGCGGTGGGCGCGGTGGCGCTGTGGCTGGCGATCGGGCAGGCCCTGAGCCCGCTGGCCCGGCTGCAGCAAGCGATCCGACGGCGCTCGCCCGACGACCTGTCGCCGCTCGATGAGCGCGTGCCGGCGGAGGTCGAGGCGCTGGTCCATGCCATCAACACCCTGCTGGCCCGGGTCGGCGAGACCCACGCGGCCATGCGCCGCTTCATCGGCGAGGCATCGCACCAGCTGCGCACGCCGCTGGCCAGCCTGCGCGCCCAGGCCGAGCTGGCGCTGCGCCAGCCCGATGGGCCGCCCATGCGCGCGGCCTTGGAGCAGGTGGCGGCGCTGACCCGCCGCACCGGGCGGCTGGCCGAACAGCTGCTGAACCAGGCGCGGGTCGAGCAGGGTGGCGTCGGTCCGCCGGTGCGCCTGGACCTGGTCGAACTGGCCAAGGAGGTGTGCCGCGACCAAGTGCCGGCGGCCCTCCTGCGCGGCGTCGATCTTGGCTATGAAGGGGCCGACGAGCCCTGTGAACTGCAGGGCGATCCCATCATGCTGCGGGAAATGATCGGAAATCTGGTGGACAACGCGATCCGCTATGCGGGGACAGGCGGACATGTGACGGTCCGGGTGCAGCGCGTGGGCGCCGAGCATCTGCGCATCGAGGTCGAGGACGATGGTCCCGGGATCCCCGGGCCGGAGCGGCGCCGCGTGTTCGACCGCTTCTATCGGATTCCCGGCACCAAGGGCAGCGGCGCCGGCCTGGGGCTGGCGATCGTGGCGACCGTGGCGGCGCGCCACCAGGGCGCGGTGTCGCTGGCCGATGGGGCCGGGGGCAAGGGCTTGGTCGCGTGTATCGACCTGCCGATCATGGCGCCCGAGGCCGCCCAGTGATGCGCGCCGTGATGCGCGCCGTGATGCGCGCCGCAGCCCTGCTGCTGGCGGTTGCGGCGTGGCCGGCGCTGGCGGCGGCCGAGCCCATCACCTATCCGCCGGTCGGCGGCGGCCCGGCCGATGCCGAGAACACCCTGATGATCTATGGCGGCATCGATCGCGGGCCGATCGAGACGGTCATTCACGCCTTCCAGGCCAACCAACCGGCGATCGGCGTCACCTTCTGGGAGTTCAACACCAACGACCTGTTCGACCGCTTCGTCGACGAGAGCGACCGGGGCGTCGCCACGGCCGACGTGGTGATCAGCTCGGCGATCGACCTGCAGACCAAGCTGGTCAATGACGGCTACGCCCAGGACTATGCGGCCCCGGCCGTGTCGGCGGTCCCGGCCTGGGCGGTGTGGCGCAGCGCCGCCTTCGGCTTCACCTTCGAGCCGGCCGTGATCGCCTATGCCAAGGGCCGGCTGCCGCCGGGGGCGGTGCCCAGGACCCGTGCCGACCTGGTGCGGCTGCTGCAGGACCCGGCCTTGCACGGCAAGGTCGCCACCTACGATCCCGAGCGCAGCGGCATCGGGCTGCTGCTCGCCACCCAGGACGCCAAGCAGTCGCCGGTGATCTGGGACCTGGCCCAGGCGTTCGGGCAGGCCGGGGTCAAGCTGTTCACGAACACCGATGCGATCCTGGACCGCATCGCCGACGGCCAGCTGCTGCTGGGCTACAATCTGCTGGGTTCCTACGCCGTCGCCCGCCACGATCCGCGCCTGGGCATCGTGCTGCCGGCCGACTACACCCTGGTGCTGTCGCGCGTGGCGCTGATCGCCCGCGCCGCCCGCCACCAGGCCAACGCCCGCGCCTTCATCGATTTCCTGCTGTCGCCCGAGGGCCAGGCGAGCGTCGGCGCCGCCAGCCTGTTCTCGATCCGCCGCGACGTTCCGGGCGAGGCCACCGCCGAGCGCCTGGCCGCCCAGGCCGGCGAAGCCCTGCGCCCGATCCCGATCGGCCCCGGCCTGATGGTCTATCTCGACCCGATCAAGCGCCGCAATTTCCTGGATCGCTGGCAGAAGTCGCTGGGCGGCCAGCTGGCGACGGCACCTTAAGCGCCGGCGCCGAGCGCCCGCCCGTCCTACATCGTCGACAGCAACGGCCGCGGGTCCGGGGTGCTCATCGGGCCGCACAACATCCTGACGGCAGAGGGCGTCGCCTGATTGACATGGCATGCCTCGCGTGGCAACGCTCTATGGGTGATCAAGAGCTGGAAGACGACGGCGACCCGCCAGTTCGCCGAGACCGGCAAGTCGAAATTCGCCGGTCTCGACACGGCCAAGGCGCTGGCCCGCCTCCAGCTGCTCGACGCAGCGGCCGGGCTGGACGAGATCCCGCCGCTCGCCTCGATCGGGCTGCACAAGCTCGCCGGCGACCGCGAAGGGTATTGGGCGATGACCATCAACGGACCCTGGCGTCTGGTCTTCGCCTTTCGCGACGGCGACGCCTACGACGTCGAGATCGTCGACTACCACTAGGGTCGGAGCACAGGAGCGCGATCATGGAGACCATGGCCTTCCACGGCGTCCATCCGGGCGCGATCCTCAAGGAGGAGCTGGAGGCGCGCGGCTTGAGCGCGAACGCCTTCGCGCTCAAGCTCCGGGTCCCCCCCCAGCGGATCCAGGAAATTGTCGGCGGTCGCCGCGCGATCACGCCCGAGACCGCGCTTCGCATCGGCCGCGCGCTCGGCACCGGTGCCCGGCTTTGGCTGACCATGCAGCAGGCCTACGACCTGCGCCAGGCCGAGCAAGAGCACGGTTCTCGCGTCGCGGCCGAAGTCGACGCCGCCTGAGCACAAAAGGCGGAAGCCATGCTCCGCGTTCCAACCGGGCGGTAGCCACCAACGGCTCGATCCCACGAGGGGCGGCGCATCGCCTGAGCCGGCGCCGGTCCTACCGCGCGGCCCACGCCGCCAGCGCGTGGGTCGCCTCGGCCACCACGCTGTCCCAGTCGCCCGGCGCGGGCTGGCGGAAGATCCGCATCGTCGGATACCAGGGGCTGTCGGCGCGGTCCATGAGCCAGCGCCAGCAGGCGTCGTGGCAGGCGAGCAGCCACACCGGCCGGCCCAGCGCGCCGGCCAAGTGCGGCACCGACGTGTCGACGCTCACCACCAGGTCCAGATGGGCCATCACCGCTGCGGTGTCCGCGAAATCGGCCAGCGCCGGCCCCAGGTTCAGCACCTGCGGAAACGCCGCCAGGCCCGCGAGATCCTGCTTCTGCAGCGACACGAAGCGAACTCCGGGCACCGCCAGCAGCGGCGCGAAGCGGTCGAGGTCCATGGCCCGGCGCGCCGCGATCCGCTGCTGCCGGCGCTCATGGCGCCAGGAATTGCCGGCCCACACGATGCCCACCCGCGGCCGCTGCCGCCCCAGCGCCTGGGCGAGTCGCTCGCCCCAGGCCGCGGTCCGGTCGGCGGGCGGCGCGACATAGGGCACCGCGGCCGGGACCGAGGCCAGATCGGTGCCGAAGGCGCGCGGCAGGCTCAAGAGCGGGCTGTGCCAGTCGAACGGCGGCTGCGGCTGGCCGGCGGCGATCACATGGCCATACGCCGGCCGGCCCTCGAACAGCGGCTTCAGCGGCGCCTGCACCTCGAACACGACCTCGGCGCCCAGCGCGGCCACCATCGGCACATAGCGGGCGAACTGCAGCGTGTCGCCCAGACCTTGCTCGGCATGGATCAGGATCCGGGCACCGGCCAGGCTGCCGGCGCGCCATTGCGGTTGGGCGAAGCGCCAGCCGCTCGACGGCATGCCCGGCACCCGCCAGCGCCATTCGTAATCCTCCCAGCCCGGGCGCAGGTCGCCGGCCAGCAGGGCGGCATAGGCGCGGTTGCAATGGGCCTCGGCGCGGCCGGGCTCGATGCGGATGGCCGCGTCGGCGGCGGCGATCGCCTCGGCCGGGCGGCGTTGCTGCAGCAGCACGCCGGCCAGGTTGCAGGCGGCCGCGGCATGACCGGGGCTGAGGTCCTGGACCGCCCGGTATTCCGCCACCGCCTCGTCCAGCCGGCCCAGGTCGACCAGGGCGTTGGCCAGGTTGTAGCGGGCCGCGGCATCGGCGGGGGCCAGGCGCACGGCGCTGGCCAGCCAATCCACCGCCTCCGCCGTCCGGTCCTGGGCCACGCGGACCTCGCCCAGCAGGCCGTAGCCGGCTGCCACCCTCGGCTCCAGCTCGATCGCGGCCAGGCAGGCGGCCGCCGCTTCCTCCGGCCGCCCGGCCGCCATCAGGGCCTGGGCCAGCCGCCGGCGGGCCTCGGCCAGACCAGGGTCCAGCGCCGCCGCCGCGGTCAGGGCCACGATGGCGGCGTCGGTGCGGCCCAGGCGCAGCAGCACATGGCCCAGATTGAACTGGGCGGCGGCATGGCCGGGCGCGCGGTCGATGGCGGCCTGCAACTGCTCGGCGGCGGCGTCCAGCTGCCCCGTCCACTCCAGCAGCGCGCCCAGGTCGTTGCGCGCCGCGATATCGTCGGGCGCGCAGTCGACGGCCTGGCGGTACCACGCGATGGCCTCGTCCCAGCGCCCCTGGGACCGCAGCAGGGCGCCCGCTGCCAGTCGGCAGCCGGGGTCCCGATGATCGAGCATGGCGGCGGTGGCGTAGGACTCCAGCGCCGCCTCGGCCAGGCCGAGGGTCGCCAGCGCATCCCCCAGGCGCCGGCGCACCGCGGCCGAATTCGGCTCGATCAGGTACAGCCGGTGCAGCGCCTCGACCACCTCGGCGGGACGGCCGGCCTGGCGCAGTGCCTCGGCCAGGTTGCTGTGATAGACCGCGGCATCGGGCGCCAGGGCCACGGCGCGCCGAAGCAGGGGCACGGCCGCCTCGGGCCGTCCCGCCGCGATTTCCACCAGCCCCAGCAGGTGCAGCGCTTCGGCGTGATCGGCCTCATCGGCCAGCACGGCCCGGTAGAGCCGGGCGGCCTCGTCCAGGCGGCCGGCCCGGTGGTGGGCGAGGGCGGTGTCGATCAGCTCGGAAGCCCGGGGCATGGAGCCGGCGACTATGGCGGTCGCCTGTCGCCCGCGCAACCGGCGGGCGGCGGCGGGAACGTGGGTGCGACGCCGTGCGTTCGCTGGACGGGATAAGAAGGATCGAGGGCCATGGCCAACGCTTCCGATCGCGGGCTCTCCGCTACGCTGTGTCTCGCCGCGGGCGCGGCCGTCGCCGCGGCCGGACTCCTGACGCGGCCGCCCTGGCGGTATCTGGTGGCGGCAACCGGGGCGGCGCTGGCCGGCGCCGGTGCGGCGCGGCTGATGACCGGCGGGACGGACGGGCTGCGGCAGCGGCCCGAGCATTGGTCGAACTATGGCGATCGCGCCCTCAGCCCCGACGACAAGCTGCATGGGGCCCTGCAGGATACCTTCCCGGCCAGCGATCCGCCGGCGCTCGACCACGGCCGCACCGGCGGCGCGCCAGTCCATTGATCCCAGTCCATTGATGCCGGCTTATTGGCGGAGTGCGCCCGCGCACTGGTCATGACTTTTTAAGCAGATCCGTCCAGACTGCCCGATCTACGGCGGCAGATGGCGGTTCATGGTTCCGACGCTCATCGGACAGGCGCTCGACTCGGTCCTGCAAGGCATTCTGATCGTCGACCGGGCGCTCGCCATCGTCCTGGCCAACCGTCAGTACCTGGAGATGTTCGAGGTCGACCCGGCGTTCGCAGCGCCCGGGCGGCCGTTGGACGCGTTGCTCCATCACCTGGCCGAGCGTGGCGAGTTCGGGCCCGGCGACGCCGCGGCCCAGGTCGAGGAGCGCATGGCGCCGATCCGCGCGGGCGAGCACTGGGTGCAGGACCGCCGGCGCCGCAACGGCACCCATCTGTTCATCACCGGCCACGATCTGGCCGGCGGCGGCTATGTGCTCACCTTCACGGACGTCACGGCGCACATGCAGGCGGTCTATCGCCTGGAGCAGGCGGTCGCCAACCGCACCCGCGAATACCGCGTCGCCAAGGAGACGGCCGAGGCGGCGCACCGCCTGATCGACCAGAGCCTGAGCTATGCCAGCCGCATCCAGGCTTCCATGCTGCCCGACCTCGCCGCCCATGGCGGCCTGCTGGCCGAGGTCGCGGCGCTGTGGCAGCCGGTGCAGCCGGTCGGCGGCGACCTCTACTGGATCGGACGCGACGGCGACCGCTGCGTGGTCGCGGTCATGGACTGCACCGGCCACGGCGTCCCGGGCGCGTTCATGGCCGCCGCCGCCCGCGCCACCCTCGACAGTGTGCTGCGCCAGTCCGGCTATGGCGACCCGGCGCGGATCCTGGCCGAGATGAACCGGTTGGTGCGCCAGACCCTGCGCCAGGAGCAGCCTGGCCCCGGCTCCGACGACGGCCTGGACGCCGCCATCTGCGTGGTCGAGCCGCGGGCGGGGCGGCTGCGCTATGCCGGCGCCCGGGTGCCGCTGGTGGTCCAGGGCCCGAGCGCCGCCACCCTGATCCGACCCGATCGCCACAGCCTGGGCTACCGCCGCTCGCGCCCGGATTTCCCGTTCACCACCCACGAGCTGCCGCTCGTCCCGGGCACGGCCTTCTATCTTTATACCGACGGCCTCACCGACCAGTTCGGCGGCAGCCCTCGCCAGCTGTTCGGCCCCCGCCGATTGCTGGACGCCCTGCGCAGCCTCGACGGCCCCATGGCCGAGCGGGTCGCCGAGATCGGCGCCCGGCTCGAGGCCTGGCGCGGGCCCGAGGCGCGGGTCGACGACCTGACCCTGGTGGGGTTTACCGCGGTCCCGGCGTGAGCGGGATCCCGCTACCGCTTGGTCAGCAGCGAGTTGGTGTCGCGCAGGCGGTGGCTGAACACCTTGCACACCTGGAACAGCACGCGCGGATGTTGAAGGGAGAAGGCGCGGAACGCCTCGCCGCCGATCCGATAGGCCAGCACGTCGGACAGCGCCAGCACCGTCGCCGAGCGGGGATATTCGTCGAACAGGCTCATCTCGCCGAAGAACGAGCCTTCGCGCAGGCGCACCAGCTCCTTGGTCTTGTCACCCTCGCGCAGCCAGACCGAGACGTGGCCGTCGCGGATCACGAACAGGTCGTTGCCCTCTTCGCCCTGGCGGAAGATGACCTTGCCGGCGCGGTACTGCATGCGCTCGATGATCCGCTGCAGCCCCTCCAGGTCCTCGCCCGCCAGGCCCTGGAACACCGCCAGCGAGCCCAGGAAGGTGTTGTCGTCCATTGATGCGTCGGTCATGGCGTTGCGGATCCGTCCTCGGAAGCGGCGGCGATGGTCAGGGTTAGGCGGTTGCGGTCCCCGGCCCGGTCATAAGCGGCCGATTCGGCCAGCCCCAGCATCAGCGAGATGCCCAGCCCGCCGATGTCGTGGTCGTCCGGGTCGTCGCTGGCGTTGGGCTCGGCCGCCGCGACCAGCGGGTCGAAGGCGGGGGCGGCGTCCTCGTACAGCAGCTCGAGCAGCGGGCCGCAGCTCAGGCCGATGCGCACCGGCCGGCCGCACTCGCCGCCATAGCCGTATTTGATCGTGTTGGAATAGAGCTCTTCGACGATGATCATCACCTTGGCCTGCGCGGCCGCCGCCACGCCCCAGGCCTCGCAGCACGCCGCCAGCCGGTCCAGCGCCTCGCGCAGGTCGGTGACGGTGGCCGTCAGGTCGAGCGTCAAGCGGCCGTCCATGCCCACCGGTCCCTGGCTGTGCCGTGTTCGCCGCGGCTTGCGCATTGTGATGGGCAATCCGATGAATTCGCCTTATATAATATAATAGCAGAATGCGCCAGCCCAGCCTGACCCCGGAGCGCCCGCCATGGATTCCGTCCGCCTTGCCGCCGCATGTGCGCTCGCCCTCGCGTCATGGTCCGCACCCGCCTGGGCCCAGGACCCGCCCAAGGCCATCGGTCAGGTCAAGACCGCCAGCGGCGCGGCCTCGGTCGACCACGGCCACGGCGAGGGCGCCCAGCCGCTGCATCCGGGCGATCCCTTGTTCCAGAGCGACACGGTCAGCACCGGGGGCGACGGCGCGTTGGGCATGATCTTCATCGACAACAGCATGATGTCGCTGGGCGCCAACGGCACGCTGGCGCTCGACCGCTTCAGCTTCGACGCGGTCACCCACAAGGGCGCCTTCGAATCGTCGCTGAAGCGCGGCACCCTGGCGGTCAAGTCCGGCCAGATCGTGGCCCAGACGCCAGAGGCCATGAAGATCAAGACCCCGGCCGCGATCCTCGGTGTCCGCGGCACCGACTTCCTGGTGCGCGCCGACGGCGGCAGCTGAGGCGGCGGAGGGCATCTACGGCGCCTCCTCAGGAAATGATGCGGGGAGCCCGCTAGCGGGCTCCCCGGCCGGACCGTTCCAGCGGACGGCCACGATGGTCAGGTCGTCCGCTGGGTCGGCGTCGCCAACGAAGGCATCGACATCCGCCTCCAGGTGCCGGACCAGGTCGGCCGCGCCCGACCCCGGCGCCAGCCTGGCCAGGGCCTCGGCGGCGCGCGGGGCGCCGTACAGAGTGCCCGCGCCGTCCTGCGCCTCGGTCACGCCGTCGGTGACCATGCACAGGATGTCGCCGGGGTTGAGCTGGTAGGACTCCTCGCCATAGGGGAAGTCCTCCATCACGCACAGGGGTGGGCCGCTGTCGCCCTCGACCTGGCGCGGCGGGTCGCCGGGCAGCACCACGTAAGGCATGTCGTGACCGGCGTTGCAGAAGCGGAACTCGCCGGTGTCGAGGTTCAGCACGCCGCCGACCAGCGTGATGAACAGCATCTCGGCGTTGTCGCGCGCGATCTCGGTGTTGGCCGTGGTGATGATGGTGCCGATGTCGGCATCGCCGCGCAGCACGCAGCTCTTGCACAGGGACTTGCCCAGCGCCATGAACAGGCTGGCCGGCACGCCCTTGCCCGAGACGTCGCCGACCGTCACGAACAGCCGGTCGTCGTCGATCTTGAAGAAGTCGTAGAGATCGCCGCCGACCTGCTTGGCCGGGGTCATGACCGCGCCGATCTCGACCCGCGGGTCGGGGACGAACTCCTCGGGCTTGGGCAGGATGCTGAGCTGGATGCGCTGGGCCGCCTCCAGCTCGCCGGCGACGCGGGCGGCGGCCAGGCGCTGGGCCTCCAGGTCGCGGCGCAGTTGCCGGCGCTGGGCCGTCGCCTCGATCAGGTCGCCGCCGACCATGGCCGCCAGGCTCGCCACGCACGCCGCTGCGGGCAGCCCGACATCGACCAGCCACAGCCGGCCGGCCCAGGCGCCAAAGCCGAGCGCCGCGGCAACGGCCAGCACCGCGGCCGCGGCGGCGCCGTACCACCACAAGGGCCGGCGCGGCAGCAGCGCGACCAGGGCGGCGCCCAGGACCAGGGTCAGCGCCAGCTCGGCCGCGGGTGCCCAGCGCGGCCGGCTGGCCAGCCGGCCCTCGATCACGTTCTCCAGGAACTGGGCCTGGACTTCGGAACCGTACATGGCGCCGAGTGCGGTCTGGGACAGGTCGATCAGGCCCAGGCCGGTCACCGCCAGGATCACCAGCTTCGACTCGAAGGTGCCGTCCGGCACCCGGCCGGCCAGCACGTCGCCGGCCGACAGGAAGCGGGCCTCCAGCGACGGCGAGAGATGCACCCACACGGTGCCGTCGGCCTGGGTCGGGATCGACAGCTCGCCGACATCCACCGACTCGACGCCGCCGGCGCCGACATGCACGTCCACCGAGGGACTGTCGGCGGCCAGCCGCAGCATCTCGGTGGTGAGCGACGGCACCAGCTGGCCGGCGACGCGCTCGACCAGGGAGACCCGGCGCACGGCGCCGTCGGGATCGGGCTCGACCGACAGCAGGCCATGGCCGGCGGCCCCGGCCTCCAGCACCGGGATGCTGTGGATCAGGACGCTGTGGCTGGGCAGGAACGGCGTCGGGTCGCCGCCGAATACCCGCACCGGCGTCAGCGGCCCGGGCTGGGTCCGGCCCTCGTTCTGGCCCGACACGGCCAGCACCACGGGGTTGTCCGCGATGGTGGCGGCCAAGGTGCGGTCGTGGTCGGGCGCGGTGGCGAGGCGCTCGCGCAGCTCGGCCGGCAGCGCGCGCTCGGCCGCCGCCCAGGCCGCCGGCGACAGCCGGTCCGGCTCGGGCATCAGGATATCGAAGCCCAGCGCCGCGGGCTTGTCCTTGAGCACGCGGCCGACCAGGTCGGCGATCAGGGTGCGCGGCCACGGCCATTGCCCGACCTTGGCCAGGCTGTCCTCGTCGACCGTGACCACGATCGCGGGGTCGCCGGTGCGCACCCGCGGCCACAGGCGGGCGTAGGCGTCGAACAGCAGCCGGCGCGGCGCATCCCGGCTCAGGCCGAGGCTCGCGGCCTGGGCCAGGACCGCGACCAGCAGCGCGGCAGCGCCGAGCTGCCGGCCCCAGCCGCCGCGCGCCTGCTCCCACGCCCCGGCCAGCCGTGCGCCCAGCGCCGGGCGGGCCTCGTCAGATCTCAAGCGTCAGGCCGTCATACGCGGTGCTGACCTTGAGCACATGGTCGCCCCGCGTGATCGCCTCGAACCGCAAGGTCTCCTGCAGGATCTGGTGGATCCGCTGGTCGTCGAAGATCGGCTCGTGGTGGAACATGCACAGATGGGCCACCTCGGCCATCTGGCACAGCTCGACCGCGACGACATTGCTGGAATGGCCCCAGTCTTCCTTGACCGAAATCGCGTCGGCCAACGAATACATGGCGTCGAAGATCACCAGGTCGGCGCCCTTGAAGAAGCGGACGAAGCCGTTGATGTGCTCGACCTCTTCCAGCTTGTGCTCGGAATCGGTGGAGTAGACCACCGACTTGCCGCCCTGCTCGATCCGGTAGCCGTAGGAATCGCCGCTGTGCAGCTGCAGCTTGGGCGTGATCGTGGCGCCGGCGATCTCGACCGGCGTGCCCGGGGTCAGGGTCACGAACTCTATGGTGGCGCCCAGCTGGCCGAAATCCACCGGGAAGGACGGGGCCGCGTTCTGGCGCCGGAACGCCGCCTCCAACTCGGCATGGCAGCCGTGGATGCGGATCCGGTTGCCCGGGATGAAGCCGGGAATGAAGAACGGGAAGCCCATGATGTGATCCCAGTGCAGGTGGGACATCAGGACGTTGTAGACCTGCGGCTTGCCCGGCCCGTGCTTGGCCATCATCGAGACCGCGAACTCGCGCGCGCCCGAGCCCAGGTCGCACAGCAGGTACTCGGCATGGCCGGTGTCGACCTGGACGCAGGACGAGTTGCCGCCGAACGTGCCCCATTCGGGGAAGGCAAGCTCGGCGTCGACGAAGGCCTCGGCCGCAGCCGCATCGGCGAAGCTGCGGCCCGACGCCTTGACCAGCGCCCCGACTACCTTCGCCCGCACGCCCTTGGCGCCGATCGGCGCCGGCAGCGATCCGCGGGTCCCCCAGAACGTGACCTTCATGGCTGCCCCCTCACGCCCGCTCAGGACGCGTCGAAGGCGGGCAGCGCCGCCGGGGCCACCGCCTCGACCGCGGCCCGGACCGTGTCGAAGCAGCGGAACACCATGTTGAACCGGCTGATCTGGAAGATCTCCTTGACCACCGGGGTCATGGCGCCGAGGCCGACCCCGACGTTCTGGGTCTTGGCGGTCTTGGCCCCGATCATCAGGGCGCGCAGGCCGGCGCTGCTGATATAGTCGAGCTCGGACAGGTCGCAGATCACCGCGCCGCTGCCCTTGGCCGCCGTCTCGATCGCCTTCAGGAACGCGGCTTTCAGCTGATCGGCGTTCTCGAGGTCGACTTTGCCGCGCGGTGTCAGGATCACACTGCCGTTGATCAGCCGCTCACTCGAGTCCATGGTCGCTTCCATCGCTGGCTTGTTCCGGTTGGGAGTGTGGCCAATTTGTGCGAACCTGTCGCCCCTGTCGGCTGGCTCCCGCGGCGATCCTGACCGCCATGCCTTAATGAAGAATTAACAGTTGGCATAGGCTGTCTGGATATAATAATATCATAAGGTACTAAGTTCGAGGTCATTGTGACCGGCGCCGCGTTCCGCTCCGCCCTGCTCTATCAACTTGCGCTGACCCTGCCGGCCGCCGTGGCCTGGGCGGGGCCGCCGGCGCTGCCGGCGGGCGGCGTCTATGCCGCCGGAGCCGGGACGATCGCGCAGTCCGGATCGGGGCTGACCGTGACCCAGACCAGCCGGCGCGGCGTCATCAACTGGCGCAGCTTCGACATCGGCGCGGGCGGCTCGGTGCGCATCGACAACGGTAGCGGCGCCACCCTCAACCGGGTCACCGGCGGCAGCCTCAGCACCATCCTGGGCACGCTCAAGGCGACCGGCACCCTGTACCTGATCAACCCCCAGGGCGTGGTCATCGGCAGCTCGGGCGTGGTGGCGACCGGCGGCGACTTCGTCGCCTCGACCCACGACATCGCCGACCGCCACTTCATGGCCGGCGGCGCCTTGCTGTTCAAGAGCGATAGCGCCGGCGCCATCCGCAACCAGGGCCGGATCACGTCGGAGGGCGGCGACGTGATCCTGATCGCCCGCGACGTCGCCAACAGCGGCACCATCCAGGCGCCGAACGGCATCGCCGGCCTGGCCGGCGGCCAGGAGGTGCTGCTGCGCGAGGCCGGCCAGGCCGGCGAGCGGGTGCAGGTGCGGGTGGTCGGCGACGGCCGGGTCGACAACACCGGCCTGGTCGAGGCGGCGCAGGCCGAGCTCAAGGCCGCCGGCGGCAACCTCTACGCCCTGGCCGGCAACAATGGCGGCATGGTGCGGGCGACCGGCACCGCTACCCGCGACGGCCATGTCTTCCTGACCGCGGGCAGCGGCGACGTCGCCAGCAGTGGCACGATCGTGGCGCGCAATGCCGACGGCAGCGGCGGCCAGGCGACCCTGCAGGCGGGCGGCGGCCTGACGGTCCCGGGCACGGTCGACGTGCGCGGCACGGCGTCAGGCGCCGCCGGCGGCCAGGCAGTGCTGCTGGGCAGCCAGGTGACGCTGGCGGCGGGATCGCGGGTCGACGCCTCGGGCGCCCGCGGCGGCCGCATCCGGGTCGGCGGCGACGTCCAGGGCGGCAAGGATCCGGCGAAATGGATCGGCCCGGCGGCGCTGCCCCAGGCGGCCGGCGTGGTCGTGGCATCCGGCGCCACCCTGGCGGCCGACGGCAGCGCCGGCGACGGCGGCTCGGTGGTGCTGTGGTCGACCGGCCGAACCGACTTCCTGGGCGCGATCACCGCCCGCGGCGGTCCCAAGGCCGGCGACGGCGGCTTCGTCGAGACCTCGTCGCATGGCACGCTGCAGGTTGCCGGCACAGTTGACGCCGCGGCGCCGGCCGGCAAGGCCGGGCTGTGGCTGCTCGACCCGACCGACGTCACCATCGGCAGCGGCGGCACCTTCGTCGGCAGCGCGGGCGGGACCTATGGCGGCTCGGTGGTCGACGCCGGGTCGATCGACACGGCGCTCAACAATGGCAGCGACGTCACCATCACGACCAATTTAGGCAACGGCCTGCCCGGCGACATCACGCTCGCCAACAACATCGCCAAGACCAGCGGCGGCGGCAACCCGACGCTGACGCTGTCGGCCGCCCGCGACATCAACATCAGCAACGGGGCGATCACCTCGACCTTCGGCCCGCTGAACATCGTCCTGCAGGCCAACAACAGCGACACCAGCGGCGCGATCCTGATCAGCAGCGCCCTCCTCTCATCCAACGGCGGCGGCATCACGCTCGGCGGCGGCAGCAACCTGCCGACCGGCTACGCCACCGGCAGCGGCGTCGGCGGCCGCCAGGACGGCGTCACGATCGCCAACTCCACCGTCAGCTCCGCCGGCGGCAACATCGTCATCCGCGGCATGGGCGGCGGCAGCAGCGGCACGACGGCCTTGGGCATCGGGGGGGCTGCGATCGGCGTGATCGTCGGCGGCTCGACGATCAACAGCGGCACCGGCACGATCACGATCGTCGGCAAGTCGCCCGTGGCCACGCCAAACGTCGGCCATGGCGTCGAGATCGCGCAGTACAGCGCGGCGACCCTGACCAGCGCCAACGCCTCGAGTGCGGCGATCTCGATCACCGGCGACGCCTCGGCGTCGAACGCTGCCGACGCCAAGGGCGTGCTGCTGACCGTCAACGCCAGTATTCTGGCCACCGCCGCCGGCGGCGGCATCAGCATCACCGGCACCGGCGGACACAGTGCGACCGCCGACGGCGGCACCGGCGTCCGGCTGCTGGGCAACAGCAACAGCGTGCTGGCGGCCAGCGGCCCGATCTCGCTCTCCGGCGCCGCCACCAACGGCCTGGCCTTCGACGTCCAAATCGAGAGCCCGAGCGTGGTCGGCTATCGCGCCGGCAGCAGCATCGCCGCTTCGTCCAGCGCCATCACCATCACCGGCGACAGATTGGCGCTGAGCGGCACGGTGCAGAGCAGCGGCACCCTGACGCTCCAGCCCGTCGCATCCACCGACAGCGTCAGCCTCGGCGTGCCCAGCAGCGCCAATGCCCAATATCTCGCCTCCTGGTTCGGCAGCGCGTTCACCACCGGCTTCTCGTCGATCACCATCGGCAGCGCCCTCGGCAGCGGCTCGGTGACGGTCAATTCAGCGGTGACGTCCGGGAACAGCCTGACGCTGATCACCGACAGCGGCGCGATCGCGATCAACGCCGCGCTCTCGGTGGCGGGCAACAACATACTGTCGCTCTCGACCAGCGGCGCGGTCACCCAAGGTGCGGCCGTGACCGCCGGCAGCCTCCTGCTGAGCGGCGGCGGCTCCTTCACCTTGACCAATGCCGGCAACAGCATCGGCACGCTGGCGGCGAGCGCGCAGACGGTCCAGGTGACCAATAGCGGCAGCCTGATCATCGGCACGGTCGGGAGCATCAACGGCCTCACGGCCGGCGGCGCGGTCACGGTCTATGCCCAGGGGGCCGGCGCCGACCTCACCCTCGCGCAGCCGATTGTGAAGAGCGGCAACGGCGCCGTCAGCGTCCTGCTGGAGGCCGACCGCGACATCGCCAATGCCAACGGCGCCGGTATCGGGCTGGGCAGCGGTGCCTCGGGCACCCTGGCGATCACGCTCGACGCCGACCGCGACACGGCGGTGTCGGCGCTGGGCTACATCCAGCTCGACAACGCCACCCTCAACAGCAATGGCGGCGCGATCGTGCTCGGCGGCGGCGCCACGCCCGCGACGCTGCCGGCGATCGGCGGCCGCCGGACCGCCGCCCTCGACACCGGCATCGAGATCAACGCCACCACGATCCTGTCGAACGGCGGCGACATCACGCTGACCGGCCAGGGCGCTGACAACAACCAGGGCCAGGACCACGGCGTCGGCATCTGGGGTGCCTCGCTGCTGAACAGCGGCACCGGCGCCATCACCATCGTCGGCACGGCGCGCAGCACGACGGCCGGCGCCGGCAATGTGTACACCTCCGGCGTCAATCTGTTCGACGCCAACGGGTCGGCCCCGACCCTGACCTCGGCCAAGACATCGGGCACGGCGATCGCCATCACCGGCACCAACACCTCGACCCAGGGCTCCAACCTGTGGGGGGTCAACGCCCAGAACGGCGTCACCATCCGGGCCACCGGCGGCGGCGACATCGTCCTCACCGGCACGGCCGGCCAGTCCGGCGCCGCCAATAACAACAACGGCGTCAACCTGTTCAGCAGTACCGGCGCCGCGGTCACGATCGCCACGACGACCGGGGCGATCCGCATCACCGGCACGGCCACCGACTCCGGCGCCGTGGGGATCAACGCCGATCCCACACAGTCGCACGCGGTGGTGATCGGCCAGGCGGGCACCACGACCGGCGCGATCACGCTCACGGCCGACCGCATGGCGCTGGGCGGCCTGCAAGCCATGGCCACGGGCGGGACCGTGACTTTGCAGCCGGCGACCTCCGGCCAGGCGATCAACCTCGGGTCGACGCTCAAGACCACCGCCGGCACTTTGGAGCTGTCGGCCACCGAGCTCGGCCTGATCCAGGCCGGCCTGCTGCGCATCGGCCGCAACGATGCCCAGGCATCGGGGACGATCACGCTCAGCCAGGCGGTGACCTTCATCGCCGCGAAAATGCCGGTGCTGACGCTCCGCACCGGCGCCGGCATCACCCAATCCGCCGGGGCGGCGCTCAGCGTCAACAGCCTGGCGGTGACCGCCGCCGGGGACGTCGCGCTCGCGGCCGCCAGCAACACTGTCGGCACGGTCGCGGCGTCGGTCGGCGGCACCAGCACGCTGTCGCTGCGCGCCGATGCCGGCTTCGCGATCGGCACCGTCGACGGCATCGCCGGCACCACGGTCGCCAGCGGCTCGCTGGCGCTCACCAGCTCCGGGACGGTCACCCAGGCCCAGCCGATCACCGTCGGCGGGGGGCTCAGCCTCCTGGGCACCGGCGGCACCTTCACCCTGACCAACGCCGCCAACAGCATCGGCACCCTGGCCGGCAGCACCGGGACGGTGGCGCTGACCGACAGCGTGGCGCTGGCGATCGGCACGGTGGCGGGGACGGCGGGGCTGACGGTCACGGCGCTGACGCTGACCGATAGCCAGCCGGTGACCCAGAGCCAGCCGCTGGTCACGGGCTCGCTGCTGCTGCTGGGCGGCGGCAATGTGACCCTGGCCAACGGCGGCAACCAGCTCGGGACCGTGGCCGCGGTCAGCGCCGTGCTCAGCCTGGCCGATTCCGCCACCATGGTGATCGGCGCCGTCGGCGGCACCAACGGCATCACGGCGACGACGCTGACCCTGACCGAGACCGGATCGGCGACCCAGACCCAGCCGATCACGGTGTCCGGCCTGCTGGCCCAGGGCGGCGGCAGCATCACGCTGACCAATACAGGCAATTCGGTGCCGGTGCTGGCCGTCGCCAATGCCGGCACGGTGTCGCTGACCGACGGCGTGGCGCTGTCGATCGGCACCGTGGCGGGCAGCGCCGGCGCTGTGGCAACGCGGCTGACCCTGACCGACACCTTGGGCGTGACCCAGGCCCAGCCGATCACCGCCAACGGCCTGGAACTGATCGGCAGTGGCGGCACCTTCACCCTGACCAACGCCGCCAATGCCATCGCCAACCTGGCCGCCAACACCGGTACCCTCACCCTGACCAACAGCTCGGCGATGGTGATCAGTGCGGTGGGCGGCACCAGCGGCGTCACCGCCACCCAGCTGCTCTTGACCGACTCGGGCGCCGTCACTCAGAGCCAGCCGATCATCGCCAGCAGCGTGGCGCTGCTGGGCACTGGTGGCACCTTCACGCTGACCAACGCCGCCAATGCCATCGGCACCGTGGCCGGCAACAATGCCAGCATGGCCCTGGCCGACAGCGTCAACCTGGTCATCGGCACGGTCGGCGCGACCAACGGCATCACGGCGACGACGCTGACCCTGACGGTTCCGGCGACCGTGACCCAGACCCAGCCGATCACCGTATCAGGCCTGCTGATGCAGGGCAGCGGCAGCACCTTCACCCTGACCAACGCCGGCAATTCGGTGGCGGTGCTGGCGGCCAATGCCGGCACGGTGTCGCTGACCGACGGCGTAGCGCTGTCGATCGGTGCCGTCGGCGGCACCAACGGCGCCACGGCGACGACGCTGACCCTGACCGACACCTTGGGCGTGACCCAGACCCAGCCGATCACCGTCGGCGGGCTCAACCTTCTGGGCACCGGCGGCAGCTTCACCTTGACCAACGCCGCCAACGCCATCGCCAGCCTGGCCGCCAGCACCGGCACGGTGACGCTGACCGACAGCGTGGCGCTGACCATCGCATCAGTTCAGGGCACGGCCGGGGTGACCGCCCAGACCGTGTCCCTGACCGACAGCCAGTCGGTCACCCAGACGGCGCCGCTGACCGTGACCGGCCTGGCGCTGCTCGGCGCCGGCGGGTCGTTCACCCTGACCAACGCCGCCAACGCCATCGCCAACCTGGCCGCCAACACCGGTACCGTCACCCTGACCAACAGCTCGGCGATGGTGATCAGTGCGGTGGGCGGCACCAGCGGCGTCACGGTCCTCCAGTTGCTCTTGACCGACGCGGGCGCCGTCACCCAGAGCCAGCCGATCATTGCCAACGGCGTGGCGCTACTGGGCACCGGCCAGTACCAGCTGAACAACGCCGCCAATGCCATCGGCACCGTGGCCGGCAACAATGCCGGCATGGCCCTGGCCGACGGCGTCAACCTGGCCATCGGCACGGTCGGCGCGACCAGCGGCATCACCACGGGGACGCTGACCCTGACGGTTCCGGCGACGGTGACCCAGACCGCGCCCGTGTCCGTCACCAGCCTCGTGCTGCTGGGCAGCGGCGGCACCTTCACCTTGACCAGTGGCGCCAACAGCATCGCCAGCTTGGCCGCCAGTACCGGCACGGTGACGCTGACCGACAGCGTGGCGCTGGCCATCGCATCGCTCCAAGGCACGGCCGGGGTGACCGCCCAGACCGTGTCCTTGACCGACAGCAAGCCGGTCACCCAGACGGCGCCGCTGACCGTGACCGGCCTGGCCCTGCTCGGCACCGGCGGGTCGTTCACCCTGACCAACGCCGCCAACAGCGTCGGCACGTTGGCCGCCAGCACCGGCACGGTGACGCTGACCGACAGCGTGGCGCTGGCCATCGCATCAGTGCAGGGCACGGCCGGGGTGACCGCCCAGACGGTGTCCTTGACCGACAGCCAGCCGGTCACCCAGACGGCGCCGCTGACCGTGACCGGCCTGGCGCTGCTCGGCGCCGGTGGGTCGTTCACCCTGACCAACGCCGCGAACAGTGTCGGCACGCTGGCGGCCAGCACCGGCACGGTCAGCCTGGCAACCGCGTCGGCGCTGACGATCGGCACCGTCGGCGGCACTACCGGGGCGACGGCGACGACGCTGGCGCTGACCGCGGCGGCGGCGGTGACCCAGACCCAGCCGATCGCGGCGCAGAACCTGGCGCTGTTCGGGTCCGGGGCCGGCTACACCTTGACGAACGCCGCCAACGCCGTCGCCACGCTGGCCGGCAACACCGCCACGGCGGTGCTGGTCGATGCGTCGGCGCTGTCGATCGGCAGCGCCGCCGGCGCCGCCGGCATGACGGCCACCACCCTGTCGCTGGCGGCACCGGCGATCACCCAGACCCAGCCGGTCACGGCGACCGGCCTGGCGCTGCTGGGGGCGGGCGGCAGCACGACGCTGACCAATGCCGGCAACAGCATCGGCACGCTGGCCGCCAGCACGGGCACCGTGGAGCTCGCAACCAGCGGCGGCCTGGCGATCGGATCGGTGGCGGGGACCAGCGGCGTGACCGCGACGACGCTGATGCTGTCGGCCGGCGGCGCGGTCACCCAGACCCAGCCGCTGGCGGTCGGCAGCCTGGGCCTGACCGGCGCCGGCGCCAGCTATACGCTGACCAACCCGGCCAACAGCGTCGCGATCCTGGCCGCCAGCGCCGGCGCGAGCCTGGCCAGCGCCGCGCTGACCGGCGCCGGCGACGCCGTCCCGATCGTATCCGCCAATGCCGGCAGCGTGACCTTGACCGACAGCGCGGCGCTGGTGATCGGCACCGTCGGCAGCCTGGCCGGCGCGACGCTGGGCACGCTGGCGCTGACGGCGGCGGGCCCGGTGACCCAGACCCAGCCGGTCGCCGTCACCGGGCTGCTGCTGCAGGGCGCCGGCGGCGCCACGCTCGGCAACGCCGCCAACACCATCGCCACCCTGGCCGGATCGACCGGGGCGCTGTCGGTCACGGCGGCGGGGGCGCTCACCATCGGCAGCGTCGGCGGTGTCGGCGGCCTGGCCTCGACCGGCGACATGACCGTGCAGCTGACCGGCGGCAGCGCCGACCTTACCATCGACGCCAGCGCCCAGGTGACCGTAACAGGCGGCCATACCGCGGTGCTCGCGCCGGGCCGCAACTTCGTCAACAGCCGGGGCGCCGATGCGCTCGCCGGGGGCGGCCGCTGGATCATCTATTCCGCCGACCCCGGCTCGGCAGGGGGCCTGTCCGGGACCCCGATCTACGGTCAGACCATCGCCAGCATGGCGCCCGGGCAGGTCGGGCCGTCCGGCAATGTCTTCATCTACAGCAACGCCGCCCCGGCCAGCCAGACGCCGCCGCCTCCGCCGCCGCCACCGCTGCCGGCCGGGACGGTGCCGCCCCCGCCGCCGCCGGGCGCAACGGTGCCGTCCCTTCCGCCGCCGTCCACCCCAGTGACCGTGACCGACCCGGCGGTCCCGGCGCCCGGGCGGCTGCCGACTGTGATCGCGGTGACGGTGCAGACCACCGTCGTCGCCGGCCAGACGGCGCTGTTCATCACCGTGGCCGCTGCGACCGACAGCGGCGGCGGTGGGGGTGGCGGCGGTGGCGGTGGCGACGGCGCCAAGTCCAACCCGGTCAGCACCGTGCCCGCCGCGCTGCTGGCCCAGGCGCAGCAGGCGATCCCGAGGCCGCCGGCGGCGCCCGTGGGACCGAACGCGCTGCGCTCCAACCTGATCGTGGTCGTGCCCAGCGACGACGGCCATATCGGCACCGTGGTCGTCTACAGCCCGACCGGCGGTCCCGACACGATCCTGCATGCGGCCTATGCCGGGGTCACCGCCGACAGCGGCGGCACGATCCAGACCGTGACCGCCGATCCCGCGGAGCTGGCCCAGATCTTTTCGACGGCCTTGTCGGCCAAGCCGCCATTGCCGTCGACCGTGCGCCTCTACTTCCGCACCGACAGCGACCAGCTGGCCCCGGACTCGCAGTCGGCCCTCGACCAGATCGTGGCCCAGGTCATCCAGGAGATCAGCCGCCGCGCCGCCGCCGAGGTGATCGTCGCCGGTTACACCGACACCGTCGGCTCGGCCAAGGCCAACGACGCGATCAGCCTGAAACGCGCCCAGGTGATCCGCGACCGCCTGGTCCAGGCCGGGGTCAAGCCCGAGAACGTCCAGGTGCTGGGACGCGGCAAGCGCGACTTGGCAGTGCCGACTCGCAACAACGTCGCCGAGCCCCGCAACCGCCGCGTCGAGATCACGATCCGGTAAAAAAGACAGGCGCCGCTGCGGGCGGCGCCTGTCCACCGCCGGCGGCAGCGGGCGGGAGGGGGGAGGAAGCGCCCGCAGGCCGCCGGCGGCGCCGGCTACTTGCCGGTCGGGGGGACCGCGGGGGCGGCGGGCGTCGGGGTGGCGGGCGTCGGGGCGACAGCCGGGCTTGCGGCCGAACCGGGGGCCGGCGCGCCGTGCTGCGTCTTGGTGGTGGCGACCAGGGTCGGGTGGGCGTGGGCCGGATGCTTGTGGGCCTTCGCCGTGATCGCCGGCTTTGCGGCATGCGCCGCCGTCGGCTCCTGGGCGTAGGCGGCCGCCGACAAGGCGAAGGCCGAGATCGCGACTGCTGCAAACAACCGGGTCATGGTGTCCTCATGTCTTGACTGCAGAGGCGATGGCCATCTGCATGACGAGAATTTGGATCTGAGCCGGGATCTTTACAAATTACAAAGGATCCATCCGCCGGTCATGGACGAATATTAAAATCCGTTCAGGCGCGCATGCCTGGCGGCGATGGCCGCGGCCAGAAGTGCGATGCCGGGAACCGCCGCCTGGTCGGCGCCTGTAGCGAGCGTCCCGGCGGCCGCCAGCAGGATGCCGCCATCGCGGAGGCCGGCATCGGGCCTGCCGAGTCGGCTGCTGGCGAGCGCCAGGCCCAGGCCGGTGACCGCCAGGCCGGTGGCGGCAAGCGCCGGCCCCGGGCTCAGCCACGGTGCGCCGAGCGGCCAGCCGGGCAGGGGCGGCAGCAGCACCAGGGTGACGCCGACCGCGGCGACGCCGTCGAGCAGCCGGTCCAGGCCCCGGCGCCGCGGCCGCCGGCGATCGGCGACGAACGCCCCCACATAGAACAGGATCCAGGCCCACGCCGCGACGGCGTTGGCCGTCATGCGCCCCGCGCGGCCGCCACGAAAGCCTGGATCTTGGCGACGTCCTTGATGCCGGGCGCCGACTCGACGCCGCTGGCGACGTCGACGGCGGCCGGCCGCCAGCGTCGGACACGCTCCGCCACCGTCTCCGGGGTCAGGCCGCCGGCCAGGATCATCCGGCCGGTCGGCGCCAGCACCGCCAGCAGCGGGTCCTCGGCGGCGACGCCGGTGCCGCCATAGTGGCCGGGGGCGGCGCCGTCGGCCATGTAGCCGGCGACCGGCCAGGCCGCCAGGTCGGCGGGCAGTGCGCGGAACGCCTTGATCACCGGCGCCGGCAGCCGGGCGGCGTCGGCCGGCGTCTCGTCGCCATGCAGCTGCACGGCGGCCAGCCCGACCTCGGCCTTGAGCGCCCGGATCACGGCCAGGTCCTCGTTGACGAACACGCCGACCGCCGGCACCAGCGGCGGCAGGCTGGCGACGATGGCGCGGGCGGCCTCGGCGGTCACGGCGCGCCGGCTGCCGGCATAGAAGATCAGGCCGATGGCGTCGGCGCCCGACGCAACCGCCGCGGCCGCGTCCTCGATCCGGGTGATGCCGCAGATCTTGATGCGCATCAGGCCGCCGCTCCCGTCCGGCCGGCGAGCAGGGCGCGCAGGGCGGCGCCGGGGTCGGCGGTGCGCATCAGCGCCGAGCCGATCAGCACGGCGTCGCTGCCGGCCCGGGCCATGCGCGCGAGGTCCGACGCGGTCGTGATGCCGCTCTCGGCGACCACGGTGATGCCGGCCGGAATCAGCGGCCGCAGGCGCTCGGTGGTGGCGAGGTCGATCGACAGGTCGGCGAGGTTGCGGTTGTTGATGCCGATCAGCTCGGCGCCCGCTTCGACCGCGATCGCGGCCTCGGCCGCGTCATGGACCTCGACCAGGGCGGCGAGGCCGAAGCCGCGGGCCTCGGCCCGCAGCGGCCGGATGCCGTGGCCCAGGGTCGCCACGATCAGCAGCACGGCGTCCGCCCCGGCGGCGCGGGCCTCGGCGATCTGGTAGGGATCGACGATGAAGTCCTTGCGCAGCACCGGCAGGCCGACGGCGCCGCGGACGGCTGTCAGATCCTGCAGGCTGCCGTTGAAGTAGTGCGGCTCGGTCAGCACCGACAGCGCGGCGGCGCCGGCGTCCTGGTAGGCGGTGGCGATCGCGACCGGATCGGCGGCCTCGGCCAGCTGTCCCTCCGAGGGCGAGCGGCGCTTGACCTCGGCGATCACCGCCAGGCCGTGCAGCGCCGCGCGGAACGGCCGGACCGGCGGCGCCGCCGCGGCCAGCCGCTCGATCTCGGCGGCGGGCAGGCGCGCGCCCGGCAGC
>CAZEFK010000024.1:0-45652 GCA_964511405.1 uncultured Comamonadaceae bacterium | reverse complement strand
CAGGCGAGCGCCATGGCGATCATCGCGCGCTGGCGCATGCCGCCCGACAGCTGGTGCGGATAGGCCGCGGCCCGCACCCGCGGCGACGGAATGCCCACCTCGTCGAGCATGGCGACCGCGCGCTCCAGCGCCTCGCGCCGGCCGAGACCCTGATGCAGCACCAGGGTCTCGCCGATCTGGTCGCCGACCGGCACCACCGGATTGAGCGCGGTCATCGGCTCCTGGAAGATCATGGCGATGCGGTCGCCGCGGATGCCGCGCCAGTCGCGCTCGCCGAGCCCGAGCAGGTCGCGGCCTTGGAAGCGCAAATGACCCCCAACACGGCCGCCCGGCGGCACCAGCCCCATCAGGGCCAGCGCCGTCATGGATTTGCCGCAGCCGCTCTCGCCGACCACACCCAGCGTGGTGCCGGGCTGGATGCGGTACGAGATGCCGGCCACCGCCTGCAGCCGGCCACGGTCGGTCGCAAAGGTGACGGTCAGGTCCTCGACATCGAGCAGCGGCGCCGCCGCGACCGCCGAGGCGACCGCGGCCACGGCCTCAGACATGATCAGCCCGCACGCCAGTTCTCGATGAACGCCGTCGAGGGCGTGTCGTGGCCGGTCGGCGTCACACCCTTCAGCCATTTCGGGATGATGAACACGTCGGTGCGGAAATAGAGCGGCAGGACCGGCACTTCCTCGGTGTAGATCTTCTGCATCTCGACCCACATCGGCTTGCGCTTAGCGGGATCCAGCTCGCCCTGGATATCGGCGATCAGCTTGTCCATTTCGGGATTGCTGAAGCCGGGATAGTTGGCGCCGCCGAAATTGTTGGCGTCGGTCGGGATGTAGGTGGTCGACAGGGTCTGGGCCGGCGGCGATTCGGGCGCGCTGGTCCAGGCGTAGAGGCCGAGCCCGGTGAACTTGTGCTTCTTCAGCGTCTCGCCGAAATAGGTGCGCGCCGGCTCGTTCTTGATCGCAATCTCGACGCCGACATCCTTCCATTGGCTCTGCAGCACCTGCTCGACCAGTTCGCGCAGCTTGTTGCCGGCGGTGGTCATCAGCTCGAACGACAGGCGCCGGCCCTGGGCGTCGACCCGAATGCCGTCCGCGCCCGGCTTGAAGCCAGCGGCCTCGAACAGCGACTTCGCCTTGTCCGGGTCATAGGCGTATTTGCGGCCGCTGGGGTCGAAGCCCGGGTCCTTCGGGTTGACCCAGCTGTTGGCGACCGGCCATTTGCCCTCGAACAGCTGTTGGACCAGGGTGTCGCGGTCGATGCCGTAGAGCAGGCCCTGGCGCACCCGCTTGTCCTTGAGCAGCGGGTTGGTCAGCAGGTTGAGGTCGATATGCTCGTAGGTCACGCCCGGCGGAAACAGGAACGTGTACTTGTCGCTCATGCCCAGCTGCTTCTGCATGGCCAGGCCCTGGTCGATGAACATGCCCAGCTCGCCCGAGATGAAGTCGATGTCGCCGGACTTGAGGTTGGCCTCCAGCGTCGCGGTGTTCTCGATGACCTTGACGGTCACGCGCTTGAACGCGGGCTTCGGACCCCACCAGTTGGGGTTGGGCTCGAACACGAAGAACGCGCCCGACTGCATCTGGGCCAGCTTGTAGGGACCGTTCCACAGGCCTGGATTGGTCGGCTCGCGGTTGTAGGTGGTCTGCTTGGTGTAGTCGGCCGGGCTGGTCAGCGCCTTGACCACCGGCTCCTCGAGGTGGGCCGGCAGCAGCGAGAAGTCGGTCAGGTCGGCGAAGTCGTACTCCGCCTTGTTCATGTGCAGGACGAACGTCTTGTCATCGACCGCCTCGACACTGCTGATGCGATCGAACACGCTGGGCTTGGCGAAGCCGATGTCCTTCTTGCTGCCGACCGTCCAGGTGAAGGCCACGTCCTTGGACGTGATCGGCGTGCCGTCGGCCCACTTGGCGTCGGGCAGGAGCGAGAAGCGCACGTCCAGACCGCGCTTGCCGCCGCCGAGGTCGGTGACCTTGGCGCGGCCGTTCTCCAGCGTCGGCACTTCGGTGCACAGGAAGCAGTGCAGGTGCCAGTCGGCATCGTAGCCGGTGATCGGCCGGTAGGCGATGCGCTCGACATAGGTCTTGGCGACCGTGGGCTCGATGCCGGGATTAAGGTTGGGCGGCGATTGCGACATGCCAATCGTCAGCGTGTCCTTGGCCGTCTGCGCCACGGCCGGAACGGCCGCGGCCGCCAGCACCGCGGCGGCCGCGGCTCCCATCCAATCTCTGATCATGAGCGCGTCACTCCCTGGTCCCCGCTTGGCGGCGGGTCACGCTGCCAGCAAACGGTGTGCCGGCCGATTGCGCCTGCTCTACCCTAGGCCGCCGCCCCTTGGGAAGCGTCCCATTCGGCGCGCACGTCGGGATCGGGTTCGGCCGGCGCCCGCGCGCCGGCCAGCGCCGCAAAGGCCGGCGCCGGCAGCAGCCGGCCCAGCGCCCAGACCGCCGCGCCGCGCACGACAGGCGCCGGATCGTCCAGGCGGGCCCGCACCACCGGCACGGCCGCAGCGTCGCCGGCATTGCCCAGCGCGATCAGGACATTGCGCAAAAAACGGTCACGGCCCAGCCGCTTTACGGGCGTGCCGGCGAACAGCGACCGGAAGCCGGCGTCGTCCAGCTGGGCGAGGTCGGCCAGACGCGGCGCCGTCAGCTCGGCGCGGGCGTGGAACTTGGCCTCGCGCGACAGGCTCGCGAACTTGTTCCACGGGCACACCGCCAGGCAGTCGTCGCAGCCGAAGATGCGGTTGCCGATCGCGGCGCGGAACTCCCGCGGGATCGGCCCGTGATGCTCGACCGTCAGATAGGCGATGCAGCGTCGGGCATCGAGTTGATAGGGCGCCGGAAAGGCATGGGTCGGGCAAATATCCAGGCAGCGCCGGCACCGGCCGCAATGGTCGGGTTCGGGCGGGTCGGGGGGCAGGTCGAGCGCCGTGAACAATTCGGCCAGGAACAGCCAGGACCCGGCCTGGCGCGACACCAAGTTGGTGTGCTTGCCCTGCCAGCCGAGGCCGGCCGCCTGGGCCAGCGGCTTCTCCATGACAGGCGCGGTGTCGACGAACAGCTTGACCTCGACCGCGAAGCGCCGGTGCACCCACTCCGCCAGCTTGCGCAGCCGGCCCTTGAGCACGTCGTGATAGTCGCGGGCCCGGGCATAGGCCGAGAGCAGGCCGCGCTCGGGATGATCCAGCAGCGCCAGCGGATCGCCCGCCGGGGCATAGCTGGCGCCCAGCACCACCACGCTGCGGACATCAGGCCACAGGGCGCGCGGGCTGCGCCGGCGGTCGGCATGGGCGGCCAGCCAGCCCATGCCGGCATGGCGGCCTTCGGCCAAGAAGGAATCGAGGCGATCACCGGTCTCGGGCGGCAGATCCGGCAGCGCGAAGCCGACCGTGTCGAACCCCAGGTCGAGCGCCGCGCGGCGGATCTCGTCCCGAGGATCCGGCATCACCCGCGCCCGCGATAGGGCGCGACCCCGGTGTCGGGCAGCCACAGCCCGGCCGGCGGCGCGCCGGTCTGGTAGAACACGTCGATCGGCATGCCGCCGCGCGGGTACCAGTACCCGGCGATGCGCAGCCAGGCCGGCGCCAGCGCCTGGGTCAGGCGCCGCGCGATGCCGACGGTGCAGCCCTCGTGGAAGGTGCCCTGGTTGCGGTAGGACGTCAGGTACAGCTTCAGCGACTTGCTTTCGACCAGCCGGTCGACCGGCACATAATCGATCACCAGATGCGCGAAGTCCGGCTGCCCGGTGATCGGGCACAGCGTGGTGAATTCCGGGCAGGTGAAGCGCACCAGATAGGTCGTGCCCGGATGCGGGTTGGGCACCGTCTCGAGCACCGCCGCCTCGGGCGAGGCCGGTGCCGCGACCGGGCGGCCGAGCTGGGTCAGGGTCTCTTCGGTCATGGCGGGGCTCCGTCCTGCGGAGGAACGTCGCCGAGCGCCTGGGAGTCGGCGAACTCGGCGCGGAAATCGTCCAGGCGGCCGGCGGCGATCGCCTGGCGCAGCGCCGCCATCAAATCCTGATAGTGCTGCAGGTTGTGCCAGGTCAGCAGCATGCAGCCGAGGATCTCGTTGGACCGCACCAGATGATGGAGGTAGGCGCGGCTGTAGTCCCGGCAGGCCGGGCAGCCGCAGCGCGGGTCGAGCGGCCGGGGATCGTCCTGGTGCCGGGCGTTGCGCAGGTTGAGGGTGCCGCGGCAGGTGAAGGCCTGGCCGGTGCGCCCGGACCGGGTCGGCATCACGCAGTCGAACATGTCGACGCCGCGCGCGACAGCCCCCACCAGGTCGTCCGGCCGGCCCACGCCCATCAGGTAGCGCGGCCGGTCCAGAGGGAGCGCCGGCACCGTGGCCTCGATCATGCGGAACATGAGGTCCTGGCCCTCGCCGACCGCCAGGCCGCCGATGGCGTAGCCGTCGAAGCCGATCCCGGTCAGCGCCGCCGCCGAGGCGAGCCGGAGCTCGGGATAGACGCTACCCTGGACGATCCCGAACAGGCCGTAGCCCGGGCGCGGCCGGAAGGCCCGGCGGCAGCGCTCGGCCCAGCGCATCGAGCGCGCCATCGACTGCTCCGCGACCGCGACCGTCGCGGGATAGGGCGTGCACTCGTCGAGCACCATGGTGATGTCGGAGTCCAGGAGATGCTGGATCTCGACCGAGCGCTCGGGCGTCAGCTCGTGGCTCGACCCGTCCAGGTGCGACTTGAACACGACGCCGCGCTCGTCGAGCTTGCGCAAGCCCTTCAGCGACATCACCTGGAAGCCGCCGCTGTCGGTCAGGATCGGCCCCGGCCAGTTCATGAACCGGTGCAGGCCGCCCAGCCGGCCGACCCGTTCCGCGCCCGGCCGCAGCATCAGATGGTAGGTGTTGCCCAGCAGTACCTGGGTGCCGGTGGCAGCCACCGACTCGGGCGTCATGGCCTTGACCGTCGCCGCGGTGCCGACCGCCATGAAGGCCGGGGTCGCGAAGCTGCCATGGGCGGTGGTGACCTGGCCCAGGCGCGCGGCACCGTCGGTCGCGGCGACCGTGAAGCCGATGCCGTCGGTCACCGGGGCAGAATCAAGCACGCGTCACCATAGGAATAGAAGCGGTAGCCGGCCGCCACCGCATGGGCATAGGCGTCGCGGATGCGGTCGAGGCCGGCAAAGGCGGCAACCAGCATCATCAGCGTCGATTTCGGCAAGTGGAAATTGGTGATCAACCGGTCGATGGCGCGGAACCGGTAGCCGGGCGTGATGAACAGCGCCGTGTCGCCGGCGAAGGGCCTGATATGTCCGTGCTCGTCGACGGCACTCTCCAGCAGACGCAGGCTGGTGGTGCCGACCGCCACGATGCGGCCGCCGGCCGACCGCGCCCGGTTGATGCGCTCGGCGGCGGCGGCCTCGACGACGCCATGCTCGGGATGCATGCGATGGTCGGCGACCCGCTCGACCCGCACCGGCAGGAAGGTGCCGGCGCCGACATGGAGCGTGACGCAGCTCCAGCCGACCCCGCGCTCGGCCAGCGCCGCCATCAGCCGATCGGTGAAATGCAGCGCGGCGGTCGGCGCCGCGACGGCGCCGTCGCGGGCGGCGAAGCGGGTCTGGTAGTCGGTGCGGTCGCGCGCGTCGGCGCGGCCGCCACGGATATAGGGCGGCAGCGGGATGCGGCCATGCTCGGCCAGCGCGGCCATGAGCGCGGCGCCGCCGCGGTCGAAGCGCAGCAGCGCGTCGCCATCGCCGCCGCGCTCGACCACGATCGCCGAGAAGCCGGGCCCGAGATCCAGCCGCGCCCCGACCTTCAGGCGCTTGCCGGGCCGCCCGAAGGCGCGCCAGCTGTCGCCGGACACCGCGCGGTGCAGCGTGATCTCGATCGGCGCGCCGCCGACCCGGCCGTCCAGCCGCGCCGGGATCACCCGGGTGTCGTTGAACACCAGATGGTCACCGGGCTCCAGCAGCGCCGGCAGGTCGAGGACATGGTGGTCGGTCAAACCGTCCGGCGCGATGCGCAGCAGCCGGGCCTGGTCGCGTGGTTCGGCCGGGCGCTGGGCGATCGCCGACTCGGGCAGCGCGAAGTCGAACTCGGCGACCGCCAGATCGGGCGCCAGGTCGGGCAAGGGTGAAGGGTCCGTCACGGCGGCCGTGCTTACCGCGGCGGGCTGGCCGCGCCAGCCGCGCGTTTGGCCGCAGTCAGACTTCCGCCGGCACTGACGCCGACGCCTCGGCCAGCGGCAGATGGATGGTGAAGGCCGCGCCTTCGCCGGGCACGGACTCGACAGCGATTCGGCCGCCGTGGTTCCGGACCACGATGGCATGAGCGATCGCCAGCCCCTGGCCGGTGCCCTTGCCCACCGGCTTGGTTGTGAAAAAGGGATCGAATACCCGCTCCACCAGCTCGGGCGGAATCCCGGTGCCAGTGTCCACAACCCGCAACTCCAGCCAGGCGCCCTGGCAGGCGGTCCGGATTTCGATGCGGCCGCGGCCGGCTCCCTTGGCCTCGATCGCGTGGGCGGCGTTGACCAGCAGGTTGATCAGCACCTGGTGGATCTCGCCGGCCCGGCAGAGCACCGGCGGCAATCCGGGCGCGAGGTCGGTCATCACGTCGGCCACGTACTTCCAATGCGCCCGGCTGACCGTCAGCGTCGTCTGGACCGTGTGGTTGATATCCACGGGCTGCTTGCCGCGCTCGCCAGGATGCGAGATTTCCTTGACCGCCTGCACGATCTGACGGACCCGGGCGACGCCGTCGAGAGAGTGGGCAACGGCGGATGGGATCTCATCCTTCAGAAACTTGAGGTCCGCGGCCTCCTGGGCCCGGGCCAGCGCCGCGGCCAAGGGCGCCAGCGCCGGCGCGGCGGCGGCCGCCGCGCCGAGCTGGGCCGCGGCATCGAGCACGGGCTGCAGATCGTCGAGCGCCGAGCCCAGGAACCGGACATTGTCGCCGACGAACTGGATGGGCGTGTTGATCTCGTGGGCGATCCCGCTGGCCAGCGTGCCCAGCGACTCCAGCTTCTGCGCCTGGCGCAACTGCATCTCCATGGCTTGGCGCTCGCGCTCCAGCGCCGCGGCGTGCTCGGCATTGCGGCGCAACGTCTCGATCGCCTGGGCCAGGCGGCCGATCTCGTCGTGCCGCGCCCGCCCGGGAACGCACAGGTCACGGTCGTTGCCGGCCAGCCGCAGCACGATGCCCGTCAGTACGCCCAGCGGCGAGACCACCCGCCACCGCAGAAGCTGGACCGCCAGTGCGATGCCGGCTGCCACCACCGCCGCTGCCGCGACCGTCATCCACAAGCCCAGCCGCGCGCCGGCCCGGTTCGACTCGGCCCCGGCGATCGCCTGGCGCGCGGCGACGTCGCGGATCCGCACCATCGCCCGGAAGCCGGGCAGGTTGGTGCGGAACAGGTCGGCGTTGGACAGGTCGGTGCGCATGCCGGCCAGGCGGGCGTCGGCCAGCCGGCGGTAGATCGCCGCCAGATCCTGGAAATAGGCCTGATGGGCGGCGTGCAGGCTCGTGCCCAGCTCGGCAACCGGGGCCGTACCCGCCCCGTCGAGGTCGACCAGGCGCCGGTAGCTGTCGTCGATCCGCTGCCAGAGGCCGTCCATGCGCCCGCCGACCGCGCCATAGGCCTCCATCATATCAGGCGTTACCGGCCCGGTCAGGGCGGCGATCTCGCGGATGCCGACGGCCCGCTCGACCGCCGCCGCGCGCAGATCGCCGGCCAAGCGGATGATGTCCAGGAACAGGCGGCCGGCGGCATCGGCCTGGCGGCTGGCGCCGGCGGCCAGGCGGTCGGCCATGGGCACCAGCGTGGCGATCGCCCGACCCTGCTCGTCCCAGTATTCGGCCGGCGCGATCCGTTGGTCCGGTGCGCCGGGCTGGTCGTCAGCGGTGCCGGCCAGGGTCGCGTCGACGCGGGCGCGCAGCCGCGCCACCGCAGCCTGCGCGGCGCGCATCGCGGCCAGCCGGGTGGCCGCTGCCGGGCCGGGGGCCGCCTCGAAGACCGGGATTGCGACGGCGAAGGCGGCATCGGTGCCGGCCCGGAATCCGGCCTCGGCGACGGTCCGGTCGTCGCCGATCAGCGCCAGCCGATAGGCCGCGCGTTCCAGCCCGGCCTGGTCGATGACCATGAGCGCGGCCTGCAACTGGCGGGTCATGGCGGCCGTGACGGCGGCGCGGTGCAGCCCCGCCCATTGCGCCGACATCATCAGCAGCGCCAGCGCCAGCGCAACCGCGCCCAGCGCCGCCATCGCCCCCAGGAAATAAGCCCGGATCGACATGGGCCTCCCCGCGTCCGCCGCTGCCGTCCGCCCAAGGTCGCGGCCGACCCCTTAACAAGGGATTGGCTGGCGGCGCGGGCTCGTCAGGCGGGCCGTTTCGCCGCAGGATGGGGGCATCGCTCCGACCTCTGGCCGCCCTTGACCGCCATCGTCCGCCCCGCGCTGCCCAGCTATGCCGCCGCCGCCCGCCGCTTCCACTGGCTGACCGTCGGCCTGATCGTCCCGTCATTGGCGATCGTGTGGACCGACCGTTGGTTCGGCGACCCGGCCCACGAGGCCATGGTGACGCTGCACCGCTCGCTCGGGCTGACCATCGCCGCCGTGACCGTGCTGCGGCTGGCCTATCGCCGGATGAACCCGCCGCCCGAGCTGGCGCTCGCGCCGTGGGAGGCGGCCATCGCCCGCGCCACCCACTACGCGCTCTATGCGCTGCTGCTGATCACGCCGCTGCTGGGCTGGCTGGACAGCGAGTTCGCCGCCCAGACCACGCACCTGTTCTACCTGGCCGACCTGCCACACCTGCTGGCGCGCAGCGAGACCGGCGTGAAGCGGGCCTATCTCGGCCACCAAGTCGCGGTCTATGCCCTGGTCGTACTGGTCGTCCTGCACGCGTCAGCGGCACTGTTCCATCACTACGTCCGCCACGACAGCGTCCTGCGGCGGATGCTGGGCGGCAGGGATCCTGCTAGAACATGAAATCGCTGGCACTGAACCCGGCTCCAGTGATGACCTGGATGTTCTGGGTGCCGCTCGAGCCGCCCGGAAGCTGGATGTTGTAACCGTTGCTGAAGCTCGTGACACTGGCCGCAACCATGGCACTGCTGAACGTGGTGAAGACTCCGTTGACGTAACCGCCATACGAATCGACGTTCGACAGGTCGATGGTATCGCGGCCGTGAACGAAATTGACAATCTTGACCGTGCCGCCGTTCCCTCGCGACTGAACGACGAAGATGTTGGTCCCGCTGCTTGCTGCGAACAGCACGTCGTCGGCGTTCTGCGACGCTTTGAGGTAGTTCAGGGCGCCGGCGCCGCCGACCAGTGTCTGCGACGCCCCGACCCCGGCCGTAATGTAGTTGGTGCCGGTCGTGGCGCCGCCGAACAGGGTGTCGGCATTCCCGGCGCAGTTGCCGCCCATGATGGTATTGGCGCCGCCGCTGCCGCCGACCAGCACGCAGGCGCCGGCCGCCGAGGTCGGCTCGCCGTTCACGAGCTTGGCACTCGCCGTGCCGCCGAACAGCGTCTCGGCGCCGACCGTGGCGGTGATCGTGTCGACGCCGGTCGCCGACGTGTTCTGGCGCCCGATCAGGACGGTGCCGCCCGCCGCACCGGTGATCGATTTGACCCCGGCGGATGTGAAGAAGTTGCTATCGCTGCCGAAGATGGTGGTGGCGCTGCTGCCGCCCAGCAGAGTGTCGGTGCCGGCGCCGCCGATCAGGATCTGGCCGCTACCCGAGCCGCCGACGATCTTTTCGTTGCCGCTGCCGCCGAACACCGTGACGGCGGCGTTGGCGGCCGACACCGTCTCGCTGTTGGCGCCGCCCACATAGGTCACGTTCACGAAGCTGGGCAAGGTGACGCTGGTGCTGCTGCCGGTCGTCTGAAGGTTGCGAATGATCTTGGTGTTGTTGAGCGCGAGCAGCTGGCTGAAGTCCAGCGTGGACGAAGCCCCGCCGCTGACGTCCAGTTCGCCCTGCGATCCCGACGTCCCGAGCGTGTAGGCGACGCCCGAGCGGATCATGTTCGAGCCGACCACCAGGATGCCGCTGCCGCTGCCGCCGGCGATCACGGTGGTCGGCAGGGCGCTGGTCGCGGCCGTGGTCGACAGCAGGGCTGTGGTCGCCGAGAACTTCAGCGTCGGGATGCTGCTGAAGGTCACGCCGCTCAGATTGGTCGTGCTGCCGACGTTGCTGATCTTCACCGTCTCGATGCCGGTGCCCGTGATCTGGTTGACCGAGCCGCCGCCGGCGACCAGCTGGGAATCGATCACGCCCAGCGTGCCGGTGCCGATGCTCACCGATTGGAAATGCTTCAGCGCCGACAGCAGCGTCAGGTCGAAGGTGCCGGTGCCATTGAGCTGCAACATGTTGGTGCCGGCGCCGCCGTCGATGACTCCGTTCGCCGTGATCAGCGACGGGCTCGTGCCCACGATCGTATCGTTCGAGCTGCCGATGAACACCGGCGCTGCCGTGAGCGTGATCGACGTGCTGGCACTGGCAGCGGTGTTCAGCAGCACGATGGCATTGTTGTTGGTCTGATCGACCGATGCCACGTCGGGCTTGCCGTCGCCGTTGAAATCGGCAACGGCCAAGCCGTAATGCGCGGTGCTCGACGGTACGGCGTAGGTCTGGGCCGTGGGATAGAAGGTGCCGCTGGTGCTGCCGCTGCCGGCATTCAGCAGAACCGACAGATAGCTGCTGTTGAGCGTCGTGACGACGATGTCGGAATAGCCGTCGCCATTGAGGTCGGCGATGCGCACGGCGGTCGGGCTGGAGACGGTGTAGGTGACCGGCGCGGTGAAGGTGCCGTTGCTGGTGCCGTGCCAGACCGTGACGGTGCTGCTGGCATTGTTGGCGACGACCAGATCGGGGTTGCCGTCGCCGTCGACCTCTCCGACCGTCACCGCAATCGGGTTGCTGCCGACGGCGTAGGCCACCGGCGTGCTGAACGAGCCGACCGATCCGCCCAGGAGGATGTCGATATTGCCGTTGGTCTTGTCCGTGACCGCGATGTCGGGATTGCCGTCGCCATTGAAGTCGCCGAAGACTGCGGCGCCGGGCGTGAAGCCCAGACTGATGCTCTGCACCGACGTGAGGGTGCTGCCGATCGAGCCCGTGACGATGACCAGGCTGGTGCTGTTGGTGGCCGGAACCGCGGCCTCGAAGTAGCTCGAGCTGGTCGTGGTCGCGGCGATGCCGTAGACGGGCTGCGCGCCTGACGTGTTGATCGTGGTTGGCGTCGCGAACGTGCCGCCGCCATTGCCCTGGAAGTCCTGAAGCTGGCCGACTTCGGCGACGATCAGGTCGGTGTAGGCGCTGGAGCTGAGCTTGGCGAAGTTGATCCCGTACTGTCCGGCGGCCGCGCCATAGGTGGTCTGCGTCTGGAACGTGCCGTTGCCGTTGGACAGCAGCACCGAGAAATAGGTGTTGCTGATGTTCGCGACCGCCAGCGCCATGGTACCGCCGGCGGGCCCGAACGCAATGTCGTTGGGCCCGCCGCCGACCGCATAGGTCGTGGCCGTCCCAAGGAGGGTCAGCGCGTGCGGGTACGCGGCCTGCGCGATCGGCGTGAACGGGCAGGCCTCCCGCCGACCGTCGACCACCCGATCGAGGTCCCAGCGGACCGTGCCGTCATGCCGGCCGACCGCGGCCGACGCGGCCGCCACGCCGAGCCCGGTGGCCCTGGCGAGCGCCCGGATGAACCGATGGCCGCGGGGTCCGGCGCCGACGCCGCAGGCCCATAGGTGCAGCGTGGCGCCGGCGCCCAGCACCGCGCCGATCGCGGCCAGAGCCGGCCGATGGCGGTCGAGGGTCGCCAGCGACAGCGTCTGGTCGCCCAGCCGCAGCAGGCCTGGCCGCCCGTGCGCGACCACATGCAGCGCGCTCGGCCTGATGTCGGCGACCAGTGCCGCCAGCGCCGCGATCCCGCCGCCGGGTTCGAGCCGCGCCCCCTGCGCGCCCGCCACCAGGCCGTCGAGCAGCGCCTCGGCATCGGCGACGCCAGGCGCAACGACGACCAACGGCCGCCGCAGCGGGGCCAGGCGGCCGGGGGCCAAGGCAGTAGGCAACAAGACGATCGTTTCCACGCAGAGCCCCCGGACCTCGGGTAAACCTTGATCGAATGATAGCCGAAAGTCGGCCGGATTGATGTGGGCGAATTCACACCGCCGAACTGAGGTCGATAGCCGCGGGTCGCGCGCGCGGTCAGAAGATGAAGTCGCTGCTGTTGAAACCGGCGCCGGTGATCACCCGGATGTTCTGAATGCCGGTCGAGGCGCCCGGCAGCGCGATGTTGTAGCCATTGCCGAAGGTGGTGACGCTGGCGGCCACCATGCTGCTGCTGAAGCTGGTGACCTCGATGATGCCGGTGGAGTCGACGTTCGACAGGTCGATGGTGTCGCGGCCATGCACGAAGTTGACGATCGTGACCGTGCCGCCGAGATATCTCGACCGGATCGCGAAGGTATTGGTGCCGGAACCGGCGAACAGGACATCGTCGGCGTTCTGCGATGCCCGCAGGACGTTCACCCCGGCGCCGCCGACCAGCGTCTGCGACGCCCCGACCCCGGCCGTGATGTAGTTGGTGCCGGTGCCGGCGCCGCCGAACAGGGTGTCGGCATTTCCGGCAGCGTTGCCGCCCAGGATGGTGTTGTTGCCGCTGCCGCCGACCAGCACGCAGGCACCGGCCGACGAGGTCGGCTCGTTGTTCACGAGCATGGCATTGGCGGTGCCGCCGAACAGCGTCTCGGCGCCGACCGTGGCGGTGATGGTGTCGACGCCGGTCGCCGAACCGTTCTGGCGTCCGATCAGGACAGTGCCGCCGGCCGCGCCGGTGATCGACTTGACCCCGGCGGAGCTGAAGGCGCTGTTGTCGCTGCCGAAGATGGTGGTGGCGCTGCTGCCGCCCAGCAGGGTGTCGGTTCCGGCGCCGCCAATCAGCACCTGGCCACTGCCCGAGCCGCCCACGATCTTTTCGTTGCCGCTGCCGCCGAACACCGTGACGGCGGCGTTGGCGGCCGACACCGTCTCGCTGTTGGCGCCGCCCACATAGGTCACGTTCACGAAGCTGGGCAAGGTGACGCTGGTGCTGCTGCCGGTCGCCTGCGTGTTGCGAATGATCTTGGTGTTGTTGAGGGCGAACAGCTGGCTGAAGTCGAGCGTGGACGAGGCCGCGCCGCTGACGTCCAGTTCGCCTCGCGATCCCGACGTCCCGAGCGTGTAGGCAACGCCCGAGCGGATCATGTTGGAGCCGACCACCAGGACGCCGCTGCTGCCGCCGCCGGCGATCACCGTCGTCGGCAGCGCGCTGCTCGCCGCCGTGGTCGACAGCAGAGCCGTCGTCTCGGCGAAGCTCAGTGACCCGATGCTGGTGAAGGAAAGGCCGGTAGCGTCGAAGACGCTGGCGCCTCCGGTGACAATCACCGATTCGATACCGGTCCCGACGATCTGCGATACCGCGCCGGTGCCCGAGAACTGGTAGTCGGCGATCGACAGCGCGCCGGTGCTGACATTGACCTGCTGGATGTTCTTGAGCTGTCCGACGCCGAGCGCGGACAGCATGTAGGTGCCGCTGCCGGTCAGCGACAGCACATTGGCGCCGTTGGTGCCGCCGATGATGGTGTCGGTGCCGAGCAGCGTCGCAGCACTGCCGGTGAAGGTGTCAGGGCCGGAGGTGCCGATGATCAGCGCGCCCGTGCTGGGGACGACGACGGTATGGCTGGTGGTGTTCAGCAACACTTCGGCATCGTTGTTGGTCTGGTCGACCAGGGCGACGTCGGGCTTGCCGTCGCCGTTGAAATCGCCGACGCCGAGACCAAACTGAAGCTGGCTGCTGGACACCGCGAATTGCCGCGATACCGGATAGAAGGTGCCGGAGCCGGCATTGTACAGAACCGAGACTGCTGCGATACCCACCGCATTGGCGATGATGTCCGGCTTGCCGTCGCCGTTGACGTCGGCGATGGCGACCGCATCCGGCGTACTACCGGCCGGCAGCGTATAGGTCGCCGGCGCCGTGAAGCTGCCGTTGCTGGTGCCGCGCCAGACCGTGACGCTGTCGCTGTCAACGTTGGCGACGACCAGGTCGGGATAGCTGTCGCCGTCGAGCTCGCCGACGGCCAGGGCGGTCGGCGAGCTTCCGACGGCATAGCTGACCGGCGCGCTGAAGGTGTTGCCGGTCCCGCCAATCAGGATGTCGACGGCGTTGTTGGTCTGGTCGGTGACGGCGATGTCCGGAATGCCGTCACCGTTGAAGTCGCCGAACGCAACGGCGCCCGGCGTGAAGCCCAGATTGATGCTCTGGACCGCGTTGACGGTACCGCCCTGCACGCCGGTGACCAGGACGAGGCTGGTGCGGTGGTTGTTGGTATCAGCGTCCGGGACGGCGACCTCGAAGTTGCCGCTGTTGCTATTGAAGGTGCCGGCGATCCCGTCGAGTGGATAGGCGTTGGTGGTGACCTGGAATTGCTGCGAGATGACGCCCGAGCTGTTGACGGTCAGCCCCGTCAGCGAGTGGTTCTCGCCGACGATAAGCCCGGTGTAGGGGCTCGTGGCGATCGGCGCGAAATTGATCGCGTATTGCGCAAGGCCGACATTGAACGTGGTCTGGGGCTGGAAGCTCCCGCTGCCGTTGGCCAGCAGCAGGGAGACGTAATTGCTGCCGAGGTTGGCGACGGCAAGGGCCTGGGACCCGGCGGCCAGGCCGACCTGGAGGTCCCCGGGACGGACCCCGGTCCCGTAGGTGGACGCCGTCGCGAACACCAGCGCGTGCGGATATCCCGCCCGCGTCGCGGCGCCGAAGGGAACCGTGACCGGTCCGTCCCCCGCAAGGCAGTCGAGATCCCAGCAGGCGGCGCCGTCGCGCCGGCCGATCGCAGCCGACGCCGCCGCGACGGTCAGCCCGGTCGCCTCGGCGAGCGCGGCCACGAAACGGCGGCCGGCATCGCCGGCGCCAACCGCGCAGGCCCACAGATGCAACGTGGCGCCGGCCCCCAGGGCCGCGCCGATTTCAGCCAGGGCCGGCCGGTGGCGGCCGAGGGTCGCCAGCGACAGCACCTCGCCGCCCAACAGCAGGGTGCCCGGCTGCCCATGGGCGACCAGATGCAGCTCGGTCGGCCGCACATCCAGGACCAGCTCGGCCAGGGTGGCGATCCAGCCCCCGCCCGCGAGCCGGACGCCCCGGGTTTCCGGCACCAACCCGCCGAGCAGCAGTTCGGCATCGGCAACCCCGGGGGCCACCACCACCAGTCGCCGCCGCGCAGCCACCCGGCATCCGGCCCAGAAGCCATCCCTGCCTCGGACCGGCGCTGGCGAGATCGCAATCGTCGTCACAGCGCGCAGCCCTCGGCGTTCGGGGTCAATGCCGGTCGGATCATAGCCGAAACCATCGAGCTTGGATGTGCTGGAATGCACACTACAACCGATTGGCGGCCGATTTTCGCCGGGCCGGGGGATCCGCGCCCGATCTGACGCATTTCTATAGAGACCGACCGAGTCGATCGGCCGGCACCCAGAATAGGCGAATGGGAGGGCCGGACGGGTGGTCATCGACCTTGCCCAGGCACGGGCCTGGCGCCGACTGCGCACCGACTTGACCGGCCTCGCCGGGCGGATTTCGACGCTGCGCGTGGGGGCTGGCGCCCCGCACATGCTCGCGGCCGAGCTGCAGGGGATCGCCGCCGACCTGGCCCGCGTGCTCGAGGGCGGCCCGCTTGCCGCCCCGGCCCGGCGCCGCGTCCTCACGATCAAGGTGCGCATTCTGCTGCTCGCCGATGCCGGCTCCGAGGACGGGCCAGCCTCGCGGCTGGCTCTGGCCCTTCTGGAGCTCGCCGGCCGCGTCCTGGCGCTGCTGCCCGATCCGGCCGACGCCGCGGCGGCCTGACCGGTCAGAGGCGATCCGTGCTCTCGGCCAGGAGCCAGGCGCGGAAGGCAGCGATCGCGGGCTCCCCCGCGCGATCGGGCCGGCACACGAACCAGTAGGCGCCCTCATAGGGCAGCACCGGCTGAAAGGGCTGGACCAGCCGGCCGGCCGCCAGCTCGTCGGCGACCAGGGCCGGGTCGAGAACGGCAACCCCCAGGCCCTGCAGCGCCGCCTGGATCACGAAATTGCGGGTCTCGAACACCGGGCCGGCGCGCGGGTCGCAGTCGGCCACGCCGGCGGCATGCAGCCACAGCCGCCAGTCGTCGGGCCTGAGGCGGGCATGGAGCAGCCGATGCCGCGCCAGATGGGCCGGGGCCGACAGCGGCCGCTCGGCCGTCGGCAGGCGCGGGCTGCACACCGGGGTCAGACGTTCGGCGAACAGCCGCTCGGCGCTCAGGCCAGGCCAGCCGCCGCCGCCGAAGCGAATCGCGCAATCGAGATCGGCGCGCTCGAGATCGACCGGCAGCACCGACGTCGCGATCCGCACGTCGATCTCGGGATGCCGGTCGTTGAAGCCGCCGAGCCGTGGGATCAGCCAGCGCATGGCGAAGGTCGACAGCGTGCTGACCGTCAGCACGCGCGCCGGCCGGCGCCGGTGGAACGCCGCCACCGCCTGGGTGATGCGCATGAAGCCGTCGCTGAGGCCGCCCAGCAGGTCGGCACCGGCCGAGGTCAGCGCCAGGCCGCTGGCGCCGCGCACGAACAAGGGCTCGCCCAGGTCCTGCTCCAGCAGGCGCACCTGGTGGCTGATCGCCGAGGTCGAGACATGCAGCTCCGCGGCCGCGGCGGTCAGGCTGCGATGCCGCCCGGCCGCCTCGAAGGCGCGAAGGGCGGTCAGGGAGGGTAGCCGGCGGGCACTCATGACTTGAGAATTTCTCAAGTTGGGCTTGGGGTAAAGTCGGTTGCTTCGCCCAGCCGGTTCACGGTTTGCTTGAGCCCGACTTGAGGGAGGCGGGTGTGGAGCCGATCATCGAGAGCCAGCGCTGGGACCCTGCAGGCTATGCCCGCAACGCCCGCTTCGTCGCCGACCTGGGGGCGTCCGTGTTCGGCCTGCTGGCCCCCTGCCCGGGCGAGCGAATCCTGGACCTGGGCTGCGGCGATGGCGCGCTGACCCAGCAGATCGCCGCTTCAGGCGCCGATGTGGTGGGGCTCGACAGCTCGGCCGAGCTGCTGGCCGCCGCCGCCGCGCGCGGCCTCGACGTCAGGCGCGGCGACGGCCAGCGGCTGGCGTTCGAGGCCGAGTTCGACGCGGTCTTCTCCAATGCCGCGCTGCACTGGATGCGCGACCCCGACGCCGTCATCGCCGGGGTGCACCGGGCGCTCAAACCGGGTGGCCGCTTCGTCGGCGAGTTCGGCGGCCACGGCAATGTCGCCGCCGTGATGGTGGCCCTGCGCGCCGTGCTGGCGGCCCGGGGCGTGGCGGTCGACACCGTCATGCCGTGGTACTTTCCGACCGCCGAGGCCTATCGCGCCAAATTGGACGCGGCCGGCTTCGCGGTCGACGCGATTGCGCTGCATCCGCGCCCGACGCCGCTGCCGACCGGCATGGCCGGCTGGCTGGAGACCTTCGCCAGCCCGCTGCTGGCCGCACTGCCGGCCGCCGAGCGCCCGGCCGCAACCGAGGCGGTGCTGGCGCTGCTGCGTCCGACCTTATGCGACGAGGCCGGCCGCTGGACCGCCGACTATGTCCGCCTGCGCTTCACCGCGCGCCGGCGGTCATGAGCCGAATCCGATCACGACGCAATACATCGGCACCGTGCACGGGTTCTGGCCCTTGGCGATCGGCGGGGTGCAGACATGGGCCTGGCCGTCCGGCGCCGAGATCGGCAGGATGCGGTCCTGCGGCACCGGACACCAGGTGCCGTCGACCTTGACCTCGATGGCGGTGGCGCCGGCGCGCCATTGGGTCGGCCGGCAGTCCTGGTCGGAGCAGCAGGAGAAGCCGTTGCCCGGCTGATGCAGCCGCTGGTACCAGCCATGCAGCTCGGCATGGCCCTGGCCGAACGTGCCGTCCTGGGCCAGTGCCGGCAAGGTACAGAGCCCTACGGCCAGGGCGAGCACGGCCGTCCGGGCGATCGCATCTCGCACCTGCAAGAAAAACCCGGTCTCGGACATGCCACCTCCTCGACATCGAGGATCGTGGTGTCGGACCGGATCGACTCTTCGTCTTGGCGCGGTCTCGGGCGCCTGGCCCCTCCGCTAGCGCGAACTCTGGTTCTCGCCCAGAGGAACTTGCCTGTACATGGGAAGTCGGGCAGCGGCCGTCAAGCGCCGGTCGGTCACCCCGGCGGCGGCAGGTGGCCGGACATCGCGGCCTCGCCTTCGCCGCCGCCCTCGGGCAGGGTCGCCTCAGGGGGGTCGGCCATCGGCACCGTCGACATGGTTCGCGGCGCTTCCGGCGGCGTCACGCTTGGCGGCGGCGCGTAGGGCGCGGCCGGCGGCATCGGCGGCTGGTAGCTGGGTGCGATGTAGACCGGCGGCCGGTAATAGATCTGCGGCCGGTAGTAAACCACCGGCGGGTCGAAGACCGGCGGCGGCACATAGTAGATCCGCGGCGGCGGCGCCACGGCGCAGCACCGCCCCCAGCCGCGCGACCGATACCATCCGGCGTCCGCGGGCGATGCCCCCAGCGCCACCGCTCCGGCTACTGCGGCAGCCAGGATCACGCCGCCCCGGATCACGCCCTTGCGCCCCACCGCCCACGACATGGTCGACGGCCCCCGCCCGCATCAGGGACCCGGCAGCACGCCGCCCGCCGGCACCCTCGCACGCCAATCAGCATAGGCCGGCGCCGCCCGTCCGCCCAGTTAACAAACGGTCATTGCCGGCGGTCACGACAGCCGCCTCGAAGGCGGCCTGGAGCTCGGCGATCACCGACGGGCCCGCAAATGCCGCGCCCAGATGGATCGACCGCAGCTCGGCCATGAACCGCTCCCAGAGCGGCGGTCCGCCGGCTTCCAGCAGGCGCGCCCGGATCGAGAGCTCGGGCGACGCCGGGGTGTGCCGGCAGCCCCACGCACCCATCTGGGCCAGCAGCGGCACCAGTTGGATGGCAGGCTCGGTCAGGCTGTAGATCGCCTTCTGCTTGTGCCCGGGGTCGCCGTCCCGCGTCAGCAGCCCGGCGTCGAGCAGGCGCTTCAGCCGGTCGGCCAGGATATTGGACGCGATCCCCTCCTCGGAGCCGCGCAGCAGCTCGCGGAACCGACGCCGGTTCCCGAACATGACGTCGCGCACGACGATCAGACTCCAGCGATCGCCCAGCAGCTCCAGCGTGAGGTTGATCGGGCAGCCCGATCGATGGTCGGCGTCCATTGCGCGTCCGCTATCGGAAGAAAACCGGTTGTAGTATTGGATCAGTTTGCCTACAACGCAACCGCTTGCATTATGCAATCACAGAGGAGCCGCCGCGATGACCCTGCGCCTGTTCGCCCACCCGCTGTCGTCCTACTCGCAGAAGGCGCTGATCGCGCTGTACGAGCTGGCGCTGCCGTTCGAGTTCGAGCTGCTGCACAGCGGCAATCCCGCGGCCTACGCCGAGCTGATGCGGCTGTGGCCGATCGGCAAGTTCCCGTTGCTGGTCGACGGCGACACCGTGATCCCGGAGGCGACGCTGATCGTCGAACATCTGGACGCGCTGGCCGGCGGCGGCCGGCTGGTGCCCGCCGAACCGGAAGCCCGTCGCGAGGTGCGGCTGCTGGATCGGGTGTTCGACAATTACATCGCGACGCCGCAGCAGCGGGTCGTGTTCGACCTCGCGCGCGAGCCCGACCGCCGCGACCGCCACGGCGTCGAAGAGGCGCACGCCCAAATCGAGAAGAGCTATGGCTGGCTGGAAGAGCGCCTGGCCGGGCGGGCCTGGGCGGCCGGGGATGCGTTCACGCTCGCCGATTGCGGCGCGGCGCCGATGCTGTTCTACGCCGATTGGTTTCAGCCGATCGGCGCGCGCTTTCCAACCGTCGCGTCCTATCTGGCGCGGCTGCGCCGGCGGCCGTCGGTCGAGCGGGCAGTCGAGGAGGCCCGCCCCTACCGCCATCTGGTGCCGGGCGGCGTCCCGGCGCATGTCGAATGACGCGCGCCGGGACGCCCCGCGGCTATCCCATTTTCACCACGCGCAGGTACGGCTTCAGGGTCTTCCAGCCTTGGGGGAAGCGCTCCTTGGCCTCGGCGTCGGACAGCGACGGCACGATGATCGCGTCGTCACCCGGCTGCCAGTTCACCGGCGTTGCGACCTTGTGCGCGTCGGTCAGCTGCAGGCTGTCGATCACCCGCAGGATCTCCTGGAAGTTGCGGCCGGTGGACGGCGGGTAGGTCAGCGACAGCCGGACCTTCTTGTTGGGATCGATCACGTAGACCGAGCGCACGGTCAACAGCGGATCGGAGTCCGGGTGGATCATCCCGTACAGGCTCGAGACCTTGCGGTCGGCGTCGGCGATGATCGGGAAATTGAGCTTCTGGCCTTGGGTCTCCTCGATGTCCTTCGACCAGCCCTGGTGCGAGTTGAGCGGATCGACGGAGAGCCCGATCACCTTGACGTTGCGCTTGTCGAATTCGGGCTTGAGGCGGGCGGTCTCGCCGAGCTCGGTGGTGCACACCGGGGTGTAGTCCTTGGGATGGCTGAACAGGACGCCCCAGCTGGAGCCCAGCCACTTGTGGAAGTCGATCGGACCCTCGGTGGTGTCCTGCTGGAAATTCGGCGCGATTTGTCCAATCTGCACGGTCATGGAGGTCCCCCTGGTTCTTCGTTAGGCCAAGCCGATCGGCGGCCGCGGCACCAGCCGGTGGAACAGCTGGACCGCGGGCCTGGGGCCATGGGCGCCTGCCAGCGCCTCGGCCCACCGCTCCGCGGGCTGGCTGTCCGGCACCAGCACGGTGCTGAAGCCGCAGTCGAGCAGCGCTGCCGACTGATCCGGCAGCACATGGCCGACGGCCCGGATATCGCCGCGATATCCGTAGCGCTCCCGCAGCGTCCGCGCCAGGGTGAAGCCGCGGCCGTCACGGAATTTCGGGAATTCGATCGCCACCATCTCGACCCGGCCGAGATGCGGCAGGACCGCTTCGGGGCGGGTATCCGGCGCCAGGCGCACGCCCAGGCCGCCGCCGGCCTCGTCCCCCAGCGCGGCCAGGCGGCCCAGGGACAGGACCGCCTTGCCGGCCGGCAGCGGCTGGTCGTCGGCGACCGTCGTCCACAGGTCGACGGCCGGGCGGCCCGTATCGTCAAGCAGCGGCATAGACGGCCTCCTTGAACGGGATGACGCCGATTCGGCGGCAGGTATCGATGAAGCGCTCACCGTCCAGCCGCCTGACGCGGTAGGTCTCGACGATGCGCTCGATGGCGTCGACGACCTGGTCGGCCGAGAAGCCGGCGCCCAGGATGGTGCCGATGGCCGCCTGCTCGTCCGCCGCCCCGCCCAGGGTCACCTGGTAGTACTCCTGGCCGGCCTTGTTCAGACCCAGGATGCCGATGTGGCCGACATGGTGATGGCCGCAGGCGTTGATGCAGCCCGAGATGTTGATCTTGAGCTCGCCGATGTCGCGCTGGCGCTCGGGATCGGCGAAGCGCTCCGAGATCTTCTGGGCGATCGGGATCGAGCGGGCCGTGGCCAGGGAGCAGTAGTCCAGGCCCGGGCAGGCGATGATGTCCGAGATGAGGCCGATATTGGCCGTCCCGAGGCCCAGCGGCCGGAGCGCGGTCCACAGCTCGTACAGCTCGTCCTGCCGGACATGGGGCAGGACCAGGTTCTGTTCGTGCGCGACCCGGATCTCGCCGAAGGAGTAGCGCTCGGCCAGGTCGGCGGCGGCGTCCATCTGGTCGGCCGAGCAGTCGCCGGGAATGCCGCCGACCGGTTTCAGCGACAGCACCGCCGAGACATAGCCGGGTTGGCGGTGCGGATGGGTGTTGGTCGCGACCCAGTGGTCGAACGCCGCGTCCTCCAGCCGCGCCCGCTCCAGCCGGGCCGAGACCGCCGGCAGCTCGGCGAAGGGCGCCTTGGGGAAGCGCGCGGCGATCGCCTGGATGACTTCGGGCTCGAGCCGGTACTGCGCCTCGGGCATGGCGCGGAACTCGTCCTCGATCATGGCGATGAAAGCGTCGGGCTTGACGTCCTGGACCAGGATCTTGATGCGCGCCTTGTGGATGTTGTCGCGCCGGCCGAGCTGGTTGTAGACGCGCAGAATGGCCTCGAAGTAGCGCAGGATGTCGGGCACCGGCACCCAGTCGCGGACCTTGGTCGCGACCAGCGGGATGCGCCCGAGGCCGCCGCCGGCATAGACCTCGAAGCCGACGGCGCCGGTGGCGTCCCGCTTGGCCAGCACGCCGATGTCGTGGACTCGGACCGCGGCCCGGTCGTTCGGGCTGCCGGTGATGCCGATCTTGAACTTGCGCGGCAGGAACGTGAATTCCGGATGGTCGGTCGACCACTGGCGAAAGATCTCGGCGAACACCCGGGGATCGACCACCTCGTCGCGGGCGGCGCCGGCGTACTGGTCGGTGGTGACGTTGCGGATGCAGTTGCCACTGGTCTGGATGGCGTGGAGATCGGCGTCGGCCAGGACCTCCAGGATGTCGGGCACGTCGACCAGCTGCGGCCAGTTGAACTGGAGGTTCTGACGGGTGGTGAAGTGGCCGTAGCCCTTGTCGTAGACCCGCGCGACATAGGCGAGCTGGCGCAGCTGCCGGGCGCTCAGCAGGCCATAGGGGATCGCCACCCGCAGCATGTAGCCGTGCAGCTGCAGGTACAGGCCGTTCATGAGCCGGAAGGTCTTGAATTCATCCTCGCTGAGTTCGCCTGTGAGCCGGCGTGCGACCTGCCGCCGGAAGCGCTCGGCGCGGTCCTTGAGGAACTGGCGGTCGACCTCGTCGTAACGGTAGGTGCCCGCATGGGGCGACGGCCGGTCGGGCAGGCTGGGCGCCGCCGCCGGCACCGGACGGGGCGGCGCCTGCTTGCCGAGGTCGCCGCGCACGGTCGGGCCGCGGCTCTTGATGTGCTCGCGGGTGGTCTCGGCGACGACGACGCCGTCCTCGATCCGGGCCGGGCTGTCCTCGACCGCGACCACCAGTTGGGCGGCCTCGGCGCGGCCGGCGAGCGCGCGCGCCCGGGACAGGTCGGCGTCGGCAAACAGGCCGGCGCCCTCGATCCGCTCGACCCACTCGCCGCCGGCGGCCAGCCACACGGCCGCGCCGTCGCGCAGGCGGTTGGCGGATATCACGTTCAAGCTCATGCCCGATCCCGCTGTCCCGAATGGTGGCCGGCCGGCATTGACCGGCCCTGGCACGGGCCCAACAGGTTGGCGGCGATCGCCTGAAGCGCAATTGAGACTTTCTTCCGGCCGAACTGAGAAAATCTAAGCGGGGGCCGAAAGAGGGGCAAAAGTCCGAGCAGACCCGCCAAACCCGGTACCGCGACCTCTGGATCCCCGCTTTCGCGGCTGTGAAGCAATCGCCACTCAACACCCCTGTCGTCATCCCCGCGAACGCGGGGATCCAGCCGTTGTGGCAAGCTCCAAGCCTAGCCACATGATATTGACGTCGAGCCAACTGGATCCCCGCCTGCGCGGGGATGACGAACCAAGAAAAGCCCGCGCGCCAATTCCTTCACCCGCTCTTTCGCGGGGATGACGGTGGGGGTCTGGGGCCGAGACGGCTCGCCCGGACTTTTGCCCCTGTTACGCGCGGCCCGACTCAAGCATGGTCCGGCGTCTCGCCCGCGGCCCGGGCCGCCGCGACCCTGCGGCGATAAAGCGCCGCCAGGTAGGGATAGCGGCCGGTGCCAGGCCGGTGGCCATGCGGCTGGAACACCGATATCAGCGCGTCGAGCTCCTCGCGCACGGCCACCCAGGCGCCGTTCGGCGCCGTCTGCAGCCGGACCAGCCGCTCGGCGACGCCGTCGCGCTCGCGGCGCAGGACCACCAGCTCGCCGGCGGCCATGACCCGCTCCTGGTCGGTCCCGACGGCCAGGGCCGCCTCGGCCTCGCCAATGGCCTCATCGACCTGGGCCAGGCGATGGACCAGCTCGGTGTGGTAGCTCTCTTTCGACATGGATCCGGTGACCTCCGTCCGCCCGCGGGTTGGCTCATGGGAGGCAACGCGCGGGCGGCGGGGCGAGATCACGCTCCGAGGATCAGGCCCCCGGGGATCAAGCCTTGTCGGGCTTGACCGCGACGAACTGGTCGCCGTCGCCGCGATGGATCAGCAGCAGGACCGCGGTGCGGCCGGCGTCCGTCGCCTCGCGCACGCGGTCGGCGACGTCGCTGGGCTTGGTGACCGGCTTCTGCCCGACCGAGACGATCACGTCGCCCGGCCGGATGCCCTTGTTGGCGGCGTCGCTGTCCGGCGCCACCGCGGTCACCGCCACTCCGGCGACCTCGTCACCGAGGCCCAGGCGCTGCCGGACCGCGGGCGTGAGGTCGGTCAAGGTCAGGCCGATCACCTTGTCCTCGGTCGCCTTGGGCGGCTCGGCGGCGCTCGCCACCTGGACCTCGCGCGGCGCGCCGACGGTCGCGTCCAGCTGCGTGCGGCCGTTGCCGCGCCACACCCCGATCTTGATGCCGGTGCCCGGCTTGATCTCGGCCACCCGGCGCGTCAGGTCGCGGATGTCGGCGATATCCTTGTCGTCGATCGACAGGATGACGTCGCTCTGCTTCAGGCCGGCCTTGGCCGCCGGGCTGTCCGGCTCGACCTTGGCGACCAGGGCGCCCGCCGGCTTGGTCAGGCCGACGCCGTCGGCCACCTCCTGGGTGACCGGCTGGATCGAGACGCCGAGCCAGCCGCGCTCGATCTTGCCGTCGTGGCGCAGGGCGTCGATCACCGGCCGCGCCAGATTGGCCGGAATGGCGAAGCCGATGCCGACGCTGCCGCCCGACGGCGAATAGATCGCCGTGTTGATGCCGATCACCCGGCCCTCGGTGTTGAAGGTCGGGCCGCCGGAGTTGCCGCGGTTGATCGGGGCGTCGATCTGCAGGAAGTCGTCGAACGGGCCCTGATTGATGTCGCGGCCGCGCGCCGAGATGATGCCGGCGGTCACGGTCCCGCCCAGCCCGAAGGGATTGCCGACGGCGAGCACCCAGTCGCCGACCCGGGCCCTGTCGCTGTCGCCGAACTCCACGAACGGCAAGGGCTTGGGCGCGTCGACCTTGAGCAGTGCCAGGTCGGTCTTTTCGTCGCGGCCGATCAGCTTGGCCGGCAGCTTCTTCTGGTCGTCGCCGATCTGGACGGTGATCGAATCGGCCTTGCCGACCACGTGGTTGTTGGTCACCACATAGCCCGCGGGGTCGATCACGAAGCCCGAGCCCAGCGCCGTGACCTTGCCGCCAGGCCCGGGATGCATGTCCTCGTCATCGCCGGGCGGCTGCATGAAGCGCTTGAAGAACTCGTCGAACGGCGACCCCGGCGGCCCCTGGAAATGCGGCGGCGCGCCGTCGCCCGAGCGCTCGACGGTCTGGGTGGTCGAGATGTAGACGACGGCCGGTGCGACCTTCTGTACCAGGTCCGCGAAGCCGTTTTCGACGGTCGCCGCGTGGACCGGCGCGGCTGCGTCGGGCGCCAGCGTCGCCGCGGCCAGCAGGCCCGCGGCCAACAGGCCACGGGCAGCCACCGCCCGGATCCCCCACGTCCACTCCCTGTCCATCCGGAATATCTCCTCGAAACAAGCGGGGCGCCCACCGCGATCCCGGGCCCAGGCGGCGGTGGCGGCATGGCGCCGACCACCGGCCGGACGATCGGATATGTTACGCCAGGCCGGGCCGGCATGCGACCAACGAACACCGAGGCGCGTCGATCCGACCACCCGGGCCGACGATGGTCGGGAATTATGGCGAAATCAGGCCGAGAGCTGATGATAGGACAAGGGGGTCGGCGTGGCCGCATACTGGGCGTTGATCGCCAGGATCTCCGGCAGCACCTCGGCATAGTCGTGCCAGATCCGGATCGGGCCGAAGAAGCTGCGATGCCACTGTGGCCGGAAGTTCCAGTTGAGCGGCAGCACGAAGGGTGGCCGGCCGGTGGCGTCGACGGCGACAGCGAAGCTCGCCTGGTCGTTGTGCGGCATGAACGCGGCCTGGCCGTTGCGGACGAACGGGATCCGGCTGTCGAGGCCGGGGGCCGTCTCGGCCCAGGCGTCGAACAGCGGGCGTGCCGTCTGGGTGAAGAAGATGACGCCGGTGTTGTACTCGACCAGGTCGCCGATGTCGGGCCCCAAGCCGGGATAGCGCCGGGCCCAGGGGCATTCGCAGAGGGTGCAGGCGACGCCGTAGCGCTCGGCCTGGACGAAACCAAAGGCGAGGTCGCCCAGCACCACCGTGTCGGCATCGAGGAACAGGGTGGTCTCGAACGGCGTCAGCGCCGCCATCCGCGATTTTTCGAGCAGCCCATGAAACCGGTCGGTCGTCGCCGGCAGCTCCAGCACCTGGATCGGCAGGCCGGGCAGGTGCCGCTGCACCGACGCGATCGATCGCTGCATCACGGCCGCCGCCGCGTCGCCCCAAACCATGTACAGCACGCCGCGCTGCGCCATTCGCCGCCCTCGGATACCGGCCCCGCGGCGAGATCCGCGGCCATTCTTCGCTCGCCGCTCACCTGAGCTTAACATTGGGCGGTTTATCAACCATACAGTGGTCGCGTAGCCTGGCTCGCGGGTCCGGAACGACCGATGAAACATGTGGACATGCAATCCGCCAGGGAGCGTCCCGCCGTGCCGACGACCGGAGAGTGCTGCTGATGCCCGCCGCGGCCACTGGTACCGGCGTGACCATCCACCGCGCCGTCCCGGTCTGAGCCGCCGCCCGTGGAACAGGTTCGAACGGTCGATGGCGAGATCGACGACATTCGCGAACGCATCGCTTCGACCGGCGACCAGGTCGTCGAAGTGCTGCTCAAGACCGAGGGCGGCCTCGAAAAGTGCCTGGCCTATGCCGAAAAGGCCAAGCAGCTCCACACGCTTGCCGAGAAGATGCGCGGGCTCGTGGCGCGCAACGGCGTGGCCCATCTGCGCGACTTGAAGGTCCGCGTCGAGATCACGGGAATCGTCAAGAATCAGTCCGCCAGCAAGGACCTGATCGTCACCGGGATCAAGCTGTCCCAGTAGCGGGCCCAGTAGCCGGATCGCGGGCGGCTACGGTCCGTTGCCGCCCACGGGCGGCTCGGACTGGCCGTGGCCCGCGGTCACCCGCCGGGCCTCCACCAAGTGGGCGGCGCATTGGCTGGCGTCGCCGGCGCGGTCGGCGTCCCGCGCCGCGGCCAGCGCCTGGCGCAGCCGCTCGCGGTCGGTCGGCGACAGCGCGCCGCCGCTGGGCGCCACGCCTCCGGTGTTGGGCACGGTGTTGACCGCCGAGGCCGGGCCGCGGTTCGGCATGGTGCCGGTCTGGGGCGCCGTCGCGGCCGCGCCCGGCGAGGTCTCGCCCAGGCCATAGGCCTGGTCCAGCACCGTGATCTGGTCGCCGCACTGGCTGGCTTGCGCCGCGCCGCCGACTCCGACGGCAAGCAGGACTGCCAGCGTGGCGATCCGTCCCGTCCATCGGTAGCCCATCGGCTCCTCCCCGCGCTCTATTCCTGGTAGTCCAACGCCGCGGCCATTGGCGCTGTTCCGACCGGGATCGCTCCCTTGCCCGGCGGGAGGACCGTGCTACCGTCGCTCCATGACCGTACTGGCCCAATCCCGGACCGTGCGCGTGAAGCACACGCGCTACGGCCTGATGATGTTCAACATCAACGACACCTTCGTCGGGCGCTCGCTCGACCTCTATGGCGAATATGCCGCGGCGGAGACCACCCGGATCCTCGGGCTGCTGGAGCCGGGTATGACGGCGATCGACGTCGGCGCCAATATCGGCACGATCACGCTGCCCATGGCCCAGGTGGTGGGGCCGGGCGGCCGGGTGTGGGCGTTCGAGGCCCAGGCGACGATGTTCCACATGCTGTGCGGCAATGTCGCGCTCAACGACCTGACCAACGTGGTGGCGGCTCATGCCGTGGTCGGCGCCGACGCCGCAGTCTATTCCGTACCCGGCACGGCTTATGATCGCACGGGCAATTTCGGCGCCATCGCCGCCCGCAAGGGGACGGAGGCCGGAAGCACCGGACTGCGCTCGATCCGGCTCGACGACCTGGACCTGCCCGCCTGCCACTTCATCAAGATCGACGTCGAGGGCATGGAGCTCGACGTCCTGCGCGGCGCTGCCGGCATCCTCGACCGGCATCGGCCCTTGCTTTATGTCGAAAACGATCGTCCCGACAATTCAGCAAGCCTGCTTGACTTCCTGATGTCGCACCGATACCGGATGTGGTGGAGCGAGACGCCGCTTTATTCGGATTTCAACTTCAATTCGAACCTGGTCAACGTCTTCCCCGGGATCGTCTCGCTGGACGTGGTGTGCGTCCCGGCCGAGCGGACGGTGGTGGTCGAGGACCTGGTCGAAATCCGCTCGACGGACGCCACGCCGCCCAGCTGCCGCTGGTGACCGGCGGTCCTCTCACCCGAGGGGATATGCGGCGACCAGCAGCTTGACGATGCCGCCCTCGGACCCGCCGAGCGGCAGCACCAGCCGCTCCCAGGTCTGGTCCCGGCCGTCGAAGCTGGCGCGGTACGTGCGGGAGACGGGCGCGCCGGCCGCCCGCACCCGCTCATATTCCTCGGTCAGGAGATGGCTCTGGGCCAGCGGCAGGGCGTCCAGCGAATGGCCGACCAGGCTGCCCCCGAACGCCAGGGCCAGGCTGTCGCCATAATAGGCGTAGGTGTAGACGCCATCGGTCTCGACATCCATCACCAGCAGATTGCCGAGCCACGGGCGCAGCTCGGCCGGCTCCAGCAGGTCGGCGACCGGCACCTGGCCGTCGACGCAGCGGCTATGCCAGAACACCAGCAGGCGTTGGAGCTCGGGATGGGCCAGCGGCAGCCCGGCAGTGCCGCCGCCGGTCGTCACGGACTCGGGGATTTGGCTCATGATCGCTTGAGCTCAGCCTGGGCCATCAGCAGCGCCTTGCCGCGGGTGAAGTGGTTGGTGCGCACCAGCTGGGTGATCGTGGCCCCCCGCTTGGTGGTATCGGGGATGCGCTGGCGCAGTGCCTCGAACAGCTTGCTGTTGCGGATCACCTGGCAGTTCATGCCGTCCAGCAGATCGGCCAGGGGATCGCGGGTCGCCGCATCCATCTTCGACTGCAGGATCGCCCGCTGCCAGCCCGCCAGGACGCGCAGCCGCTCGGCCGGCTGGCCCGACGCCATCAGCTCCTCGCGCGTCCGCCGATCGTTGAGCAGGGTGGTGAACGCCCGCGCGATAACGGCCATGGTCCGATCCCCGGTCAGCCCGCCCAGCAGCCGCACCAGCGCCCCGCCGCGGCCGACGGCATCGGGAAAGCGCCCCAGCAGGTGACCGATGCCCAAGGTGCCCTCGACCAGCGACGAGGAGCGGCGGTCGAGCTGCTCGGCCTCTTCGGCGGTGGGCGCGCCCGCCGGCACGGCGGCCCAGGCCTTGCGCAGGGCCAGCAGGGCATCGGCCTCGGCCAAGGGGTCGCAGCCGGCCTCGGGCAGCACCGTGAAGGTGCGGTCCGACCGCAGCAGGCGGTCGAACCAGCCGCGCAGTTCGGCCATCAGCCGCGGCAGGCGGCCGCTGCGCAATCCTTCGACCAGGGCGGGACGGGTTGCCGGCGCGTCGGCGGTGCCGCCCAGGAGCGCGATGGCCTGCACGGCGCCACTGAGCCGTGCCGCCTGCGCGGTCGGGTGCCATCCGAAGATCGCCTGATGGCCGTCGGCGAAGCAGGCGATCTCGGCCAGGATCTCGTCGGCCAGCGCGGCCTCGCCACCAGCCAGCAGCTTTTCCAGCTCGGCGACCTTGGCCGGCCATTCGGTCAGCGGCTCCAGCCGGGCGGCCACGGCGATGCCGCGGCGAAAGCGCGGCTCGTCCAAGGCGGACACCACCAGGCGTTCGGGCAGCGGCCGGCCGGCGCAGGCGGCCTCGAGCGCGGCAGCCAAGTCGGCCTCGAGCTCGTACAGGCGCCGCATCGCCGCGTGGACGCCACGGCTGGCCGACCAGCGGACCACGGCCTGCGAAAACGCCTGGGCCTCGTCGACCAGGCGTCGCTCGTGGCGGTAATGGTGAAGAAGCTCAAACGGCGTCAGCCGCGTCTGCGCCAGATAGGCCGACAGCGCGGCCAGGACCGCCCGCCGCGGCTCGGCCGGCAGCACCTCGGCCCACGTCTGGCATTCGTCGTCTCGGATGAGATCGTTGGCAGGTGCAGGCGGCACGCTTCCCATCCCGGCGCGGGGGCAATTCTTATGCGAATCGCCTTAATGTTCGATCAAGATCGCGCGATCCGCAATGGCGGCGTCGTGCGGCCCGCCGGCCTGCCCACCGGCCTCCCTGCGACGGGGCATGGTGGGTCTGGGTAGAGTTGAACTACCGACCTCACGCTTATCAGGCGTGCGCTCTAACCACCTGAGCTACAGACCCGCTCCGCCGCGGAGACCGCGTGTCTAAGCGCTTTGGCAGCGGCTGTCAACGACGGCTATCGACACGACGGCAATCGGCCGGCAGTCGGGGGCCGTCATCCATCCTTGGTCTAATTGGCGGCCGGCCGCCGATGGCGCACAGTTCCGGCATGATGGAGCGCACGCGCATCCTGATCGCCGACGACCATCCGCTGATGCGCGGCGCGTTGCGCCAAGCCGTGGCGCAGACCCTTGCCAGCGCCGAGATCCTGGAAGCCGGCACGCTCGACGCCACGGTCGACCAGCTGCGCCGGCAATCCTCGGTCGAGCCGATCGACCTGCTGCTGCTCGACCTGCATATGCCGGCGATGCGGGGCCTGCTGGGCCTGCTGCTGCTGCGCACCGAGTTCCCTGCCCTGCCCGTGATCGTGGTCTCGGCCGCCGAGGATGCCGATACGATCGGCCGCGCCCAGGACTACGGCGCCAGCGGCTATGTGCCGAAATCGACGCCGATCGACAGCATCTCGGCCGCGATCCGCGCCGTGCTGGCCGGCGGCGAGTGGTTTCCCCGGCGCGATACGCCGCGCCCGACCGACGACGCCGAACTGGCCCAGCGCCTGTCGGCGCTCACGCCCCAGCAATGCCGCGTGCTGATGATGCTGAGCGACGGCAAGCTCAACAAGCAGATCGCCTGGGACATGGGCGTGACCGAGGCCACGGTGAAGGCCCATGTCACGGTCATCCTGCGCAAGCTGGGCGTGGTCAGCCGCACCCAGGCGGTCATCGCCGCCCGCCGCTTCGACGTCGCCCCGCCCGCGGCATAGCTCTACTGCATCACCCGGCGTCCTGCGGCAGCGGCCGCAGCTGCACCAGACGCGCCAGCAGCGCCCGCAGCGCCGCCGGGCGCAGCGGCTTGTACAGCACGGCATGGCCGGCGGCCTCGATGCGGGCGCGGGTCTCGTCGGTGTGGTCGGCGGTCACCAGCACCGCCGGCACCGCGACGCCGAAGCGCCGGCGCAGCGCCGCAACCGCCTCCAGCCCATCGGCACCGCCGCCCAAGTGGAAGTCGACCACCATCAGGTCGGGGGCGTCGCTGCCGAGCCGCGCCTCGGCCTCGGCCAGGCCGGTCGCGGCCACGACCCGGCAGCTCCAGCCGCCGAGCAGGGTCGCCATGCCGTCAAGGATGACCGGCTCGTTGTCCAGGCACAGCACCAGGGCGCCGCCCAGGCCCCGGGGACCGCGCGGCGCGCGCTCGGCGGCCGGTGCCGGGACAGGCGCCCGCGGCACCGTGACCGCGAAGCCGCTGCCGCGCCCCGGGATCGAACGGACGGCGACCGGATGGCCCAGCATGCGCGCGATGCGGTCGACAATGGCCAGGCCGAGGCCCAGCCCCTTCTCCTCCTCGCCGGCCGCGGCCAGGCGATGGAACTCCTGGAAGATCTCGGCGCGCTTGTCCGCGGGGATGCCGATGCCGGTGTCCCAGACCTCGATCGCCAGGGCATCGCCGCGGCGCCGGCAGCCGACCAGCACCCTGCCCCGGGGCGTATAGCGGATCGCGTTCGATAGAAAGTTCTGCAGGATCCGGCGCAGCAGCGCGGGGTCGCTGTCGACCCCGGCCGAGGAGGCGACGATGCGCAAGCCGAGGCCGCGCTCGGCCGCGATGGCGCCGAACTCTTCCTCGAGGGCGGTCAGCATCGGCTGGATCGCGAAGGCCTCGCGCGAGACCCGGGTGGCGCCGGCGTCGAGCTTGGAGACGTCGAGCAGCGCGCCCAGCAAGGTTTCGACCGAGCGCAGCGACGCCTCGATCTTGGCGGCCAGCGGATCGTCGGAGCGCTCGCACAGGGCCGAGGTGAACAGCCGGGCGGCGTGCAGCGGCTGCAGCAGGTCGTGGCTGGCGGCGGCCAGGAACCGGGTCTTGGATTGGTTCGCCCGCTCCGCCGCGGCGCTGGCCGCGGCCAGGGCCTCGGTGCGCTCGCGCACCCGGCGTTCCAGCCCTTCGTTGGCCTCGCGCAGGGCCGCGGCGGCGCGATGGCGCTCGGTGACGTCGGTGAAGGTCGCAACGAAGCCGCCGCCGGGCATCGGGCTGGTGGCGATCTCCAGGATCGTGCCGTCGGGGCGCCGGCGCTCATACAGATCCTCGCCATGACCGGGATTGGCCTGGCGGCGCGCCAGCATGGATTCGATCTGGCCATGGGCGCCATATTCGCCGCGCGCCGCGTTGAAGCGCACGATCTCGGCCAGATCGGTGCCGACCCGCACCAGGTCGGGCGGCAGGTTGTTGAGCTCCAGGAACCGGCGGTTCCACGCCCGCAGCCGAAGGCTCTCGTCGAACACCGAGATGCCCTGGCTGATGGTCTCCAGGGTCGCGGTCAACAGGCCATGGTTGAAGCGGATGACCTGCGACGCCTGGTCGAGCATGGCCACGGCGTCGGCCCGGCTCAGCCGCCGGCGCTGCAGGGTGCCGGCGACCATGACACGCGCCGAGGCCGCGCCGATGGTGCCGGCGAGCTGCCGTTCGGTGAACCGCACCCAGTCGAGGTCGGCGCGCCCGCGCAGCGGCGCCCCCTGGCTGGCGGCCTGGCGCCGGAACAGCCGGGCCGCCGCCTCGGTGCCCAGGAACACGGCGACCAGCGCTTCCAGCTCGGCGACCACCAGGGTGGCGTCGATCGCCGGCGGCTCGGCCGGGCGCAGCGGCCAGCGCCCGACCACACCGGGCCGCCCGAGCCAGGATCCCAGCCAGGATCCCAGGATGTAGGCGGCCGCGTTGGCGCCCAGGCTCCACAGCACGGCATGGCTGAGCGGGTCCAGGCCGCCCAGGCCGAACAGGGCCTGCGGCCGCAGCCAGCCGATGCCGCCCGGGCCGTCGGTCAGGAGATCGGGCGCGACCCAGCCGGCGCCGGCCAGCGCCGGCAGCAGCAGCGTATAGAGCCACAGGGCAAAGCCGGTCGCGATGCCGGCCAGGGCGCCCGCGCGGCTGCCGCGCCGCCGGATCACGCCGCCCAACATGGCCGGCGCGAACTGGGCCACCGCCGCGAAGGAGACGATGCCGATCGCGGCGAGCGGCGACGACGAGCCGATCAGCCGGCCGTAGCCGTAGGCCAGGCCCAGGATCAGCAGGACGGCGGCGCGCCGGATCGGCAGCAGCCGCCGCGCCAGCCCGGCATGGTCGCGGGGACCGCGCGACAGGCCGAGCAGGATCGGCACGACCACGTCGTTGGAGACCATGGTCGAGAGGGCGAGCGTCTCGACGATGACCATGCTGGTCGCCGCCGACAGCCCGCCGATGAAGGCCAGCAGCGCGATGCCGCCGGCACCGGCGGCCCGGGGCACGGTCACCATGAACAGATCGGCCGCGCCGACGTCGCCGCCGAAGGCGATCAGGCCGGCAACCGCAACCGGCGCCACGAACAGGTTGATCGCCACCAGATAGGCCGGGAACGCCCAGCGCGCGGTCCTGACCGCCGCCGGATCGGTGTTCTCGACCACGGCCACGTGGAACTGCCGCGGCAGGCACAGCACGGCCGCCGCCGACAGCAGCGCCGAGGCCCAGAAGCCGGGCCGGCCCCAGTCGATCGCGAACAGGTGGGCGAGCCCCGGTGTCGCCACCAGATGGCCGACCAGTCCCGCCGGGCCGGCCGACAGCCAGAAGGTCACCGCCGCGCCGACCGCCAGGAACGCGGCCAGCTTGACCGCCGACTCGAAGGCGATGGCGCGCATCAGGCCGCGATGGTGCTCGCTGGCCTCGACGGTGCGCACCCCGAACAGGATGGCGAACAGCGCCATCAGCAGGGCGACGTAGAGCCCCGAGTCGCCCAGCACGCTGACCGACGCCCCGCCCTGGCCGCCGGCGGTGACCGCGGTGACCGCGCCGAACGCCTCGGTCACCGCCTTCAGCTGCAGGGCCACATAGGGCACGACGCCGACCACGGCGACCACGGTGACCAGCGCCGCCACCGCCTGGCTCTTGCCGTGGCGGGCCGCGATGAAGTCGGCGATCGAAACAGCGTTCTGCTCCTTGGCCAGGCGCAGGATCCGGCCGAGCAGCGGCCAGCCCAGCCCGAGCATCAGGATCGGGCCGACATAGATCGACAGGAAGGCGAAGCCGCCGGTCGCGGCCCAGCCGACCGAGCCGTAGAACGTCCAGGACGTGCAATAGACGCCGAGCGTCAGGGCGTAGAGCGCCGGCGTCGACCGGCCGCGCCGCCGGTCGCCGTGCCAGGCGATGCCGAACAAGAGCGCCAGATAGGCCAGCGACACCGGCAGCACCACCCAGCTCGGCATGGCTCCTCCCTTTATCGGCAGTGTTGCCCATGGCGCGGCCAGGCGGAAGACATCGACCAAAGTCGGGGCTCCCAGGCGGGGGCGGCGGGGGTATCGATGGCGGCAAGACGGCTCAAAGCCGCTTCGCGCCCGAGCCGCACCACGAAGGGAGACCCCATGTCCGAACCGCTGACCGAACGGATCCTGCGCGATCCGACCTACCAGCAGCTGGTCGCCGAGCGCCGGCGGCTGGCGCTCCTGCTGTCGGCCGTCGTCCTGGTCGTCTATTTCGGCTACATCCTGGTGATCGGCTTCGCGCCGGCCCTGTTCGCGCGGCCGATCTGGACCGGCGCCGTCACCACCGTCGGCATCCCGGTCGGGCTGTTCGTCATCCTGCTGGCGTTCGCGATCACGGGCATCTATGTGCGCGCCGCCAACCGCCGCTTCGACGGCCAGGTCGCGGACCTGCTGCAGGGGATCTCGCGATGAGCCGGCGCCTCTGGCTCGGCGCCGCCGCCGCCCTGGCGCTGCCGGGCGCCGCCCACGCCGCCGGGGCGATCGAGGCCGCCGGGCAGTCGGCGACCAACTACCCGGCGATCGGCATGTTCCTGTTCTTCGTGGCCGTGACCCTGGCCATCACCTGGTGGGCGGCCCGGCGCACCCGGTCGGCCAGTGACTTCTATGCCGCCGGCGGCGGCATCACCGGGGTCCAGAACGGCCTGGCGATCGCCGGCGACTACATGTCGGCGGCGTCGTTCCTGGGCATCTCGGCCCTGGTCTTCTCCAGCGGCTATGACGGCCTGATCTATTCGATCGGCTTCCTGGTCGGCTGGCCGGTGATCCTGTTCCTGATCGCCGAGCAGCTGCGCAACCTCGGCCGCTTCACCTTCGCCGACGTCGCCTCGTTCCGGCTGGAGCAGACACCGATCCGCACCCTCGCCGCCTTCGGCTCGCTGGCGACCATCCTGCTCTACCTGATCGCCCAGATGGTCGGCGCCGGCCAGCTGATCAAAGTGCTGTTCGGCCTGCCCTATTCGTCGGCGGTGGTGCTGGTCGGCGTGCTGATGGTGCTGTACGTCGTCTTCGGCGGCATGCTGGCCACCACCTGGGTTCAGATCGTCAAGGCCGTGCTGCTGCTGTCGGGCGCCACCTTCATGGCGCTGGCGGTGCTGTGGCAGGTCGGCTTCAGCCCCGAGCGGCTGTTCGCCCAGGCCGTGCAGATCCACCAGAAGCACCAGGCGATCATGGCGCCCGGCGGGCTGGTCGCCGATCCCGTGTCGGCGGTGTCGCTGGGCATGGCGCTGATGTTCGGCACCGCCGGGCTGCCGCACATCCTGATGCGCTTCTTCACGGTGCGCGACGCCAAGGCGGCCCGCCAGTCGGTGTTCGTGGCCACCGGGCTGATCGGCTACTTCTATATCCTGACCTTCATCATCGGCTTCGGCGGCATCGTGCTGGTGCTGTCCGACCCCAGCTTCAAGGATCCGTCGGGGGCCTTGATCGGCGGCGCCAACATGGTCGCCGTGCACCTGGCCAAGGCGGTCGGCGGCAGCGCCTTCATGGGCTTCATCTCGGCCGTGGCGTTCGCGACCATCCTGGCCGTGGTCTCGGGCCTGGCCCTGGCCGGCGCCTCGGCGGTCAGCCACGACATCTACGCCTCGGTGATCTGCCGCGGCCGCGCCGACGAACGGGCCGAGATCCGCGTCTCCAAGGCGGCCACGGTGGTGCTGGGCGGCCTGGCGGTCCTGCTCGGCATCCTGTTCGAGAAGGAGAACATCGCCTTCATGGTCGGCCTGGCCTTCGCGATCGCCGCCAGCGCCAACTTCCCGGTGCTGCTGCTGTCGATGTTCTGGAAGGGCCTGACCACCCGCGGCGCCGTCCTAGGCGGGGCCTTGGGCCTGATCACCGCGGTGGTGCTGGTGGTGCTGAGCCCGACCGTGTGGAAGGACGTGCTGCACTATCCCCACGCGATCTTCCCCTACGGCAACCCGGCGATCTTCTCGATCCCCCTGGCCTTCCTGGGCTGCTGGGTGTTCTCGGTCACCGACCGGAGTGCCGCGGCGGAGCGGGCGGCGCGCGCCTTCGCCGGCCAGCAGGTGCGCATGAACACCGGCCTCGGCGCGGCGCAGGCGACCGCGCACTGAGGATGACGACGGCGCGGCCGGACGTTCCGGCCGCGCCTCAATACTGGATGCGGGCAATGATCCGGCTGTTGCCGTCGAGGGGCATGGCAAAGGTCAGCTGGCGACGAAGGGAACGCCGTCGACGTGGTCGGGGAAATCCGGCGGCGGGTAGCCCATCCACTTCTGGTAGATCTTGGCCAGCTCGCCGTTGCCCTTGATCTGGTCGATGAAGGCGTTGACCGCGGCGTTGATGTCCTTCTCGCCGAGGCGCGTGCAGGCGCCGTTGTACAGGCTGGTGAAGGTCAGCTTCTTCTCGAAGACGCCGGGACGCGCCTGGTCCAGCCGCTGCAGGTAGAAGGCGTTGGCGCCGACCGCCTGGACCTGGCCCGACAGCAGCGCCTGGATGGTCGCGGCGTCGTCGTCGAAGCGGCGGATGGTGGTGCCGGCCGGCGCCCGGTTGGTCACCTGCGTGTCCTGGACGCTCGAGCGCGGCACCCCGATCACCAGCTTGCCCATGTCGGCGTCGGTCTTGACCTGGGTGGTCCCGGCCGCAACCAGCTGGATCTCGTTGGCAACGTAGGGCTTGGAGTACTGCACCGACTTGGCGCGGTCAGGCAGCATCGCCATGGTCGCGAACAGGATGTCGACGCGGCCGGTGACCAGCGCCGGGATCCGGTTCGCGACCGCCAGCGCCACGAACTCGGCCTCGACCCCCAGCGACTTGGCGAACAGCCGCCCCATGTCGGCATCGAAGCCGTCCTGCGCCCCTGACGTGGTCACGAAGCCCCAGGGCGGGTTGTCGCCCTGGATACCGACGACGAGCTTGCCCTTGGACTTGATGGCGCCCACGGTGTCCGCCCGCGCCGCCGGGATCGCGGCCAGGGCGGCGGCCCCCGCCAGCAGGGCGCGGCGGGTCAATCGGATCGTCATCGGTATCCTCCCTCGATTGGTGAACGGGTCAGCGCCGGGCCGCGGCCAGGCGGCGCTCCAGCCGCGCGCCGAACAGCGACAGCGGCCAGCAGACGGCGAAGTAGAGCAGCCCCACGACCGCGAAGACGATGAGCGGCCGGAAGGTCTGGTTGGCGATGATCGAGCCGGCGCGCGTGAGCTCCGTGAAGCCGACGATGGCGGCCAGCGACGTGCCCTTGGTCAGCTGCACCAGGAAGCCGATGGTCGCCGGCAGCGCGATGCGGAGCGCCTGGGGCAGGATCACCTTGGCCATGCGCACGCCGTAGGGCAGCGCCAGCGCCGTGGCCGCCTCGGTCTGGCCGCGCGGCACCGCCTCGATGCCGCCGCGCCAGATCTCGCCCAGATAGGCGCTGGCATGCAGCATGAACCCGATGGCCACGGCCATCCAGGCGTCGAGCTTGAGGCCGACCAGCGCCAGCCCGTAATAGGCGACGAACAGCTGCATCAACAGCGGCGTGCCCTGGAACAGGGCGATATAGCCGGCGGCGGTGCGGACCAGCGGCCGGCACCCCGACGCGCGCGCCAGCGCGATGCCGAGGCCGGCCGGGATGCCGCCCACGAACCCGATCACGGCCAGGGCCAGCGTCCATTGCAGGCCTTTGATCAGGAAGCCGAGCTCCGCCGCGCCCATCAGCGCACCGGATACCGAAACAGCCGCTTCGACACGCCGCCCAGCAGCAGCATCATCAGCGCCGACAGGCCGAGATAAAGCAGCGTCGTGGTGCCGTAGACCTCGAAGCTGCGGAAGCTCTCGCTCTCGATCCGGGCCGCCGCCGAGGTCAGCTCCGGCGCCGAGACCGCCGTCGCGATGCTAGTGGTGAGCGTCAGCAGCACGAACTGGCTGGCCAGCGCCGGATAGACCGCACGCAGCGCCGGCTTCAGCACGATCAGCCAGAACACCTGGCCGCGATGCAGGCCGAGCGCGAGCCCGGCCTCGCGCTGGCCCGCGGGGATCGACTGGATGCCGCCGCGCAGGATCTCGATGGCGTAGGCGCCGCCATTGACGCCGAGCGCGATGATCGCGGTCGGCGCCGGGTCCAGGCGCAGGCCGGCGAACGGCAACGCGAAGAAGACGAAATAGATCTGGACCAGGAAGGGGGTGTTGCGGATCAGCTCGACGAAGGCGGCGACCGCCCAGCGCACCGGCGCGGCGCGCGAGTCGCGCAGCCCTACCCCGGCAACCCCGATCACGAACGCCAGCGCGATGCCGGCGGCCGCCAGCCCCAGGGTGTTGACGCAGCCCCACAGCAGGCTGGGCAGGCCCTGCCACACCGGACCGAAATCGAGGCTGTAGGCCACGCGCCGCCCTCCCTGTCGGCGGGCCGGCCTCTGGTCGGGCCGATGCCGGTCCGGCCAAAATGTACGAGCTGGATAATTTCCGCAACCTGCTTTTAACTAGTTCGTACATTTACCCGGACGAGCGCTCGGATAGGATGGCGGCATGACCGAGACGGTGACCGGCGATCGCCGCCGCGTGCAGACCTGGAGCCAGGATCCGGACAGGGTGCGCCGGAACATCCTGGACGTGGCGCGCGCGCAGTTCGCCGAGAACGGCCTGAGCGGCGCCCGGGTCGACGAGATCGCGGCGCGCACCGCCACCTCGAAGCGGATGATCTATTACTATTTCGGCGACAAGGAGGGGCTGTACCGGGCGGTGCTGGAGGAGGCCCATGGCCGGATCCGCGCACTCGAGCAATCGCTGGATCTGGGCGCCCTGCCGCCCGCCCAGGCCCTGGCCGAGCTGGCCGGCTTCACCTTCGACTACCACGCCGACAATCCGGATTTCGTGCGGCTGGTGATGATCGAGAACATCCACCATGCCCGGCACCTGACCATGTCGGCGAAGATCGCCGAGCTCAACCTGCCGGCGATCGACATGATCCGCGAGATCTATGGCCGCGGCGTCGCCGCCGGCGCCTTCCGGCCGGGCCTGGACCCGGTCGACATCCACCTGACGATCAGTGCGCTGGCCTTCTACAACGTGTCCAACCGCGCCACCATCGCTCAGGTGTTCGGCCACGACATGGGTGCGCCCGAGGCCAGAGTGGCGCGGCGCGCGCGGGTCGTCGAGGCGGTGACGCGGTTCGTCGCGGCGCCGGGTTAGCGCTCCGCCGCGCAGCCCGGCAGATCGAACAGCGCTTGGAGCCCGCAGGGCGACGCCAGCATCCGGTCGCCATCATGGCCGACGCCTGATACGTCCCAGATGCGATGATTGGGCGTGCCGCCGTCGCGCGCCGCCATGGCCGCGGCGTAGGCATGCCCGCGCGCGTAGCGGTACGGCCCCTGCGCCTCGGCCATGCAGCTCTTGTCGAGGGCCGGATGGTTGGGGTTGGTGTCCTCGGTGCCGAGCAGATAGATCACCTGGCGCGCGACATAGCGTTGCTCGAGCGCTGAAGCGGTGGGCGTGGCGAGATAGGGCGGGCGGGCCTGCATGCCGTATTTCCAGGTGTCGTAGCCCGGACAGGACGCCGCGATCCGGGGCTCCGGGCGCTCCGGGCTGAAATAGGCGTACGAGGACGGATTGGCGACCACATGGCGGATGGCGATGCCAGGCGCGGCGTCGCCCCGTGCCGCAATGGCGTAGCGCTGCACGACCTGGGCACCGCCGGAGTGGCCCGCGACCACGATCTGCGCCAAGTCCGGGAACAAGGTCCGGTCGGCGAGGCGCCTGAGGATCGCGTCGAGCGCGTCGAACGAGCTGACCGGCGCCGGCCCCTCGGCCGGATCGCCGCCTTCCCAGCCTTCGAGCGACCAATACAGCGTGCTCGCCGGCAGGTGATAAGCGTCGAGATCGATCCTCGCCAGGAACTGCGGCGCGATCATGATGGCCGTCCGCCCCGCCGCACCGGCGGCCGCCTGCGCGGCGAGCGCGGAGCGGTAATAGACGTCGGCATTCCGCAAGCGCCCATGCAGCACCAGGATTGCGCGGGTGATCCCGGCTTGCGGCTTCGACCAGTCCCGGGAGACGTAAAGCGGCAGAATGCCCGACTCGCCCACGGCAATCCGGGCATCTGCGATCGCCTTCACCGGCGCTTTATTACCAGCCGCCTCGTCGGCAGCGTGGGCACGCTGACTAATCAGAGCCAAAGCGAGCGCCACACCATATCGGACCTTCATCGCCCCGCGACTCCGCTCTCGAGATTGCTGGCGGCGACGATGGCGCGGCTTCGTCATCTTGTAAAAGATGGATCTGGCGCACCGTCAGACGATTTTCGTCTGGGGCGACCAGCCGGCGCGGTAGGATCGGGCCCGACCCGTCTCGGCGAGGACCCGCGGCTGCCATGGATCTGCGTCGCCTGCGCTATTTCGTGGCCGTGGCCGAGGAGCGGCATATCACCCGCGCCGCCGCCCGCCTGGGCATGGCGCAGCCGCCGCTGAGCCAGCAGATTCGCCTGCTCGAGGCCGAGTTGGAGGCGACGCTGTTCGAGCGCCTGCCGAAGGGCGTCGCCCTGACCCCGGCCGGCGCCGTGCTGCTGGAGGAGGCATACGCCATCCTCGATGCGGCCGATCGGGCGGGACGGCGGACCCGCCGCATCGCCGTCGGCGAGGAAGGCGAGATTGCGGGCGGCACGACCACCTCGGCGGCGCTGCATCCGCTGGTGCCGCGGCTGTTGCGCACCTTCCGCGACCGGCATCCGCATATCGCCTACGACCTGCACGAGATGAACGCGGCCCAACTGACCGAGGCGGTGCAGGCCGGTCGGCTCGCCTTCGCCATTCTGCGCGTCCCGATCGTTCGATCGCCGGACCTCACGCTCCTGGAGCTTGATGTCGAGCGCCTAGTCGCCGCGCTGCCGACCGGCCATCGCCTGGCGCCGCGGCCAGGCCAGCGCGGCGGCGGCCGCGTGGCGCTCGCCGCCCTGGCCGACGAGCCCTTCGTCCTCGTGCGCCGGCGGGCCGCGCCCGGGCTCTATGCCAACATCGTCGAGGCCTGCCGATGGGCCGGCTTCGAGCCGGCGGTGACGGCCGAGGTCGAGCGCATGCTCACCAACCTCAATCTGGTTGCCTCCGGCATCGGCATCTCCTGCGTGCCTGAGTCGATGCGGGCGGTCCGCGTCCCCGGCGTCACCTATGCGAGGCTCGACGCGCCGGCGCCGGCGCGCCGCCTGCTCCAGGCCCCCTTGACCCTGATCCATCGCCGCGACGAGCGCCGCCCGGCCGCCGCCGCCTTCATCGCCGAGGCACGGCGGCACGCTGCCGCGTAGGCGGCGGTCCCGGGGGTTGAGCCGGGGGGCCGCTGCCTATAGTGTCCCCCGCCACTCGTTCCGCTTGACAAGGCCGAAATCAGCCCCATGACCGCGCCCTTCGCCGACCTGAAACCAACCCTGGAGCTCGAGGCGGACGTCCTGGCGTTCTGGGAGCGGGAGCAGATCTACCGCCGGAGCGTGGACGAGGCCGCCGGCCGCCCGCCCTTCGTGTTCTACGAGGGCCCGCCGACCGCCAACGGTACGCCGCACAACGGCCATGTGCTGACCCGCGTGGTCAAGGACCTGATCCTGCGCTACCGCTCGATGCGCGGCTACAAGGTGCCGCGGCGCGCCGGCTGGGACACCCATGGCCTGCCGGTCGAGGTCGAGGTCGAGAAGATCCTGGGCATCCACGGCCGCGCCGCGATCGAGGGCTACGGCCTCGACCGCTTCGCCCGGGCCTGCCGGGACAGCGTCTTCCAATACACCCAGGAGTGGGAGGACCTGACCCGCCGGATCGGCTTCTGGGTCGACACCGAGCACGCCTACGTCACCTATCACCGCAGCTACATCGAGAGCGTGTGGTGGGCGCTGGCGACCCTGTTCAAGAAGGGCCTGCTGTACCGCAGCCACAAGGTCGTGTGGTGGTGGCCGCAGGGCGGCACCGCGCTGTCGGCGGGCGAGGTCGGCCAGGGCTACAAGACCGTCGACGACCCGTCGGTGGTGTGCCGGTTCCCGGTCGTCGGTCAGGATCTGGCCCTGCTGGCCTGGACCACCACGCCCTGGACCCTGCCGTCCAACGTCGCGATCGCCGTCAACCCCGAGGTCGAGTACGCGATCCTGAGCCAAGGCGGCCAGCGCGTCGTCATCGCCGCGGCCCAGCAGGGCCAGGTCGACGGCGGCGTGCTGGAGAAGACCGTGACCGGGCGCGAGCTGGTCGGCCTGCGCTACACGCCGCCCTTCGACTTCGCCAAGCCCGAGGGCGGCGATGCCTTCGTGGTGGTGGCGGCCGACTGGGTCGGCGTCGACTCCGGCACCGGCATGGTCCATGTGGCGCCGGCGTTCGGCGAGGACGATTTCGAGTCCGCCAAGGCCAACGGCCTGGGCATGCTGCAGCTCGTGGCGCCCGACGGCCGCTTCGTGCCCGGCACCGGCTTCCTGGAGGGGCGCTTCTGCAAGGACGCCGACCGCGACATCATCCGCGACCTCAAGCGCCGCGGCCTGCTGTTCTCGGAGACCGTCTACCGCCACGACTACCCGTTCTGCTGGCGCGCCGACAGCGACCCCTTGATCCAGTACGCGCGGCCGGCCTGGTTCATCCGCACCACGGCCCTGAAGGACGTGGCGCTGGCCAACAATGCCGCCGTCAACTGGGTGCCCGAGCACATCAAGGAAGGCCGCTTCGGCGACTTCCTGCGCAACAACGTCGACTGGGCCCTGAGCCGAGAGCGCTTCTGGGGCACGCCGCTCAACATCTGGACCTGCGAGTCCTGCGGCCACATGCATGCGCCGATCTCCACGGCCGAGATCGCGCAGCGCAATCCCGACGCCTTCGACCAGACGGTCGATGCCGACCTGCAGGTGCACCGGCCCTGGATCGACCGCGTCACCTTCCCGTGCGACCGCTGCGGCGGCACCATGAAGCGGGTGCCCGAGGTCATCGACGTGTGGTTCGACTCGGGCTGCATGCCGTTCGCGCAGTGGGGCTTCCCGCACAAGAACCAAGCCGAGTTCGCCGCCGAGTATCCGGCCGACTACATCACCGAGGCGGTCGACCAGACCCGCGGCTGGTTCTACTCCCTGCTGATGGTCGCGACCTTGGTGTTCGACGCCGAGACCTGCGCCGAGCACGGCCTGCCCGACTTCGGCCTGCCGCGGCCGTTCCGCAATTGCGTGGTGCTGGGCCATGTCGGCGATGCGTCGGGCCAGAAGGAATCGAAGTCCAAGGGCAACTACACGCCGCCCGACCTGGTGCTGCGCGGCGCCATGACCCTGGCCGTCCGGCCCGACGCCAAGCTCAAGCCGGGCACCGTCGGCTTCAAGCAGGCGCTGGTGCGCAGCCTGAACCTGGCGGCCGACGAGCGCATGACCGCCAAGGGGCCGGGCGGCCAGGCGCTGCCGCTCCAGGCCGTCGAGGCCGACGTCCGGGTCCGCGACACGGTCCACCTGCATCCCGACGACATCGCCGCCCTGGGCCTCGACCGCAAAGTCGAGCTGGTGCCGCCGTTCGAGGCGCTGGGGGCGGACAGCTTCCGCTGGCTGTTCGCGTCGTCGGTGCCCTGGACCAACACCCGGCTGTCGCTGGGCGCACTGCGCGAGGGCCAGCGCGAGTTCCTGATCCGCTTGCGCAACGTCTATGGCTACTTCCAGATCTACGCCAACATCCTGGGCTTCCGCCCGGATCCGGCGAAGCGGCCGGCGCTGGCCGGGCGCGACCAGCTCGACCGCTGGATCCTGAGCGAGCTGGCGACCCTCACCCGGACCGTCGGCCAGGCCATGGACGCCTATGTCTTCCACGAGGGCGCCCGCGCCGTGCAGGCCTTCGTCGAAGGCCTGTCGAACTGGTATGTCCGCCGCTCGCGCCGCCGCTTCTGGGGCGAAGGCCCGGACACCGAGGCCGCGCTGTGGACCCTCTACGAGGTGCTGGAGACCGTGGCGCGGCTGATCGCGCCTTACGTGCCGTTCCTGGCCGACGCCCTGTACCAGGCGCTGACCGCCGGCGTCCCGGGCGCGTCTGATTCGGTGCACCTGGCGCCCTTCCCCGAGGCCGACGCGGCCGCCATCGACCCGGCGCTGGCCGAGGACATGGGCCTGATCCGCGAGCTGGCGAGCCTCGGCCTGCAGGCGCGCAACATGGTCGGCATCAAGATCCGCCAGCCCCTGCGCCAGCTCGAGGTCGTGCTCGCCGACCCGGCGCGGCAAGCGCGCCTGACGCCGCTTCTATCGTTGCTGGAAGACGAAGTGAACGTCCGCACCGTGCGCTTTTCGGGCGATGCCGCCGCCTTCGCCAGTTTCGTGATCAAGCCGAACTTCCGCGTCCTCGGCAAGCGGCTGGGCAAGGACATGAAAGAGGCTCAAACGGCGCTCGCAACCAACAACTATTCGCCCAGAGCAGAGAAGGACGGATACGATGTCCGTCTGCCTGGCGGCCGCCATCTCTCTTTGTCCAACGAAGAAGTCACGGTCGAGGTCAAGCCGGAAGGCAGCTTCGGCACGGCGGCCTCGCTGACGGCCGTCGTCGCGCTCGATGCCACGATCGATGCCTCCCTCGCCGAGGAAGGCCTCGTGCGCGAGATCGTCAGCCGCATCCAGGGCCTGCGCAAGGACCGCGGCCTGGGCTATAGCGACCGCATCGCCCTGACCATCGACGGGTCGCCGGCGCTGCAGGACGCCGCCCGCAACTATCGCGCCTACATCGTCGACGAGACCCTGGCCACCCTGTTCGCCGTCGGGCCTGCGCCGGCCGGCTCAGGCGCTGCCGACGAAACCGAGGTCAACGGCCAACCGCTGCGGCTGTGGCTGGTGCCGACCGGCGAACGGCGCCCGGCGTGACCCGCGCCGCAGGGCGCGGCTTGCATCGGGCGGCCGTTCATGGTCGCATCCGCGGCGATTCCCTTCGCAACTGCAACGGAGACCGCTCGTGACGGCACGCACGCTGGCTTGGATCGCCCTGCTGGCCCTGGCCGCCGGCTGCGCCGACAGCAAGGCGCCCACGACCGCCACGGCCAGCGCCACCCCCGCCGTGCCCGCCCCGGCCGCCGCGACCCCGCCGGCGGCGGCCCCGGCCGAACCGCCCTACCGCGCGGTGCCGGC
>CAZEFK010000023.1:10403-46051 GCA_964511405.1 uncultured Comamonadaceae bacterium | reverse complement strand
CCGCATGTCGTCGACCCCTTGGGCGGCAGCTATTATGTCGAGCATCTGACCCATAGCCTGGCGGCGGCGGCCGACCAGTTGATCGACGAGGTCGAGGCGCTGGGCGGCATGACCCGGGCCGTCGCCTCGGGCATGCCCAAACTGCGCATCGAGGAGGCCGCGGCGCGCCGCCAGGCCCGCATCGATCGTGGCGAAGAGGTCGTGGTCGGGGTCAACAAGTACCAGGCCGACGAGGGCCAGCCGGTGCCGCTGCGCGACATCGACAACGCCGCCGTGCGCGCCGCGCAGGTCGCCCGCCTGGCCGAGGTCAAGCGCCGCCGCGATCCCGCCGGGGTGCGCGCGGCCCTCGACGCCCTGACCGCCGCGGCGCGCGACGGCACCGGCAACCTGCTGGACCTCGCGGTCGAGGCCGCGCGGGCCCGCGCGACGGTCGGCGAGATCTCGGACGCCCTGGAGGCCGTCTATACCCGGCATCGGGCGCCGGTGCGCGCGATCAGCGGCGTCTATGGCGCGGCCTATGAGGGCGACGAAGGCTTCCGCCGGATCCAGCGCGAGGTCGCGGCCTTCGCCGAGGCCGAGGGCCGGCGGCCGCGGATGCTGGTCGCCAAGCTCGGCCAGGACGGCCACGACCGCGGCGCCAAGGTGATCGCCACCGCCTTCGCCGACCTCGGCTTCGACGTCGACATCGGGCCGCTGTTCCAGACGCCAGAGGAGGCGGCGCGGATGGCGGTCGAGAACGACGTCCATGTCGTCGGGGTCTCGTCCCAGGCCGCCGGCCACCGCACCCTGGTCCCGGCCCTGGTCCAGGCGCTGCGCGAGCAGGGCGCCGGCGACATCCTGGTGGTCGTGGGCGGAGTGATCCCGCCCCAGGACTACGAGCCGCTGCGGGCCGCCGGCGTGTCGGCGATCTTCGGGCCCGGCACCAACATCCCGGCGGCGGCGGCCGAGGTGCTGCGGCTGGTCGGCGCCCGCCAGGAGGAAGCGGCCTGAGCGTCGCCCCGTTCGACCGGCACGCCGTCCGGCGCCACCGCGACCGCGCGGCCGCCGGGTTCGACGGCCACGACTTTCTATTTCGGGAAGTCGGCGAGCGGCTGCTCGACCGCCTTGACGACGTCACGCGCCGCTTCCCGCTGGCGCTGGACCTCGGCTGCCGGACTGGGCTGCTGACCCGGCTGCGCGGCCGCCGGGGCGGCATCGAGACGCTGGTCGGGCTCGAGCTGTCGCCGGCCATGGCGCGCCGCCATCCCGGCCCGGTCGTCGCCGGCGACGAGGAGTTGCTGCCCTTCGCCGACGGCGGCTTCGACCTGGTGATCAGCAACCTCGCCTTGCATTGGATCAACGACCTGCCGGGTGCGCTGGTCCAGGCCCGCCGGGTGCTGAAGCCGGACGGCCTGTTCCTGGCGGCGCTGCTGGGCGGCGCGACGTTGTCCGAGCTGCGCCAGAGCCTGATCGAGGCCGAGGCGGCGGTGGAGGGCGGCGCCCGGCTGCGCGTGTCCCCGGTCACCGATGTGCGCGACATGGGGATGCTGATGCAGCGGGCCGGCTTCGCCCTGCCGGTGGTCGACAGCGACCGGCTGACCGTGACCTACGACAATGCCCTGGCCCTGATGCATGACCTGCGCGCCATGGGCGAGGCCAACGCCGCCGCCGATCGCCCCCGGCATCCGACCCGGCGCGCCACCCTGCTGGAAGCCGCTGCCCGCTATCAGGATCGCTTCGCCGGCCCGGACGGCCGCATCGAGGCGACGTTCCAGGTCATCTATCTCACCGGTTGGGCGCCGGCTGCCACCCAACCCCAGGCGCTGCGGCCAGGCAGTGCAGCGCATCGGCTGGCCGATGCGTTGGGCGTGGAGGAGCGGCCGGCAGGGCCGTCGGGCAAATGACGAGCGTTGGACCACGGTTTCCACGAGTAGTCACCAGGGAGGCATTGTGCTACTCTTGGGAGAGTTTGGGCCGTCGACCGGACGAAGCTGAGATAGCCCCATGAGCAGCGCTGCACCCCGTCAGCCTTCCGACGGCGAGGCTATCGAGATCCTGCGACGGCTGGAGCCGATGCTGTCCGCCGTCAGGGCCGACCAGCATGCCCAAGCCCAGGCGCTTGCCGCTCTGGGAGATGCCTTCGCCAAGCAGGGCGAGGCGATCACGAAGCAGGGCGAGGTGATCACGAAGCACGGCGAGGCGATCACCCAACTGGGCGATGCGATCGCGAAACAGGGCGAAGCCATCGTGAAGCTGCGTGAGGACGTTGTCCGTATCGACGGCCGGCTCGCGGGTATCGACGGCCGGATCGCGGGCATCGAAGGGCAGCTCCGCTTGCTCCCGACCGTCTGGACCCTAACGGGCCTGATCATCGCGATCTTCGGCTGCGCCTTTGCCTTGCTGCGCTTCGGCGTACCCCGCCCGTAGCTACGCCAGCCGCTCCAGCACCGCGTCCGGCAGCTCGGGATCGCCGCAGCCAGCCATTCTCTGCGGCGCCTACCGGAACCGGTACGCCAAACCAGCCTGCTTCATGATCTCGTTGGCCGTGTGCCGCGACTTGATCACAGTATCGACCGTGATGTTTCGGTTGGAGACCGGGCTGCGCCAGATCTCATGATCGCCCTTGCCGTGGCGGACCAGCCAGCACCCGGCCTCGCGGAGTTGCTGCCGGACCGCGCGGCCGTAGTCCCCCATCAGGCGCGCAGACGGATCTTGCCCACCTGTTCGGACATCAGGACGATCGGTACTTCCGCTGGGAAGCGATCGCGATCTTCGCTGAGTTCGATGAGCTCGGGGATCATCACCTTGAGTTTTTCGAACAGCTCGTTGGGGCTGGCGGCCTCGGTCACAAGCCCCGGCACGTCTTCGCTCGTTGCGACCCAGACTCCGGCCTCGGCATCCCAATAGGCTCGCACCAGGATCGTGGCGTTGGACATCTGCGCTACCCTCGCGGCAACGGGCCGAGACTCCACGTTGGCCATCGCACCGGATCGGTGACTAGCTTGTCAACGCGGTCGATCGGCTCGGGCTGCCGGAAATTTGGCCGACCTACGCCAGCCGTTCCAGCACCGCGTCCAGCAGCGCGGGATCGCCGCAGGCGACGACGCGGCCGTCGCTGCCGCGGCCGAGCGGCCGGCCCTGCCAGTCGGTCATGACGCCGCCGGCGCCGGCGACGACCGGGGCGCAGGCGGCGAAGTCGTAGAGCTGCAGCGAGGCCTCGACGGTCACGTCGCTCCAGCCGCCGGCGACCATGGCATAGCCGTAGCAGTCCGAACCATAGACCGGGTGGCGGACGGCGCCGGCCAGGCGGGCGAAGCGGTCGGCGTCGGCGCCCGTGAACATGTGCGGCGAGGTGGCGTTCAGCAGGGCCGCCGACAGGGCCGGGCAGGGGCGGGTGGCCACGGCCGTGCCGTTCAGGGTGGTCGGGCGGTCGTCGGCACCGATCCAGCGCTCGTCCAGCGCCGGCATGTCGATGATGCCGACCACCGGTACGCCCTGGTGGAGGCAAGCGATCAGGGTGCCGAACAGCGGCTTGCCGGAGATGAAGCTCTTGGTGCCGTCGATCGGGTCCAGCACCCAGGCGAACTCGGCGTCCGGCCGATCCGCGCCATATTCCTCGCCGATGATGCCGTGGTCGGGGAAGGCGGCGGCGATGGCCCGGCGCATGGCCGCCTCCGCGCCGCGGTCGGCGACGGTCACCGGCGACAGGTCGGACTTGGCTTCGACGGCCGTCCCGCGCTGGCGGTAATGCGCCAGCACGATCGGCCGGGCCACGACGGCCAGCTGCTCGCCCAGGGCGAGCAGCCGGCTTCGGTCCATGGTCACGGCGCGGGCAGTGGCACGGGGCTGTCGGACTGGGTGCGCAGCCAGGCCAGCAGGTTGGCCCGGTCCTGGATCTTGGGCAGGCCGGCGAAGGTCATCTTGGTGCCCGGCACATCGGCCTTGGGGTTGGTCAGGAACTTGCTGAGCGCCTGATAGTCCCAGGTCTTGTCCTTCAGCGCTGCCATCGCCGGCGAGTAGGAGAAGTCGGGCCGATGGTCGTGCGGGCCGCCGATCACGCCCCACAGGTTGGGGCCGACGCGATTCGGGCCGTCCTTGGTGAAGGTGTGGCAGGCCGCGCACTTCTTCGACTGGGCCTCGCCGGCGGCCGGGTCGGCCTTGGCCAGCAGCGGCGCGATCGGTTCGTCGGCGTTGGACGTCTCGGCCGGCGCCGCGGCGGTCTCGGCCGGCTTCTCGCCGACGCCCGCGACGACATAGACGTTCTTCTTGAGGAACTCGGGCTCGACCATGGCGCCGCCGATGATCCCGGCCAGCATGAAAACGATGCCGGCCAGCAGGACGGCCGCCGCCACTTTGTTCAGTTCGAAACTCGACATCGCCTCACCCGCTGCTGTCCGGGCGGGGACGCTAATGCATCCGGGATAGTCATGCAACGCGCCGCGTTGCGGCGAAATGCCAATTTGCGGCCGATTTCAGCAGGATCGGGCATGCGGCGACGGATCGCCGTTGCGTCGCCGGGTCTGCCTCGGGCACATCTCTTGGCACCCAGTCCAGGACCGACGCAATCCCATGCCGCTCGATCTCGTTCGCCTCGTCGCCTTCCAGGGCACCCCGGGCGCCTATTCCGACCTCGCCTGCCGCTCGATGATGCCGGGGGTCGCGACCCTGCCCTGCCCCTCGTTCGAGGACGCCTTCGCCGCCGTGGCCGAGGGCCGCGCCGACCGCGCCCTGATCCCGATCGAGAACTCGTTGGCCGGCCGGGTCGCCGATGTCCACCATCTGATGCCGGCTTCGGGCCTGCACATCGTCGCCGAGCATTTCGAGCGCGTGAACCATCACCTGATGGCGGTGCCGGGCGCCACGCTCGACGCTCTCAAGGTGGTCAAGAGCCACGTCCATGCCCTGGGCCAGTGCCGGCGGGCGATCCGCGAGCTGGGCGTGACCCCGGTGGTGCATTCGGACACCGCGGGGGCGGCGGCCGAGGTCGCGGCGGCCGGCGACCGCACCCAGGCGGCGATCGCCTCGGCGCTCGCAGCCGAGATCCACGGCCTGCAGATCCTGCGCCGCGATGTCGAGGACAACGCGCACAACACCACGCGCTTTCTGCTGCTGTCGCGGGTGCCGGACGAGCCCGACGCCGGCGACGGGCCATGCATCACCAGCTTCGTGTTCCGGGTCCGCAACGTGTCGGCGGCGCTGTACAAGGCGTTGGGCGGCTTCGCGACCAACGGCGTCAACCTGACCAAGCTGGAAAGCTACATGGTCGACGGCAAGTTCGTGGCCGCCCAGTTCTATGCCGACGCCGAGGGCCATCCGGACCAGCGGCCGATGCGTCTGGCGCTGGAGGAGCTGCGCTTCTTCACCCGCGAACTCAAGATCCTGGGCATTTATCCCGCCAGCCCGTTCCGCGCCACCATGGTGATCGGCAGCGACTGACGGTGGCCGCGCCGTCGCCGCTGCTGCGCCGGATCGCCTTCCAGGGCAGCCCGGGCGCCTATTCGGACCTGGCCTGCCGCGCTGCCTTTCCTGATGTGGCGACGCTGGCCTGCCCGGGCTTCGCCGACGCCGTCGCCGCCGTCGTCGAGGGCCATGCCGATCGGGCGATGATCCCGGTCGAGAACTCGCAGGCCGGCCGGGTCGCCGAGGTCCACGACCTGATGCGGCGGGCCGAGCTGCACATCGTGGCCGAGCACTTCCAGCGCGTGAACCACCAGCTGATGGCGCCGCGCGGCGCCACCCTGGCCGGCCTGCGCGCGGTGCGTAGCCACATCCAAGGCCTCAGCCAGTGCCGGCGCGTGATCCGCGAGCTGGGGCTGGCGCCGCTGGCGCATCCGAACACCGCCGGCGCCGCGCGCGACGTCGCAGCCGCCGGCGATCCGGCAGTGGCCGCGATCGGCTCGGCGCTGGCGGCCGAGATCTACGGCCTGGACATCCTGCGGCCCGACGTCGAGGACCAGGCGGGCAACACCACGCGGTTCCTGGTCCTGGCGCGGTCGGCCGAGCGCCCGGACCCGGCGCGGCCCTGCATCACCAGCATGCTGTTCCACGTGCGCAACCTGCCGGCCGGCCTCTACAAGGCGCTGGGCGGGTTCGCCACCCACGGCGTCAACTTGACCCGGCTGGAAAGCTACATGGTCGAAGGCCGCTTCGCCGGCACCGAGTTCGCGGTCGACGCCGAGGGCCATCCGGAGCAACCGGCGCTGGCCGGCGCGCTGGATGAGTTGCGCTTCTTCGCGCGGGAGCTGAAGATCTTGGGCACCTATCCCGCCAGCCCGTTCCGCACCGCCCCGGAGGTCGAAGCCCATGGCTGATCCGGCACCCCGCATCGCGATCGTCGCACCCGGCGACATGGGCCACGGCGTCGGCCGGCGGCTGGTCGAGCGCGGCGCCCACGTCGTGACCTCGCTGGCCGGGCGCAGCCCGCGCTCGGCCAAGCGCGCCGAGGCCGCGGGCATGGCCGTGGCCGCCGATGACCGGGACCTCACGCGCGTCGACCTGTTCCTGTCGATCGTGCCGCCCGGGCAGGCGGTGGCGCTGGCCGAGCGGGTTGCGGCCGCCCTGGCCCGGGATCCGGTACCGCTTACCTATGTCGACTGCAACGCCGTGTCGCCGGCGACCATGGACCGGATCGCCGGCATCGTGACCAAAGCAGGCGCCGGCTGCGTCGACGTCGCGATCATCGGGGCGCCGCCCAAGGGCGACGCCGGCCCGCGCTTCTACGCCTCGGGTCCGGCCGTGGCGGCAGCGGCGGTGCTGGGCCGCTACGGCCTGGACTATCGGCCGATCGGCGATGCCATCGGCCGGGCCAGCGCCCTGAAGATGAGCTATGCGGCGATCACCAAGGGCCTGACCGCCCTGGCCACCGAGGCCCTGACCGCGGCGCGCCTGGGCGGCGTGGCCGAGGCGCTGACGGCGGAGCTGGCCGCCAGCCAGCCCGATCTTGCGGCCTGGTTCGCGCGCGCCGTTCCCGCGATGTCGCCCAAGGCCTATCGCTGGGTCGCCGAGATGCATGAGATCGCCGCCACCCAGCGGGCGCTCGGCCTACCGGGCGGCATGCTGGCGGGGGCGGCCGCGATGTACGAACTGATCACCGCCAGTCCGCTGGGCGGCGAGCAGATCGAGGCGCGCACGGGCGGCGAGACGCCGGAGGCCGTGGCGGCGGCCTTGGCGGCGTTCGTGGCGCGGCCGTAGCCGGCGCGTCACGTATAGACGCCGTATTTGATACGACCAAGATAGTCTTCGACCAGCTTCGCCCCTGCGCCTGTCGTCAGAAATTCGACCGGACGGCGCTGACCGAGTCCGATGGCCGGTTGATCCAGCCAAGATTCTGCGGTGTCTTTCGAGCCAAATACCTCGATGGCCAAGTCGAGGATCTCTGCCATAATCCAAATCCGACTGCTCTGTTCTTGGCTCATCGGCTTGTCTGGGGCGCAAGTGTCGCTCTCAAAGCTGACACCTGCCGTGCCGTGGTTCAAGTGCCTCAGACCAATAGCCGCTCTCACGCCACCATCGCTTCGGGCGCGAACAGGTAGTCGACGTCGTCCATCTCGATGCCGGCGAGTTCGCCCTCGCCGCCGAGCGCGATGTTGGCCAGCGCCGCCTTGCGCTGCTGCAGCTCGACGATGCGCTCCTCCACGGTGCCGGCGGCGATCAGTTTGTAGACGAACACCGATTTGGTCTGGCCGATGCGATGGGCGCGGTCCGAGGCCTGGTCCTCGGCCGCCGGGTTCCACCACGGGTCGTAGTGGATGACCGTGTCGGCCGAGGTCAGGTTCAGGCCGCGGCCGCCCGCTTTCAGGCTGATCAGGAACAGCGGCACCTCGCCGGCCTCGAAGCGGGTGACCGGCGTGGCGCGATCGGCGGTGTCGCCGCGCAGCTCGACATAGGCGATGCCGGCGGCATCAAGCGCCGGCTTGATCAGGTCGAGCATCGAGGTAAATTGCGAGAACAGCAGGATCCGCCGGCCCTCGGCCACCAGCTCGGTGGTCATCTCCATCAGGTCGTCGAGCTTGCTGCTGGCCCCGACCTCGCGCGCCGCCTGCAGCTTGACCAGGCGCGGATCGCAGCACACCTGGCGCAGCTTCAGCAGCGCGTCCAGCAGCACGATCCGGCTGCGCGCCAGGCTCTTCTCGGCGATCTCGTGGCGCACTTTGTCGTACAGCGTGACCCGGATGGTCTCGTAGAGCTCGCGCTGCTCGGGCGCCAGCGAGATCCGGCGCACGATGGTGTGCTTGGGCGGCAGTTCGGTTGCGACCTCGGCCTTGGTCCGGCGCAGGATGAAGGGCCGAATCCGGCGCGCCAGCTGGCCGCGGCGCACGACGTCGCCCTTCTTCTCGATGGGACCGCGGAAGCGGCGGCTGAAGCTGCGCCGGTCGCCCAGCAGGCCGGGCATCAGGAAGGCGAACTGCGACCACAGCTCTTCCAGGTTGTTCTCGATCGGCGTGCCCGACAGGCACAGCCGGTGCCGGGTATCCAGCTGGCACACCGCCTGGGTGGTCTTGGACTCCGGGCTCTTGATCGCCTGGGCTTCGTCCAGCACCACCATGTGCCAGGGCATCTCCTTTAGGATTTCGATATCGCGGGTCAGGACCGTGTAGGTGGTCAGCACCAGCTGGGCAGAGCCCAGGGCGTCGCGCCGCTCGTGGCGGGCGAGGCCGTGATGCACGGCAACCCGCAGCCCCGGCGCGAACTTTTTCAGCTCGGTCGACCAGTTGGCGACCAGGCTGGTCGGCATCACGATCAGCGCCGGCCGGTCCAGGCGGCCGGCTTCGTGTTCGGTGACCAGATGGGCGATGGTTTGCGCCGTTTTGCCCAGCCCCATGTCGTCGGCCAGGATCCCGGCCATCTCATGGGCGCGCAGGTGCTGCAGCCAGCTCAGGCCATGCTGCTGGTAGGGGCGCAGCGTGCCCTGGAACCCGGCCGGGACCGGCACCGGCTCGATCGCCAGGTCGTCCCGGAAGCGCTCGACATAGGCGCGGATGGCGGCGGCGTTCTGCCAGCGCGTGGTCAGCAGGTCTTCCAGGTCCAGGACCGCCGCGGCCTCGGCGGCCGGCAGCAGCAGCGCGCCGTCGGCGCTGCGCCGGGCGGCTTCGACCAGGTCGGACATGGTCGCCAGCATGCGCGCGATGCGGTCGGCCGGCAGGGCGACGATGCGGCCGTCGTCGAGGGTGGTGTGCAGCTTGCCGTCGACCACCCGGGCGGCATCCATGCCGCCCTGGTCCAGGAGGCGGGTCAGGATCGGCAGCAGCGGCACCCGCACGCCGTCGATCTCGATGCCCAGCTCCAGCGAGAACCAGCCGTCGCCGGCGTCGGTGATCCGCGCGTCGTACTCGCCGATCGCGTCGACCACCTGCGGCCCGAAGGCGGGGTCGATGTCGCAGCGCCAGCCCTGGGCGCCGAGCGCCGGGACGCGCTCGGCCATGAAGCGCTGCCAGGACTCGGCGGCGTCGCGGCCGCGGAACGCGAAGATCCGGCGGCCCTTGGGCTCGCCCGCCACCGCCAGCCGGATCTGGACGAAGCCGTCGGCGCGCAGGCTCTCGACGGCCTCGGTCTCGGCCACCCGGCTGCGGCGCACGAACAGGACATCGCCGGGGCTCGCCTCGACGCGGACGAACTGGCGCTCGTCGTCGATCGACGCGCTGGCGCCCTCATAGTCGAAGCTCAAGTCCAGGGCGTCGACCAGCTGCATCCGGCCCAGATCGTCCGGCGCCTGGATGCGGACCAGCCGCAGCGACGGGGTCATCGGCCGCTCGACGATCACCATGTCGCTGACCGGCGCGACCGTGGGCCGGCGGGCGGGCGGCGGCGCCGGGCGGACGGGCCGGGCCGGCTCGAGCCGGTGCACGGGGGCCGGTGCCGGGCGCCGCACCGTGGCGGGCCCGACCTCGCCCTTGGCCGTATCGACATACCAATGGATCGGCCCGGCCGACAGCAGCGCCAGCGATGGCGGCACCACCGGGCCGACGGTGCGGGCGCCGCCCGGCTTCAGCACCCGGCCGCTGGTGCGCCAGCGGGCGCGGCCCGACTCCACCACCTGCTGCAAGATGCGGCCGGCCATCGCCGGCTCGCGGCCGCTGACCGCCCGGCGCACGTCGTCGCCACCGATCAGGCGGCTGAGATCGACCAGCGCCGCCCCGTGCCGCTCGGCCTCGGCGGCGATCTGGGCATGCGCGACCGGCTCGACCTTCAGGGTACGCTCGTCCTCCAGGGCCGTGGTCACGAAGAAGGCGGCGCCGTCGGCGCCGGGCTCGATCAGGAAGCAGAGCTGGGTGCGCGGTTGCGTCGGCGTGGCCAGCAGGTTGGCGAGGAAGCTCTGCTGTTCGGCGCGCCGCCATTCCGGCCGGGTGTCCAGGGTGGCCAGCGCCGCCGCCGCGACGTGCAGGCAGGCCGGCCGGGTGCAGCTGCAGCGGCTGGCAAACACGACCCGGCGACCCAGCGGCGATGGCTTCAGCGACAGCCGATGGCGGGCGCCCAGGTCCTCGACCTCGGCGCTGATGGTGTCGCCGGCGATGTCCAGCGTGACGGCGCCGCGCATGACCAGGGTGCGGCCCCGGGTCAAGGCGCGCGCGTCGAAGACGCGACCGAGATCCTCGGACGAAAACGGGACGGGCATCAGCGACGCGGTCTCGGTCGGGACATCGGGCGCGGGCGGTGTGGGAGGATGCCTCCGGTTCTGGGGGTCCGCCGCGGGCCGGTCAAGCGCCGGGACCCGGGCCGCGGGATTCCGTCGCGCATGACGGCGTTGCCGTCGCCGCCCGGCCAGCCCGCCGCGAGACGATTCGGCCACGCACCCCTATGCTGGCGATCCAGCCGCCGGGAGCCGTCATGCCCAGTGTCGCCTTCTACAGCCTCTACCACTCGGTGAACTGCTACCTCGCCTCGGTGCTGGTGCGCCGGACCGTGGCGCCGCTGCCGGGCGTTGAGATCCGGCGGCGGCCGATCTGCGTGCCGCGCGTCCGCGGTCTGCTGGTCGCCGACCTGGTCGGCGGCAAGGAAGCGCCTGCTTTGTCCGGCTACCATCGCGAGGATGCGCGCCGCTGGGCCGACCGGCACGGCATCCCGCTCGCCTATCCGCCGCCTGAGCTGTTCCGCGAACGCAGCAAGCGTTGGGCCCTGTCGCGCTGGGAGCGCGAGGAGCTGCCGGCGCGCGCCTACTATGCCGCACAAACGCTGGGCCAGGCCGACGCGCTCGATTCAGCGCTGTTCCGTGCCGCCTGGGTCGAGGGCCTTGATGTCAACGAGCCCGACACCGTCCGCTGGGCCGCCGCCGAAGCCGGGCTCGACCCCGACCGCCTGATGGCCGCGCTCGATGCCGAGCCGCCGGGTGCCGAGGTGCGCGCGGCCCTCGCCGAGTTCGACCGCCAGCGCTGCCCCGGCGTCCCGACGTTCGTGCTGAACGGCGCGCGCTATTTCGGCAAGGACCGGGTCGATTGGCTGGCCGAGGCCTGCCGGGCGGGCGGGTGAAGGTATGCAAAATCGGAGACAACCATGACCACATCCGTGCACGAGATCGCCGACGGGATATTCCGCCTGTCGACCTTGGTCCCCGGCGTTGGGCCGACGGGGCTGACCTACAACCAGTTCCTGATCCGGGCCGACCAGCCGCTGCTGTTCCATTGCGGCCAGCGCGCGCTGTTCGCGGGCCTGCGGGATGCGGTCGCCCGGGTGCTGCCGCCGGAGCGGCTGCGCTGGCTCGCCTTTTCCCATGTCGAGGCCGACGAGTGCGGCGCGCTCGACCAGTGGCTGGCGCTGGCACCCGAGGCCGTCGCTGTCCATGGCCGGATCGGCTGTGCCACCTGGCTCAGCGACGTCGCGGCGCGGCCGCCGCGGGCGCTCGCGGACGGCGAGGTGCTTGATCTGGGCGGCAGGCGCGTGCGCCGGCTGGACACGCCGCATCTGCCCCATGGCTGGGATGCGGGGCTGATGCTGGAAGAGACCACCGGCACCCTGTTCACCAGCGACCTGTTCACCCGCTTCGGCCCGGTGCCGGCCGAGTCGGCCGACGACATCGTCGGGCCGGCGATCGCCGCCGAGGACGCCGCCCGCTTCACCAGCCTGACGCCCGACACGCCGGCGCATCTGCGCCGGCTGGCGGCGCTGGCGCCCCGGCGCCTGGCCCTGATGCACGGGCCGGCCTACACCGGCGACGGGGCCGCGGCGCTGTCGGCGCTCGCGGACCATTTCGAGGCGCGGCTGCGGCGCGCGGTCGGCGGCGCGCCGATGGCCTGATCGGCTCAGGCCCGCAGGACCCGGCCGACGACCTCGGCGCCGGCCTCGATCTCCGCCAGGGTCCAGGCCGCGAAGCCCAGGAACAGGCCGCGCCGGGTGGCTGGCCCGATGAACTGGCCGGAGAGCGGCCGCGCCATCACGCCCAGCGCGTCGAGGCGGGCGCAGACTGCGCGGTCGTCGCACGCCGGCGGCAGCTCGGCGACCAGCTGCATGCCGCCGGCGGGCGGCTCGACGGCCAGGCGGTCGCCGGCCGCGGCGCCCAATGCCCGCACCAGATGGTCGCGCCGCTCGCGATACAGGCGCGTCACCCGGCGGATGTGGGCGGCGAAATGGCCGGCGTCGATGAACTCGGCCAAGGCGTCTTGCACCGGCGCCGCGGCGATCAGGCCGGCATGGCGCTGGGCGAGTGCGAAGGCGGAGACCAGGGCATCGGGCACGACGGCGTAGCCCAGGCGGATGTCGGCGAAGGTCGACTTCGAGACCGTCCCGACATAGACGACGCTGCCGGCGCCGTCGAGGCCTTGCAGCGCTGCCACCGGCCGGCCGTCATACTGGACCTCGCTGTCATAGTCGTCCTCGACGATCACGGCGCCCGAGGCAGCGGCAAAGGCCAGGAGATCGCGGCGCCGGCCGACGGTCATCAGCCCGCCCGTCGGGTACTGGTGCGACGGGGTCACGAAGATCAGCCGCGGCGGCTCGGCGGCAGCATCGATCGTGATGCCCTCGGCGTCGAGCGGAACGCCGCGGATCCGGGCGCCTGCGGCATCGAGCGCGGCTCGGGCGCCGCCATAGCCGGGGCTTTCCAGCCAGGCCAGGTCGCCGGGATCGAGCAGGACCCGGGCGGCGAGCGTGATCGCCGCCTGGGCGGACGGCAGGATCATGATCTGCCCGATATCGGCCTTGACGCCGCGATGCGCGGCCAGGTGGCGGAGCAGGGCGGCGCACAGCGCCGGCCGGTTTACGGCCGCGCTGCGCTGCGCCGCGGCGCAGCGGGCGGCCCGCCGCAGGCAGCGCGCCCAGACCTCGTGTGGGAACAGGCGCGCATCGGCGAAGCCCGGCGCGAACGGGCGCAGGCGGCCGTCGGTCGACACCGGCCAGTCGGTGTCGCGAAGACGCGCGGCCCAGTGCGACGGCCGCACGGTGACGGGACGTGCCGGCGCCGCGCGGCCAGCCAGCGCCGGCGCCGGCGCCGATGCGGCCACGATCGGGCGCCGGCCTGGCGCGACGTCGAGATATCCCTCCATGGCCAGCTGCTCGACGGCGACCTGGACCGTGTTGCGCGACAGGCCGAGCTGGTGGGCGAGGTCGCGGCTGGAGGGCAGGCGCTGCCCGGTGGCCAGGGCGCCGCTCAGGATCGCGGTCCGCACCTGGTCGCACAGCTGGCGCGTCAGCGTCTGGCCGCGTTGCGGCGGTTGCAGGTCGATCAGCCCGGACAGCAGGTCGTGCATTGAAACTGGCCTGATGAACTATGTGGAACTGGATCTTTAGAAGGCACCAGTTGAGCCTATGCTCGGCCGCCTGTCGAGCTACAGGCGGACCGAGCCGTGGATTCTCATCCCTTGCCGCGCCGAACGGCGCTGGCATTGTTCGCGATCGTGGTCGTGACCTGGGGTCTGAACTGGGCCGTGACCAAGACCATCGTGCACAGCATCCCGCCGCTGTGGAGCACGGCCCTGCGCGCGGCGATCGCGGCGGCGACGCTGCTGGCGCTATTGCTGGCGCGCGGCCAGTTCGTCGTGCCGCGCCGTGCCGACCTGCCGGTCGTGGCGACGCTGGCGGTGCTGCACATGGTGGCCTTCTCGACCCTGGTCGCCGCCGGGCTGCGGCTGGTGCCGGTCGGCCGCTCGATCGTGCTGGGCTATACGACGCCGCTATGGGTCGTGCCGGGCGCGGCGCTGGTCCTGGGCGAGCCGCTGACGCTGCCGCGGCTGGCCGGGACGGGCCTGGGCCTGCTCGGCCTGGTCGTCCTGTTCAATCCGGCGGCGTTCGACTGGCACGACGACCCGGCCCTGGCCGGTAACGGCCTGATCCTGCTGGCGGCGCTGTGCTGGGCCGCCAACATCCTCTATGTCCGCGCCCATCGCTGGCACGCGACGCCGTTCCAGCTGGCGTTCTGGCAAGCCCTGCTGGCGGCGGTGATCCTGACGCCGCTGGCCCTCGCGGTCGACGGCGTGCCGCGCATTGCCTGGACGCCGGGACTGGCCGCGGCCGTCCTCTATGGCGGCGTGTGCGGGACGGCGCTGGCCTACTGGGCCATGGCCATGGTCAACCGCAGCCTGCCGGCGGCGACGACCGCCCTCGGCCTGCTCGCGACGCCGGCCGTGGGCGTGGCCAGCTCGGCGGTCGCGCTGGGGGAGCCGGTTGCGGCCTCCCTGGTCCTGGCGATGGCACTGATCCTGGGCGGCATCGCGATCGGGACCGGCGCGGCGCGGTGGCCGCGTCATGCCGCAAAGAGGCGGATGGCTCGATGAGCAGCTACCGCCCCCGCCGTCGCCGTGGCGCCGCGGCGGCGGCCCGCGCCGGCAGCGCCACGGCGGCGGCCAGGTTCGGGAACGGGTCCGATTTGTGCGGGAACGCCATGGCGGCGACGAACTGCTCCTGGAAGCGCGGCTCGAGGGCGGTCTCGACCTTCTCGATGCGGCGGGCCAGGGCCTCGATCTCGGCGCGGGCGGCGCGGTTCAGGAGGGCGATGCGGGCGCCCGTGCCGGCGGCATTGCCGACCGCGGTCACCTGGTCCAGCGGGCAGTCGGGGATCAGGCCCAGGACCATGGCGTAGGTCGGGTCGATGTGGCTGCCGAAGGCGCCGGCCAGGCGGATCCGGTCGACCCGATCGATACAGGCGCGGTCCATCAGCAGCTTGATGCCGGCATGGAGCGCGGCCTTGGCCAGCTGGACCGCCCGGATATCGCGCTGGGTGATGCGGATCTCGACCTCGCCGCGCCACAGCACATAGGCGTGGGTGCGGTCGGTCGCCACCAGCCGGCCGCACGGCCGCGTGCCGTCGACCACGCCGTCGGCGGTGACCAGGCCGGCCAGGAACAGCTCGGCCACCGCCTCGATGATGCCCGAGCCGCAGATGCCGGTGACGCCGGTTGCGGCGGCCGCCTCGGCGAACCCCGGCTCGTCGGACCAGGCGTCGACGCCGATCACCTTGATCCGCGGCTCCAGGGTCTCGCGGTCGATGCGCACGCGTTCGATGGCGCCGGGGGCGGCGCGCTGGCCCGTCGAGATCTCCGCCCCTTCGAAGGCCGGGCCGGTGGGCGAGCTGGCGGCCAGCACCCGGTGCTTGTCGCCCAGCAGGATCTCGGCATTGGTGCCGACGTCGACGACCAGGGTCATGCTGTCGGCGCGGTGCGGCGCCTCGGCGAGGGCGACCGCGGCGGCGTCGGCGCCGACATGGCCGGCAATGCAGGGCAGCAGATAGGCGCGGCCGCCGGGATGGATCGCCAGGCCCAGCTCCCGCGCCGGGATCCGCAGCGCCGCCGACACCGCCAGCGCGAACGGCGCCTCGCCCAGCGGCCGCGGATCGATGCCCAGATACAGGTGATGCATGATCGGGTTGCCGACCAGCACCGCCTCGACGATCTCGTCGGGCGCCACGCCGCCCTCGGCCGCGACCCGGCCGACCAGCATGCCCAGCGCGTCGCGGACCGCCGACGTCAGCGCCGCGCGCCCGTCGGGGTTGAGCATGACGTAGGACACCCGCGACATCAGATCCTCGCCGAAGCGGATCTGGGGATTGGCGGTGCCGGCCGAGGCGACGGTGCGGCCGCTCATCAGGTCGACCAAGTGGCAGGCGATGGTGGTCGAGCCGATGTCGGCCGCGATCCCGAACAGCCGCTCGCGATAGCCGGGCCACAGGGCGATGATGGTCGGTGGGCCCTGGTCGGCATGGACCGCCGCCGTGACCTTGCCGCCGCCGGCCCGCAGCACCGGTTGGATGTCGGGCAGCAGCGCCGGGTCGCAGCCGATCGGGCCGTCGCCGCGCTCGCCCGCCAGCGCCGCGGCCAGCCGGTCGAGGTCGCCGACCGGCTGGGCCAGGTCGGCCGGCGGCAGCTCGACATAGTGCAGATGGGTGGCGAGGTCGCGGACGATGGCGCGGGCCTCGGCCCGCTTGCGCACGACCTGGCGGTTGATGGCGACATCGGTCGGCACGTCGACCACCAGGTCGCCCAGCACCGTCACGGTGCAGCTCAGGCGCCGGTTGGCCGGCAGGCGGCCGCGCTCGGCATAGCCGCGCTCGGTCTCGGTCAGCGGCGGCAGATGCTCGGCGCGGCTGGTGATGCCGTGCTTGGCGAAGACCCCGGCGGCCGGCTGCACTTGGCAGCGCCCGCATAGCCCGCGCCCGCCGCACACCGATTCGACATAGACGCCCAAGCTGCGCGCCGCCTGCAGCAGCGGCGTGCCGATCGGGAAGCGCCCGCGCCGGCCGCTCGGCAGGAACACGACCAGGGCATCGCGCGGACTGTCGTCGTCCCTCATGGCCGACGCCCGCCGGCCGCGACCAAGGCGGCCAGCCCGGCATCGTCGAACCGCCGGTCCAGGTCGGCCAGGGCGGCGTCGGCCTCGGCGGACAGGTCGTCGCCGCAGGCCTCGGGCGCGCCGCGCCGCCATTCGGCCAGATAGGCGTCGGAGTCGCGGGCGCCCACGGCCATGGCGCAGCGGTCGATGGCTTGCTGGAAGCGCTGAGGCAGCTCGCGCTTCTCGGCCGTGCGGCCGCGCCGCACGATCACCTGGGCCGGGATGTCGCGCCAATAGACGATGATCCGCTCCGCCACGCTACGCTCCCCTGGCGCGTTCCGACCCGCCCGGTCTAGCTTCTGCGCGCCTTCCCCGCAACGGACGCCCACATGCTCGACCAGCTTCTCAAGACCCGGCCCTGGCTGCTCGCCGACGGCGCCACCGGCACCAACCTGTTCGAGATGGGCCTGCAGTCGGGCGACGCGCCGGAGCTGTGGCTGAAGGCCCACCCCGAGCGCATCGCGGCCCTGCACCAGAGCTTCGTCGACGCCGGCGCCGACATCATCCTGACCAACAGTTTTGGCTGCAACGCCCGGCGGCTGATGCTGCACGGGCTGGAGGCCGAGGCGCGCGCGCTCAACCGGGTCGCCGCGGCCATCGCGCGCGAGGTCGCGGACAAGGCCGGCCGGCCGGTGGTCGTGGCGGGCTCGGTCGGCCCGACCGGCGACCTGCTGGCGCCGCTGGGCCCGCTGACCGAGGACGAGGCCGAAGCCGTGTTCCTGGAGCAGATCGAAGGGTTGAAGGAGGGCGGCGCCGACGTCGCCTGGATCGAGACCATGTCGGCCGCCGAGGAGATGCGCGCCGCCGCCCGCGCCGCCGTTCGCGCCGGCCTGCCCTATACGGTCACCGCCAGCTTCGACACCGCCGGACGCACCATGATGGGCCTGCCCCCCGCCGCCATGGCCGGGGTCGCCGACGACCTGGAGCGGTTGCCGCTGGCGGTCGGCGCCAATTGCGGCGTCGGCGCCGCCGACCTGCTGGCCTCGATCCTGGACATGACCGCGGCGCGGCCCGAGGCCGTGATCATCGCCAAGGCCAATTGCGGCATCCCGGTGATCCACGGCGATCACGTCCATTACAGCGGCACGCCCGACCTCATGGCCGACTACGCCCGGCTGGCGGTCGACGCCGGCGCCCGCATCGTCGGCGGCTGCTGCGGCACTTCGCCCGAGCATGTGGCCGCCATGCGACAGGCGCTGGACGGCCACGCCAGGCGCGAGCGGCCCGACCTGGCCGCCATCGTCGGCGCCCTGGGCCCGCTGGTCTCGCCGCCGGCGGCCGGGGACGCCGCCGCACGGCGCGGCGGGCGGCGGGGCGAGCGGGCGGCGCGGTGAGCCGGCAATGAGGCAACCGCGTTGGCGCTGGAGCATGGTGACGGCCCCCGCGGCAGATGACGCCGCGGGCCGACCGTCCGTCCCCGCGGCGGATCTCATCAGGGCCGTTGCGGCGGCGATCGAGGCCCGTGATCTCGACTACGCCACGGCGGCGCTCGAAATCGGGATCGTTCCGGCGACCCTCGAAGCGGCGCTGGCCGGTATGTCCCAACTTCAGTCCCGGACCAAGCTGAAGCTCGAGGCGTGGCTCAGCGGGGACGTTGCCCTGCCCAATACTCCGCTGCAGACCCGGCACCGTCCGTCGAGCGGCACCGTGGAGGCGGAGATCGGGTCGCGAATTCGATCGATCCGCCTCGCGAAAGGCTTGAGCAGGGCCCAGCTCGGCGCGGCGATCCACGTCAGCCCCGTGCAGATACGAACAATCGAGATCGGCAACAGCCAGCTGCCGATCCGGCGCCTGATCGACATCGCCCGGGTCCTGGCCGTGCCGCTGGACGACCTCTGTGGCACCGGCACCGCGCCCAGCACCGCCAGCACCGAGGCGCGTCTGAGGCACGGTCGAGCGGCATCCCTGCTGGCCGCACTTCCCGAAGCTCAACGGCTCGAGGTGATCCGCCTGATCGAGGCCATGACCGAGGCTGCCGACGCCGACGGCCGCGCCGGAGCGCAACGGCCCAAATTCGGGAGCCGCGGCACGGGTGAGGGCCAGCGAGACGGCGCTCGACGCGGCACCCACCGCCGAGCGCGCTAGAGCAGGCGGATATCGGCGCTGATGCGCTCGCCGGTCATGGCCGGGGTCACGTAGGTGCGGTGGATGGTGGTGCCGAGGAACAGGAACAGGTCGCCGACTCCGACCGGCGGATGCCACAGCTCGTAGGGCTCCGCCGTGCGCGCAACAAGCGCCTCGGCGATCGCCGTGCCGAGACGCGCATAGTAGCTGTCCGGTCCGTCCGCCGTCGGGACCAGGCCGTCCATGCGGCGGTTCACCACCTCCAGGCCGGGGCATTCGACGCCGCACGGCACCAGCGGCACCCAGACGTTGATCAGCCGCGGATTGGGGCCGAGCTGGGGCGCCAGCACCGACAGGATGCGCGCGTCCTGGTGATAGGGGATCTGCAGGTTGGGGGCGTCGGGGCGCGCGGTGCGGAACGACGAGAACTACGGGGTGGGCGCCTTGCGCAGCGCCAGGGTCGCGATGGCCACCACCAGCGGCGGCAACAGGACCTGGATCGCCGGCACGCCGCCGGCCGCCATCTCGGCGACGCCGATCGCGCGGAAGCCCTGATGCATGCCGGCCTTGTCGGCGGGCAGGGTACCGGCCGCCTGATGGGCGTCCCGGCGGGCATATTCGGCCCGGACCTCGGCCAGCAGCCCGTGCAGGGGTGCGGGGTCGATGGCGTTGCGGACCAGCACCACGCCGGTCCGCTGCAGGCTGCTGCCGATCTCGAACCAGTCGTCGTGGCGGGCGTCGAATTCCTGGGTCATGCGGCACCTCTGCGGCTCGGTGCGTGACCGTGCGGCTGCGGGGCGCGGGACGCTTTGATCCAGGACATGGCGGCCGCCATAGCGCTCGGCCTCCGCCTCTCGATCGGTGCTCGTATGGATTTCGCCTGCTTGTCGCCGTACCGGCGGATAGTGTCCCATGGTGCGCTGCCCCCGTCGCTGGCGGCCGGCGGCGCGAGCGGGCGGCGGGTGCTGCAGCTGGTCGCCGAGCACCAACCGATGTTGCTGAAAGCATGGAGACGCATCCATGGCTGAGCCGCCAGATCAGGCTTTCGACGCGCAGTTCGAAGCTGCCCAGCGCCGCGGTGAGGCGCGTCTGCGCGGACCGCGCGCGATTGCCGCCCGCTACGACACCGGCCGGGGGCGGGTCGTCATCACGCTCTCCACGGGCGTGGAGCTTGGGCTCGCGCCCCGCGACGTCGAGGGTCTTGCGGGTGCCTCGACCGAGGACCTGCGCGTTATCGAAGTGGACGGCATGGGGCTCGGACTGCACTTCCCACGGCTCGACGCCGACCTGTACGTGCCTGCGCTGCTGGACGGCGTGCTCGGCTCGTGGCGTTGGATGGCAGCCCGATTGGGCGCAGCGGGCGGACAGGCGCGCACGCCGAGAAAGGCCGCAGCCTCCCGCGAGAACGGTCGCCGGGGCGGCCGGTCACGCAAGGCGCTTGGAACCAAGTAGGGATCACCTGCTGTTCGATCTGCAGAATTGGGATCCGCGCGGGCGGGTGATCGTGGCGTCGAGTGTCAGCCTAATGCAACGTTCTCTTGGCGGCCTCTGCAGCCGGGCGGAATGGTCCTCTCGGATTGAGATAACGCGAAAGATCGCGCCACGAAATATCGATTCCCGGCATATTCATTGAGACCGACCATTGCGGCAATCCGATAACCAGCTCATCGTCAGTCAAACGCCAATAGCTGGTGGTCTCGATCAAGCTTGAAATATATTCTGGATTTTCTCCATATATTCCCTCTTTGTTGTGTAGCTGATCGAGTGCCTCGCGAAGTAGAATTTTCTCCCATCCCGAATTCGGGAGGAAAATATCGGACGCTCGAATTTCTCGCCACTCTCCCGGGATGAAATTATGCTCGATCGTCTCGGAGAGGCCGTGATTTGCGCCGTGGCCAAATATCCAAGTCTCCTCGGTAACGGGCACAAAATCTGCATTTATTCTGTATACAGAAGTCCTTCTCCCGAAATCTATGTCGTCATCCTGTGGCGGCCAGTCAGCGTGCGCTATGGAGCGCAGTCGTTCATTGGCGGCGGCCGCGAGCGGGTCGGCTGCAGGATCGATTTGCTCCCAATCGATCTCTATCTCGACCGCTCGGCCTCCGTCGCGATCGGAGTCCGGACGGATTTCATCCCGCGTCAGTTTCGCTTGTCGTCGCACCAGCCGATAGTTCCCCAAGGTGCGCTCCTCGGTGACCGGCGCTTCGCAAATCGCACGTTCCACGTCGTCGCGAGTCGCTTGGCAGTCGATACTCGCGTCGGCGATTTTCGGCGCGCCCAGCCCGATCACCACGACCGCAGAGGCGAAGATCAACCCGCCAATTCGGAAGGACATGGTTCAAATAAGCCCTTCGCCGCGACCCCGACGGTAAGCGAGGCGACCCCGCCGCTATGTCGCCTGGCGCTCAATATACCGCTGCAGCGACGCCCCGGCATTCTCGATGTGCGCCTGCAGCAGCGCGCAGGCGGCGTCGACCCCGCCCTCGGCGCACAGGCGGACGAGGTCGGCATGCTCGGTCTCGGCGCGCTCCAGGGCGCCGGTCAGGGCCAGCTGCAGGCGGGCGTGGCGGTCGCTGTCCTGCAGCAGGGCGCCGACGATCGCCAGGGTGCGCGGCTGGCCGGCATGCTGGTACAGCACCCGGTGCAGCTCGACATTGAGGGCGCCCCAGCGGCCGACATTGTTGGCGCGCAGCTCGGCGCTGTATTCGCGCAGAATGGCGTCGAGCCGGGCGTAGTCCGCCGACGTCAGGTTCGGCGCCGAGGCCCTCAGCAGCCGCGGCTCCAGCAGCGCGCGCAGTGCGAACAGTTCGGCCACCTCGTCCCACGACAGGCCCGACACGATCGCGCCGCGATGGGGATGGATCTTGACCAGACCCTCGGCTTCCAGCTGCAGCAGCGCTTCGCGCACCGGGATCCGGCTGACGCCGAACTCGCCGGCCAGCGCGTCCTGGCGCAGCGGCGCGCCGGCCGCCAGGTCGCCGCCGACGATGCGCTGGCGCAGCGCCTCGGCGACGGCGGCGGCGATGGTGCGATGCTGCAGGGTCTTGACCATGCGTCGACCATAGCAGGCTTGACGTCACGTCGCGATGTAGATTTTATACAATCTACACAAGGCGGAGAGCGGACGATGGCACGAGTCGCATGGACGGGCGTGTTCCCGGCGGTCACCACCCAGTTCAAGCCGGACTATGCGCTTGACCTGGACGCCACGGCGCGGGTCGTCGACGGCTTGATCCGCGACGGCGTATCGGGGCTGATCATGTGCGGCACGGTCGGCGAGAACACCTCGCTCAGCCGGTCCGAGAAGGTCGCGGTCATGGAGATGGCCAAAGCGACGGCGCGGGGCCGCGTGCCGGTGATCGCCGGCGTCGCCGAGTTCACGACCGCCTTCGCCTGCGAGGTCGCGCGCGAGGCGGCGCGGGTCGGGCTCGACGGCATCATGGTCATGCCGGCCCTGGTCTATTCGGCCAAGCCGCACGAGACGGCCGCGCATTTCCGCGGCGTCGCCCAGGCCACCGACCTGCCGGTGATGGTCTACAACAACCCGCCGATCTACAAGAACGACGTCACGCCCGATATCCTGGCCTCGCTCGCCGACTGCGACACCGTCGTGTGCTTCAAGGAATCGTCGGGCGACACGCGGCGCTTCACCGACCTGCGCAACCTGGTCGGCGACCGCTTCGTGCTGTTCGCGGGCCTCGACGACGTCGTGGTCGAAAGCGTGCTGATGGGCGCGGTCGGCTGGGTGTCGGGCATGTCCAACGCCTTCCCGCGCGAAGGCGAGACCCTGTTCCGCCTGGCCCGCGTCGGCCGCTACGAGGAAGCCAAGGCGCTCAACGACTGGTTCATGCCGCTGCTGCATCTCGACGCCCGGCCCGACCTGGTCCAATGCATCAAGCTGTGCGAAGAGATCATGGGCCGCGGCTCGGCGCTGACCCGGCCGCCGCGCCTGCCGCTGCCGCCGGCCGAGCGGGCCGCGGTCGAGGCGATCATGGCCAAGGCGATCGAGCACCGGCCGGCGCTGCCGGACGTCGGCCTCTAACCCGCGGAACCCCGGCCATGGCGCGCCACACCTTCTTCTGCATCGACGGGCACACCTGCGGCAACCCGGTGCGGGTGGTCGCCGGCGGCAGCATCCCGCAGCTGGCCGGCGCCACGATGTTCGAGCGCCGCCAGCACTTCCTGCAGGCGTACGACTGGATCCGCACCGGCCTGATGTTCGAGCCGCGCGGCCACGACATGATGTCGGGCTCGATCCTCTACCCGCCGACCCGCGACGACTGCGACACCGGCATCCTGTTCATCGAGACCTCGGGCTGCCTGCCGATGTGCGGCCACGGTACCATCGGCACCGTCACCATCGCCCTCGAGAACGGGCTCCTGCATCCCCGCACGCCGGGCCTGGTGCGGCTGGATACCCCGGCCGGCGTGGTCGAGGCGCGCTATGAGCAGAACGGCCCGTTCGTGGAGCGCGTGCGTCTGACCAACGTGCCGTCCTTCCTCTACGGCACCGGCTATCCGGTCGAGGTCGAGGGGCTGGGCGCGCTCACCGTCGATGTCGCCTATGGCGGCAACTTCTACGCCATCGTCGAGCCGCAGGCGCGCTATGCCGACCTTGCGGACCTGGAGCCGTCGGACATCCTGCGCTTCAGCCCGCGGCTTCGGGCGGCGTTCAACACAAGCCACCGCATCGTCCATCCCGAGAACCCGGCGATCGACCGCCTGACCCATGTGCTGTGGACCGGCCGGCCGCAGACCCCGGCGGGCACCGCCCGCAACGCCGTGTTCTACGGCGACAAGGCGATCGACCGCTCGCCCTGCGGCACCGGCACTTCGGCGCGCATGGCCCAGCTGGCGGCGACCGGCCGCCTGACCGATGGCGATAGCTTCGTCCATGAGAGCATCATCGGCTCGACCTTTGTCGGCCGCATCGAAGGCCGGGCCCGGGTCGGCGACCGCGACGCCATCATCCCGTCGGTCGAGGGCTGGGCGCGGGTCACCGGCTTCAACACCATCGTCATCGACGACCGCGATCCCTTCGCCAAGGGCTTCCAGGTCGTCGACCGCAGCCCGTCCTAGGCGGCCGGTGCGGATCGCCATCGTCGGGGCCGGCATCGTCGGCCTGGCCGCGGCCCATGAGCTGATGGACCGCGGCCATGCCGTGACCCTGGTCGATCCCGGCGCGCCCGACGGGCGGCCCAGCGACGGCAATGCGGGCTGGATCGCCCACACCGACATCCTGCCGCTGGCCTCGCCCAAGGTGTGGCGCCACCTGCCGCGCTGGCTGGCCGATCCGCTGGGCCCGCTGGCGATCCGCCCGGCCTATCTGCCGCGGCTGGTGCCCTGGCTGTGGCGCTTCGTGGTGGCGTCGGCGCCGGCCCGGGTCGAAGCGAGCATCCAGGCGATCCGCGCCCTCAACGCCCTGGCGCTGCCGGCCTGGCAGCGGCGCCTGGCGGCGCTGGATCTCGGCGGCCACCTGCGGCCGCGCGGTTGCCTGCATGTGTGGTCGAGCCGCGCCGCCTTCGCCCGCGCCGAAGGCCTGCTGGCCCGGCAGCGCGCCTTCGGCATCGCCGTCGAGAGCCTGGACGCCGCCGGCGTCGCCGCCCTGGAGCCGGCGCTGCGCAACGTCGAGGCTGCCGCCTACTATCCCGAGGCCTGCCATGTCTCGGATCCGCGCGCCGTGGCGGCGGACCTGCTGGCGCGCGCGCTCGACCGCGGCGCCGTCCGGGTCACCGCGGCGGCCACGGCCATCGAGCCGGGCGAGGCCGGTCCCCAGGCCCGCATCGAACCAGGCGCGCCGGTGGCTTGCGACCGGCTGGTGCTGGCGGCCGGCATCTGGTCGCGGCCGCTGGCCCACGGCCTGGGCGACGCGATCCCGCTGGACACCGAGCGCGGCTACAACGCCACCTATGAGCCGGGGACGTTTGGCCTGTCGCGCCCGGTCACCTATGAGGGCGAGGGCTTCGTCACCAGCCCGCTCGACATCGGCGACCGCATCGGCGGCGCGGTCGAGTTCGCCGGCTTGGACGCCGCGCCCAACCACGGCCGCACCGCCGCGATGGCGCGGCGGCTCCAGCGCTATCTGCCCGGCTTCGACCCCGGCCGGCCGGCGCGGCGCTGGATGGGGTTCCGGCCGTCGATCCCGGACTCGCGGCCGGTGATCGGCCCGGCCCGCCGCGACGGCCGCGTGGTCTACGCCTTCGGCCACGGCCATTACGGCCTGACCCAGGCGGCCGCCACCGCCATGCTGGTGGCCGACCTGATCGAGGGCCGGCCGCCCGCCATCGATGTGAGCCCGTTCTCGCCGCAGCGGTTCTGACCGCCTATAGTCCTGGGCCGTGACTGTTGCGGCAGAGGTCCTCTGATGGCGGACGGCGACGACATCGTGCTTTCGGAACTGCCGGATCCCGATCTGGTCCGGCAGATGCACGACGATTTGTATGACGGCCTGAAGGACGAGATCGTCGAGGGCGTCCACATCCTGCTCGGGCGCGGCTGGCTGCCCTACCGGGTGCTGACCGAGGCCCTGGTCGAGGGCATGCGCATCGTCGGCGAGGATTTTCGCGACGGCATCCTGTTCGTGCCCGAGGTCCTGATGTCGGCCAACGCCATGAAGGCCGGCATGGCGGTGCTGCGGCCGCTGCTCGCCGAGACCGGGGCGCCTTCCGTCGGCAAGATGGTGATCGGCACCGTCAAGGGCGACATCCACGACATCGGCAAGAACCTGGTCGCGATGATGATGGAAGGCGCCGGGTTCGAGGTGATCGACCTCGGCATCAACAATCCGGTCGAGAAATATTTGGCCGCGATCGAGGAGCACCAGCCCGACATCCTGGGCATGTCGGCGCTGCTGACCACGACCATGCCCTATATGAAGGTCGTGATCGAGGCGCTGAAGGAGAAGGGCATCCGCGACCGGCTGATCGTGCTGGTCGGGGGGGCGCCGCTCAACGCCGACTTCGCCCGCGCGATCGGCGCCGACGCCTATTGCCGCGACGCCGCCGTGGCCGTCGAGACCGCCAAGGAGATGGTCGGCCGCCGGCACAACCAGCGCGCACCGGCGTAGCGTCCATGCCGCGACCTAACGGGACTTCGCACTCTATTCCGAACAAGTTCTTTACTCGTCATTCCCGCGAAAGCGGGAATCCAGTTGGCTCGACGCAGGTATCAACAGGGACGATGTCGAGCTTGCCACCACGGCTGGATCCCCGCCTTCGCGGGGATGACGAGTAGGATGGCCAAGCGGCCGATCATGCTCGGTGATCCGGGTTGTGTGGATCCCCTAGCCACAAGGGGAGGAGGAGCCGAGGTCGGCGGCCCCACGCTGGTCCTGGCCTGCGGCGCGCTCGCGCGCGAGATCCAGGCGGTGATCGACCTGGGCCAGCTGGACCTGACGCTGCACTGCCTGCCGGCCGGCCTGCACAACCGGCCGCAGGCGATCCCCGGCGCGGTGCGGGCGGCCATCCGCGCCGCCCGCGGCCGCTACGAGCGGATCCTGGTCGGCTATGCCGATTGCGGCACCGGCGGCGCGCTTGATGCGGTGCTGGCCGAAGAGGGCGTGGCGCGGCTGCCCGGGCCGCACTGCTACGCCCTGTTCAGCGGCCTCGACGCCTTCGCGGCGCGCGCCGAGGCCGACATGCGGTCGTTCTTCCTGACCGACTTCCTGGCCCGGCAGTTCGAGACGCTGGTGATCGAGGGGCTGGGCCTCGACCGCCATCCCGAGCTGCGCGATGCTTATTTCGGCCAGTACGAGCGGCTGGTCTACCTGGCCCAGACCGACGATCCGGCGCTCGACCGCAGCGCCGAGGCCGCGGCCCGGCGCCTGGGCCTGGCCTATGAGCGGCGGTTCACCGGCTATGGCGACCTGCCACATGCCCTGAAGGAGAGCGACCGATGCGCCGCCGCTACCTGACCGCCGACGTCTTCACCGACCGCCCGTTCGGCGGCAACCCGGTCGCCGTGGTGCTTGACGCGGACGGGCTGACGCCGGCGCAGATGCAGGCGATCGCCGCCGAGTTCAACTACTCCGAGACCACCTTCGTGCTGCCGCCGCGCGACCCGGCGCACACCGCCTGGGTGCGGATCTTCACGCCCAAGGCCGAATTGCCGTTCGCCGGCCATCCCAATGTCGGGACCGCCTTCGTGCTGGCGCGCCAAGGCGTGGCGCCACCGGACGGCCGCCTGCTGTTCGAGGAAAAAGCGGGGCTGGTGCCGGTGCAGCTGCTGACCGAGAACGGCGCGGTAGTCGGCGCCGAGCTGACCGCGCCCGAGCCGCTCAGCCTCCGCTCGACCCTGCCGCCCGACCGGCTGGCCGCCTGCGTGTCGCTGGATCCGGCCGACGTCGCGACCGGGCGCCATCGGCCGACCGTGGCCTCGGTCGGCTTGCCCTTCGTCGTGGCCGAGCTGGCCAGCCTCGATGCCCTGCGCCGGGCGCGGCCCAGCCTCTCGGCCTATGCCGAGGCCCTGCCGCTGGACCATGCCGACGCCGTGTTCATCTATGTCCGCGACGGCGGCGAGGTCCGGGCCCGCATGTTCGCGCCCATGGACGGCATCCTGGAAGACCCGGCGACCGGCAGCGCCACCGGCGCCATGGCGGCGCTGACCGCCAGCCTCGCTGCCGAAGCCGACCTCGCCCTGACGCTGACCGTCCACCAGGGCGTCGAGATGGGCCGTCCCAGCCGCCTCGTCGCCCGCGTCGACAAGCGCGGCGGCCGGGTCGAGGCGGTGCGGGTCGGCGGCCGCTGCGTCGAGGTCATGAGCGGCACATTCGAGCTGTAGCGGCCCGGGATCCCCGGCTATCGGAATGTCGCGGCCAACAGCGGATGCTGCTCGTGCTCCAAGGCCCGGCGGACAGCCGGCCGGTCGAGCAGGCGCCGGGCCAGGGCCGTATAGCCGGCGAGCTCGGCCATCGGCAGTCCGATCCGCAGCCCCCAGCCGTAATAGACCAGCGCATAGAGATCGCAGGCCGACACGGCATCACCGGCCAGCCACGGGCGATCGACCAGCAGTCTGTCGATGTCCTGGCATTTGGCCCAGAAGGTGGCGGTCGCCGCCTCCTTGATCGCGGGTTGCGCGGCCGCGTCGGGGACGATGCGCTCCGGCCGCGCCGCCCGCCGGTACACCGGGTCGACCTGGGCGGCGATCCAGGCCAGCAGCGCCAGGCAGCGCCCTTGGCCGGGGAGGTCGGCCGGCAGCAGGCCGGATTCGGGGAAGCGCAGGCCGAGATAGGTCAGGATGGCGGCGCATTCGGTCAGCACCAGCCCGTCATCGGTGAGCACCGGCACTTGACCGCGCGGGTTGACGCGCTGGAACGCCTCGCCCCGCTGCTCGCCGCCGCGCAGGTCGACCAGGCGGCGCTCATAGGGTGCCGCGGTTTCCTCGAGGGCGACATGGACCGCCGTCGAGCAGGCGCCCGGGAAATAATACAGCGTGAGCATCGCGTCGCTTCCCCTTGATTACACAGGTCTGTGTAGTTTAATGAGGGGCGGGTGTGGCCCGTCAAGCGAAAAGTGCACAGGTCTGTGTAAGATGGAACGAGCGGCAGGCAAGGCGGCGATGGCCGAGCGGATCCTGGAGACTGCGGACCGGCTGTTCTACGGTCGCGGTATCCGCGCCATCGGGGTCGACACCGTCGCCGCCGAGATCGGCATCAGCAAGCGCACGCTGTACAACTACTTCCCGTCGAAGGACGCGCTGATCGCCGCCTATCTCGAGCGGCGCTTCACGCCGGTCGATGCTGCCGACAGACCACCGGCCGTGGCGATCCTGGACGCCTTCGACCGACTCGAGCAGTCGATCGGGAGGCCGGGCTACCGCGGCTGTCCGTTCGTCAACGCGGTCGCCGAGATCGGCGAGCCCGGGCACCCCGCCAACCGCATCGCGATCGCCTTCAAGGACGCCCGTCGCGACTGGTTCCGCGAGCAGCTGGTGCGGCTGGGCGTTGCCGACCCCGACGGCCTGGCCACTCAGCTTGCCCTCTTGGTCGACGGCGCCATCGCCGCCGCGCTGGTCCGCGGCGATCCCGCGATGGCCCGTGCCGCCAAGGCCGCCGCGCGCGTGCTGATCCAGGCGGCGGGCGGAGCGCTGCCGGCGTAAGCCCTCCGGGCTCACCCGTTGATCAGCGCGAACACCTCGTCGTGGTCGCCCCGGGCCTCGGCGAAGCGCTGCCGGTGCACGCGTTCGACCAGGATCTCCCGGGCCGCGGGGTCGGCCGCGAGCAGCGCCATCGCCTCGGCGATGAAGGCGTCGAGCGGCAGCGCCCGCGGGTTCGACTCCTGGCCGGGCGACAGGCCGGTCGCGACCAGCGGCGGGGCGAGCTCGATCACCTGGACCGCGGTCGCGCGCAGCTGGTGGCGCAGCGACTGGGTGTAGGAATGCAGCGCCGCCTTGGTCGCGCTGTAGGTCGGCGTGTCGGCCCGCGGCACGAAGGCCAGGCCCGAGCTCACATTGACGACCGCGGCCCGCGGCTGGCGGCGCAGATGCGGCAGCAGGGCGGCGGTCAGCCGGATCGGCCCCAGCAGGTTGGTGGCGATCGTCGCCTCGCAGTCGGGCAGGCCGGCGCCGTCGGCCAGGACGTCCTCGATCCGCATGATGCCGGCATTGTTGACCAGCACGTTCAGGCCGGGATGGTCGCGGACGACCTGCGCTACGCACGCGGCGATCGACGGCGGGTCGGCGATATCGAGCTCGGCCGAAGCAATCCCCGGGTTGGCGCGCACGACCTCGGCCAGGGCCTGGGCGCGGCGGCCCGCGACGATCACCTGGTTGCCCGTGGCGTGGAAGGCTTCGGCCAGGCCGCGGCCGATGCCCGAGCCGCCGCCGGTGATCAGGATGGTGTTGCCGGTCATCTCCATGGTCGGTCTCCTGGAAGGCTGGGACCCTCGAGATGGGGCCGGGCCGGGGCATCGCCTTGCCGAAAGCGCCGAACGTGTTGCCCAATCCTCCGATCACCCTGGACCCGGCCGGCGGCGTCGCCTAGCGTCGGCGCATGAGCGATGCCCTCCGGGACGCGGTCGGGCGCTATGCCGCCGGCAGCCCCACCTACTATCTGGCGACTCCGATCCCGGGCGTCGGCATCGGGCGCGCGCCGTCGCCGACGGGCATCCAGCGCACCCTCTACAAACCTTTGGCTTGCCTTATCCTGCAGGGTGCCAAGCAGGTGACGGTGGGGCTGGCGACCCACGAGTTCGCGGCCGGGCAGACGGCGATCGTGCGCGCCGACGTGCCGGCTTCGAGCCGGATCATCCGGGCCAGCCCCGCCGAGCCCTATCTGGCGCTGGCCGTCGACCTCGACCTGGGGGTGCTGGCCGAGTTGGCGGCCCAGCTCGATCCGCCGGCGGCCGGCTCAGGCGATCCGCCGGTGCTGGTCGCCGCGACGCAGGCGGCGGTCGCCGATTGCGCGCTGCGGCTGATGCGGCTGCTCGACCGCCCCGATGCGATCCCGGTGCTGTCCGCGTCGCTGCTGCGCGAGCTGCATTACTGGCTGCTGACCGGCCCGCAGGGCAGCGTCCTGCGGGCGCTCGGCCGCCCCAATGGCGTCGGGCAGCGGATCGCCCGGGCGGTGGCGATCCTGCGCGCCGAGTTCGACCGCCCGGTGCGGGTCGAGCGGCTGGCCGCGGCGGCCGGCATGAGCCCGTCGAGCTTCCACCAGCATTTCCGGGCGGTGACGTCGCTGTCGCCGATCCAGTTCCAGAAGCGGCTCCGCCTGATCGAGGCCCGCCGCCTGATGCTGGGCGAAGGGCTGTCGGCGAGCCGCGCCGCCTTCCGGGTCGGCTATGAGAGCGTCTCGCAGTTCACCCGCGAGTATGGCCGGACCTTCGGCTGCCCGCCCGCCCGCGACGTGCGGGTCGCCCGCGACCCGCGGGCCGCCCGGGCCGCATAGGTCTCGCTGCGCTCGATCCGATCACGGCACGCCCAGCGCCCGGCGCAGGTCCGCTTCGCCGATGCCGAGCCGGACTGCGGCGGCGCCGAGGTCGGGCGGGGGCGGGCCCAGGGCGGCGCGCAGCCGTCCGGGATCGATGCCCAGCCGTTCGGCAGCAAGGCCGAGGTCGGGCGGCGGGCCCATCAAGGCGCGGACGTCGGCCGGCGAATAGCGTCCCTTGAGGCAGCCCACGGTGTAGGGAAAATCCAGCGTCGCGACATAGTGGTACATGACGACGCGCCGGCCTTCCCATTCGACCGGGCCGGTGCGGCCGTGGCATTCGTCCAGATCGGCGGTCGAGAGCGCCCGGCCGGTCTCGTCGCGCGGGCCGTAGATGCCGAAGCCGTCCAGGGCGTAGCCCATCAGCCGGGACGGCCCGGGGCCGGCATCGGCGTCGAGCAGGCAGCGGCTGACCTGGTGGTGATGGTAGAGCCCGCTCTCCTGGGGATGGCCCTGGCAGGCGTCCTGGGCTTCATGGGCGGCGGCGTCGCGGCCGGGCGCGTCGAGGGCGCTGAACAGCGCCGCGCCGTTGAGCAGCACGCCGACCGCGCCGGGCGCGCAGGACGCCTCCGGCGCCAGCTCCGGGGCCGCCGGCACGGCGATGCGGATGACCTGCGGCCGGATCGCGTTCGGGTTGCGGTCGTAGCGATAGGCCGGATCCTGCGGTGCGATCGGGAAGATGCCGGTCGGCGTGGTCGGCAGCCCGGTCAGGGTCAGGATGCGCCGGTCGCCGACGATGCCGGCGGCGAACTGGCCGGGCCAGCGCACGGCGCCGGCGACCACGGCCTTGGCCGTCGCGTCATAGGTGCCGTCATCGTGGATCCACGGGCCCGCGCCCTGCGCGCCGTGGCCCTGCGCGCCGTGGCCCTGCGCGCCGTGGGCCTGCGGGTCGGTGCGGCAGGCCCAGACCCAGCCGGCCCGCGGCCGGTCGGAGACATGGTGGTCGCCGACCGGCAGGCGGCGCGGATCGGGCTCGTGCGCCGCGGCGGCCGTGGCGGTCAGGGCGAACGTCAGGATGACGGCGGCGGCTCGGACCATTCGAGGACCTTGTGCGACGGTGGCCAACAGCTCTTACACGGCCGGCGAGCCGCGATCCCAGCGCCGGTTCGGATCTGCTATGGGGTGGGCATGACCGACCGGCTGCATGAGCGCCTGGATCCCGCGATCTGGAAGATCACGGCCATCGCCGTGCTCGGCTCGTTCCTGGCGCAGCTCGACACCACGATCGTGAATGTCTCGTTGTCGAGCCTGGCGGCCGACCTGGCGAGCCCGCTCACGACGATCCAGTGGGTGACCAGCGGCTACCTCCTGTCGCTGACCCTGGCCCTGCCGCTCAGCGGCTGGCTGGTCGACCGCATCGGGGCCAAGCGGCTCTACATCGCTTGCTTCGCCGCCTTCGCGCTGACCTCGGCGCTGTGCGGGCTGGCCTGGTCGGCGCCTGTTCTGATCGCGTTCCGGGTGCTGCAGGGCGTCGCCGGCGGCCTGCTGGCGCCGATGGCGCAGATGATGATGGCCCGCGCCGCCGGACGGCATATGGCCCGGGTGGTCGGCTATGCCGCGGTGCCGGTGCTGCTGGCGCCGATCCTGGGGCCGGTGGTCGCCGGCGCCATCCTGCAGCAGGCCTCGTGGCGCTGGCTGTTCCTGCTCAACCTGCCGGTCGCGGCCGCGGCGATCGCGCTGGCGCTGGCGGTGCTTCCCGACGACCGCGGCGAGCGGCAGGCCCGGCCCTTGGATTTCGCCGGTCTGGCCGTGCTGTCGCCGGGCCTGGCCCTGTTCCTCTACGGCACGGACAAGCTGGACGACGCAGCCGGGCGGGCGGCGGCGGCCGTCTCGGTCCTGCTGCTCGCGCTGTTCGTGCTGCTGGCGCGGCGCAAGGGCGACCGGGCGCTGATCGACCTCGGCCTGTTCCAGGGGCCGGTGTTCCGGGCCGCGGCGGTGACCCAGTTCCTGTCGAACGGCGTGGCCTTTGCCGGCCAGATGCTGATCCCGATCTTCCTGATCCGCGGCTGCGGCCGGGCGCCGGGCGAGATGGGATGGCTGATGGCGCCGCTGGGCCTGGGGATGCTGTGCACCTACCCCACGACCGGAGCACTGACCAAGCGCTTCGGCATCCGGCTGGTGTCCGCCACCGGGGCCCTGGTGGCGCTCGCCGGCACCCTGCCGATGCTGTACCTGGCGAGCCATGGCCTCGACCCCGAGATCCTGGCGCCGGCGCTGTTCGTCCGCGGCATCGGCCAGAGCGCAGTCGGGTTGCCGGCGATCGCGGCGGCCTATGCGTCGGTCGCACGGCCGGCGCTGCCCATGGCCACGACCACGCTCAACATCGTCCAGCGCCTGGGCGGGCCGGCCGTGACCACGCTGTGCGCCACTGTGCTGGCCTGGCGTCTCGGCGCCGACCCCGCCGGCGCCTACGGCACGGCGTTCCTGCTGCTGTCCGTCCTGCACGCGGCCAGCTTCGCCGCGGCGCTGCGGCTGCCGCGCTACTCCCCCAGCAGCCCGGCATAGGTCCGGCGCAGCTCGGCCTTCTGGATCTTGCCCATGGCGTTGCGCGGCAGGGCGTCGACGAACACCACGCGCTTGGGCAGCTTGAACCGGGCAAGCTGCTGGCCCAGCGCCGCCAGCACCTGGGCTTCGTCCAAGGCGGCGCCGGGGCGGCGGGCCAGCACGCCGACCACGCCCTCGCCGAAGTCGGGATGGGGCACGCCGATCACCGCCGACTCGGCGACGCCCGGAAGGGCGTCCAGGGCGCCTTCGACCTCGGCCGGATAGATGTTCAGGCCGCCCGAGATGATCAGGTCCTTGGCGCGGCCGACGATGGTGACATAGCCCGTTTCGTCCAGGTGGCCCATGTCGCCGGTGACGAAGAAGCCGTCGGGCCGCATCTCGGCGGCGGTCTTCTCGGGCTGGCGCCAGTAGCCCTGGAACACGTTGGGGCCGCGGACCTCGATCACGCCGACCTCGCCCGTGGGCAGGACGCGCCCGGTCTGGGGATCGGCGATGCGCACCGCGACCCCGGGCAGCGCCGCGCCGACCGCGCCCGGCCGGCGCTCGCCGTCATAGCGGTTGGACGTGATCATGCCGGTCTCGGTCATGCCGTAGCGCTCCAGGATGGCGTGGCCGGTGCGCGCCTGGAACTCCTTGTGGGTCTCGGCCGACAGGGGCGCGCTGCCCGACACGAACAGCCTGACATGGCCGACCGCGTCCCGAGTGAGGCCGGGCTGGGCCAGGAGGCGGGTATAGAAGGTCGGCACGCCCATCATCACGGTGGCGTCGGCCAGCCGCTTCAGGGCCAGCGCGGCGTCGAACCTCGGCAGCAGGATCATCGACGCGCCCGAGAGCAGGCAGGTGTTGACCGCCACGAACAGCCCGTGGGTGTGGTAGATCGGCAGCATTTGCAGCAGCCGGTCGTCGGCGGTGAAGCGCCAGGCCTCGACCAGGGCCTGGGCGTTCGACACCAGGTTGCCGTGGCTGAGCATGGCGCCCTTGGACCGCCCGGTCGTGCCCGAGGTGTAGAGGATCGCCGCCAGGTCGTCCGTGGCGCGGGGCACGCGGGCCACCGGGGCCGCGGCCTCGACCTGGGGCCACAGCGTGCCGTCGCCGGCGGCGCCCAGGGTCTCGACCCGCGCCCCTGATTGCTCCGCGACGCTCGCCAGGGCGTCCCGGTCCTCGGGCCGGCAGACGAACAGCCTGGGTTCGGCATCGGCCAGGAAATAGCCGAGCTCGGCCGGGGTGTAGCCGGTGTTGAGCGGCAGGTAGACCGCGCCGGCGCGCACGGCGCCCAGGAACAGCACCAGGTTCTGGAAGCTCTTCTCGACCTGCACGGCGACCCGGTCGCCGGGCTGGACGCCCAGCGCCTGCAGCGCCGCCGCCGCCTGGCCGGCCAGCCGGTCGAGATCGCGGTAGCGGACGACCTGGCCGCTGTCGGTCTCGACCGCCGGCCGGTCGGGCTGGCGGTCCACGGTCGCGGCGATGGCGTCGCTGAGGCTGGGCATGGCGTCCGTTCCTTGTTACCGGCTTCGCTCTAGCCCGCGGGGGCTGATCCGGGCAAGGGCGGTCAGGCCGCCGGGTCGAACGGATCGAGCGTCCGCACGCCCAGCCGGTCGAAATCGCGGACATTGCGCGTGACTACCGTCAGCCCGTGGGCCTGGGCTGTCGCGGCGATCATCGCATCCTCGATCAGGTCGTCCGGCTGGCGGTGCATCAGCCGCGCCCACAGGCGGAAGGTCCGGGCATCCATCGACAGCACGTTCCAGGTGTCGGCGACCTGATCGATCCAGTGCTCGATCTCGGCGGCATTGGCCGGGTCCTGCCGACGCGTGAGTTCGACCCCGGCCTGCAGCTCGCCGATGGTGACGGCCGAGATGTGCAGCTCGGCGTCCGCGACCCGCTCCAGCCAGGCGACCACCGCGCCGTGCGGCCGCGGCCGGCGCAGTTCAGAAATGATGTTCGTGTCGAGCAGATACATGGTCAGTCGATCGCCGGCGGCAGCCGGCGATGCCGGTTCCCGCGTGGCGGCACCGGGATGTCGGCCCGGCCGTGGCCGGTCAGCAGCAAGTCCTTGAGCGTCGGGCGCGTCGCATGCTGCAGGCGTCGCCATTCCGCGATCGGCACCAGCACGGCGGCCTCGGCACCGCGCTTCGTGACAAGCTGCGGCCCCTCGGTCAAGCAGCGCTCCAGGAGCTCGCTGAACCGGGCCTTGGCGTCCTGGATCGGCCATGTCTTCACGGGCGTCCTCCTGCGGACTAGTCCGATAACTAGTCTGAATCGAGGCAGGCTGCAAGCCTGCCCCGGCTGGCGCTGCGCGGAGCGGTCTTGGTGGACGCCGGGGCTGCTGCTGCGGTGCAGGGCGGGCGCAGCAGTCTCCTGCCCGCCGGGGTGCGCAGCGTCGAAGGCGAGTTTCAGCGGGGCGACGTGGTGGCGGTGCTGGACCTCGACG
>CAZEFK010000023.1:0-10393 GCA_964511405.1 uncultured Comamonadaceae bacterium | reverse complement strand
GCCGGCGCCGTGTCCTGGATGCGGGTCTGGCCGAGCTCCAGCACGATGCCGAAATCGGCCAGCTCCAAGGCGCTGCGGGCGTTCTGTTCGACCATCAGGATCGACACGCCCTTGTCGCGCAGCTCGGACAGGATGCCGAAGGTCTCCTGGACCATCAGCGGCGACAGGCCGATCGACGGCTCGTCGATCAGGATGAGCTTGGGGTCGAGCAACAGGCCGCGGGCGATCTCCAGGAGCTTCTGCTCGCCGCCGCTCAGGGTCGAGGCCTGGCGGTCGGCCTTGCGCCGCAGCATCGGGAAGCGCGCCATCGCCGCCTCGATCCGCGCCTCGAGGTCGATCGACGGCGGCGCCGCGATGCCGCCCAGCTCCAGGTTGTGGCGGACGCTGAGCTCGGGGAAGATGTTGCGGCCCTGCGGTACGTAGCACAGGCCCAGGGCCAGCAGCCGCTGCACCGGCGCGTTGGTGATGTCCTGGCCGGCGAAGCGCACGGTGCCGGCGCGCGCCTTGAGCAGGCCGAACACCGTCTTGAACACGGTCGACTTGCCAGCGCCGTTGGGGCCGATGATCACCGTGATGGCGCCTGGCGCCACCGCGAAGCTCAGGCCGTTGAGGATGGTCATGCGGCCGTAGCCGGCGACCACGCCGTCCAGGGCCAGCACCGGATCAGTGGCCAAGATAGGCCTCGATCACCGCCGGGTCGCGGCGGACCGCCTCGGGCGCGCCCGCGGCGATGACGCGGCCTTCGGCCAGCACCAGGATGCGCGTGCACAGCGCCATGACGAACTCCATGTTGTGCTCGATCACCACGAAGGTCGCGCGCGCCTCGCGGTTCATGGCGGCCAGGCGCTCGCGCAGGCCGCCCAGCATGGTGGGATTGACGCCGCCCGCCGGTTCGTCCAGCAGCACCAGGCGCGGGCCGGCCATGAACGCCATCGCCGCGTCCAGCAGCTTCTGCTGGCCGTAGCTCAGGTCGCCGGCGCGGACGTCGGCCAGGTGCTGCAGGCGGAAGAAGCCGATCATGCGGTCGGCGGCCGCGCCCAGGCCGGCGTCGCGGCGGCCGAACAGCCGCGACAGCATCGTGCCCTGGTGCTCCTGCCCGGCCAGGACCAGGTTCTCGCGCACGGTCAGCTTCGGGAACACCTGCAGCAGCTGGAACGTGCGGCTGACGCCCAGGCGGTTGAGGTCGCTGGGGCGCAAGCCGGTCACCGCCCGGCCGTCGATCCGGACCGTACCGGCGGTCGGCTGCAGCTGGCCCAGGATGCAGTTGAACAGGGTCGACTTGCCGCTGCCGTTGGGGCCGATGATGCCCACGATCTCGCCTTGGCCGACTTCGAACGACACGCCGTCGACGGCGGCGATGCCGCCGAAGCGCTTGGTCAGGCCCTCGACCGTCAGGACTGCCGTCATCGCGCCGGCTCCTCGATCGAGTCAGGCACTGAAGCGGCGGCGGCGCTGCCGATCCGTGGCCGCGCCCACAGGCGGTCGACCAGGCCCAGCAGCCCGGACGGGCAGAACACCATCAGCACCATCACCAGGATCGCGTAGAGGATCAGGTACAGGCCCTGGGTGAAACGCAGCCATTCCGGCATCAGCACCGCGACCACCGCGCCGACGAACGGCCCGGCGAAATAGCCCGAGCCGCCGACCAGCACCATCAGCAGCAGGTTGAACGACAGGGTGAGCGTGAAGGGCGACGGGTCGACCAGCTGGACCAGCGGCGCATAGAGCGTGCCGGCGAGGCCGCCGAGGGCGGCGCCGAGCGCGAAGGCCATCAGCGTGTAGCGGCGGGTATCGACGCCCAGCGAGGCGGCGCGCAGCGGGTTCTCGCGCAGCGCCTGGAAGGCGCGCCCCCAGGGCGAGCGCAGCAGCCAGCCGACCACCACGGCCACCAGCGCCAGCACGGCGAGGCAGAAATAATAGAAGTCGCGCGGCGCCCGCAGCGACCATCCCAGCAGCCGCGGCCGCGGGATGTTCGCGATGCCGTAGGTGCCGCCGGTCAGCCAGGCCTCGTTGCGGAACACCAGGAACATCAGCGTCGCGAAGGCCAGGGTCACGAACGCCAGGTAGTGGTGCTGGACGCGCAGCGCCGGATAGCCCAGCACCCAGCCGACCGCGAAGCACAGGACCAGCGCCGCGGCGACCGCGGCGCCGAACGGCACGCCGTGGGTCATGGCCAGCGCCGCCAGGTAGGCGCCGACCCCGACGAACGCCGACTGCGCCAGCGAGATCTGGCCGGCATAGCCGAGCGTCAGGTTGAGCCCGATCGCCGCGATGGTCATCACGGCCCACTGGCTCAACAGATAGATGCCGTAGGATTTGAGGCCCCAAGGTGCCGCGATCAGCGCGGCGATCCCGAGCAGGGCGGCGATGGCGCCCACGACGGTGCGCGACATCAGACGCTCCGCTCCTCGAGGCGCCCCAACAGGCCTTGCGGCCGGACCAGGATGACCACGATCAGGATCAGCAGCGGCACGGCGCTGCGGTACTCGGCCGAGATGTAGGCCGCGGCCAGGTTGTCCGTGACCCCCAGCAGCAGGCCGCCGACGATGGCGCCGCGCACCTGGTTGAAGCCGCCGACGATGGCGGCCACGAACGCCGCCAGGCCCAGGGTCTCGCCATTGGAGAACTTGGCCAGGTAGATCGGGCTGATCAGCACCGAGGCCAGGGTCGCGAGCCCGGCATTGATCAGGAAGGTGTACAGGATCATGCGGTCGACCCGGATGCCCAGGATGCGGGCGACCGTCGGGTTCTGCGCGGTCGCCTGCATCGCGCGGCCGGTGCGGGTGCCATTGAGGAACAGCTGCAGCGCCACGACCGCGGCCACCGCGATCGCCAGCACCACCAGATCCTGCAGCGACACCACCGCGCCCGCCACCTGGATCGTCGTCGCCGGCACCAGCGCCGGGAAGGGCTGGGCCTCGGCGCTGTAGAACTCGCGCACCGACTCCTTGGCTAGCAGCCCGAGCGCGATGGTGGCGATCACCAGAGGCAGCACGCCGTGGCGCAGCATGGGATCGACCAGCAGCCGCTTGAACAGGACCCCCAGGATCAGGACGGCGGCCGCGCCGCCGACCAGCAGCGCCGCCCAGAGCGGCAGGCCGCCGAAGCGCATGGCCGCCAGCACCAGGAAGGCCGGCAGCATGACGAACTCGCCCTGGGCGAAGTTGATGGTCTGCGAGGTCTGCCACAGCAGCGTGAAGCCGATCGCCATTAGGGCATAGATCGCCCCGGTCGCCAGGCCGGCGGTCAGCAGCTGGAGCATGGCGCTCCCGGGTCGGCAGGGTCGCGGCGGGTCATGCAGGTCCTCCCCGGGTCATCCTATTTTCTTGGAAATCTCCAATCGATGCCGCACCGTCGGACCCGGCATCGACGCGTACGGATGTTGCGCCATTTGGCCCCGTCCCGCAAGAACCGGTCGCCCGAAATGTTGAACTTTCTCGGAAATCTCCTATCCTGAGCGCCGGACGCCGGCTTGCCGGGCGCTCGCCGCGGTCTTTAGAGTGGCCGCGGCGGACAAGACAGAGCAGGGGGAGGGAAGGCGATGGCGAAGCGGACAGCCCTGGTGTTGGCGGCGGTTGCGGCCCTGTGGGCCGGCACCCCGGCCCTGGCACAGGACATCAAGCTGATCGATACCAACGAGCTGTCCGGCCCGGGCGCGCCCTCGGGCACCAACTTCCAGAAGGGCGCCGACCTGGCGGTCAAGGAGATCAACGCCTCAGGCGGCATCCTCGGGCACAAGGTCACGATCCAGCACCTGGACAACCAGAGCAACATCGGCGCCGCCAAGGCGATGGCCCAGAAGGCGCTGGACGACGAGCCCTATGCCCTGCTCGGCCCGACCTTCTCCAGCGACGTCATGATCACCATGGCCGCCGCCGATCAGGCCGAGATCCCGCAGTTCATGGGCGGCGAGGCGGCGGCGCTGACCGAGAAGGGCTACCACTACACCTTCCGCACCTCGATCAGCCAGGCCGGCGCGATGCCCAAGCTGGCGACGTACATGGCCGACGAGGCCAAGGTCCACTCGCTCGCCGTGGTGTGGGTGAACAACGACTACGGCAAGGGCGGCCACGACACCATGTTGCCCGAGCTGGCCAAGCGGAACATCAAGGTGATGGCCGACATCTCGACCGAGTCGGGGCAGGTCGACTTCGCCAACGTCGTGGTCCAGGTCGCCAAATCGGGCGCCGACGCGCTGTTCGCCTACCTCAACGAGGAAGAGGCCGCGCGCCTGCTGCGCGAGCTGCGCAAGCAGGGCTACGACAAGCCGATCTTCGGCGAGACCGTGCTGATCAGCCAGAAGGTGATCGACCTGGCGGGCGATGCCGCCAACGGCGTCAAGGGCCATGTCGGCCTGAGCGCCGACGCGCCGATCGACACCATCCGCGACTTCGACAAGAAGTTCCTGAAGGAATACGGCTTCCGCACCGACCACAACGGCATGAAGGGCTATATCGCCGTCGAGCTGATCAAGGCCGTGACCGAGAAGATCGGGAAGGTCGACAACAAGCTCTTGGCCAAGACGCTCCATGGCCTGTCGCTGAAGGCCAAGGATTATCCGGGCATCCTTCTGGACACTGCCTTCAACGACAAGGGCGACATGGACCGCCAGACGTTCCTGGTCGAAGTCAAGGACGGCAAGCAGGTGGTGACCAGGACTCTGCCGCCGCTCGGCCTGGCCAACCTGCCCTGATGCGGGCCCGGCGGCCGACCGGCAGGCTCGGCAGAGCCTGCCTAGCGGCTGAGCGCCGCCTGGATGCCGAGGCGCGCCAGCGCCTCGTCGTCGTCCTCGGACAGGCCGCTGACGCCGATGCCGCCGACCACCGCGCCATCGGCCAGGATCGGCAGGCCGCCGGCCCAGCCGACCACCTGCGGGTCCTGGTAGAAGGCGATGTCGAGCCCGCCGCCGGATTCGCGCAGCGCCGAGCCGACCGCGCGGGTCGGCTTGCGCAGGCGGGCGGCGGTGTAGGCCTTGTTGGCGGCGATCCGGACCGAGGTGACGGCCACGCCGTCCATGCGCAGGAAGGCGATCAGGTCGCCATGGGCGTCGGCGACCGCGACCACGGCGGCCCGGCCCTGGGCCGCCAGCGCCGCCCGCACGGCCTCGACCGCGGCCTGGGCCTCGTCATGCCCGATGGTTGCGATGTGCCGCATGGCTACCCCCGCTCCTTTGTCCAACGTCGCGCCATGGGATGATCGATCGATGACGGAATCCAGGAAATTCGGCCTTGCCGGGGTCATGGGCTGGCCGGTCGCCCATTCGCGCTCGCCGAAGCTGCACGGCCACTGGCTGGCCGAGTACGGGATTCCCGGCGCCTATGTGCTGCTGCCGGTCCAGCCCGACCGCCTGGAGGCCGCGGTGCGCGGCCTGCCGGCGCTGGGCTTCGCCGGCTGCAACGTGACGGTGCCGCACAAGGAAGCGGTCATGCGCCTGATCGACCATGTCGACCCGGCGGCGCGCCGGATCGGCGCGGTCAACTGCCTGATCGTCGGCGCCGACGGCAGCATCGCCGGGCGCAACAACGACGGCTACGGCTACCTCCACAGCCTGCTGGAGGCCAAGCCCGACTGGCGCGCCGACACCGGCCCGGCGGTGGTGCTGGGCGCCGGCGGCGGCGCCCGCGCCGTGGTCGCGGCGCTGGTCGACCAGGGCGCGCCCGAGGTGCGCCTGATCAACCGCAGCCCCGGCCGCGCCGAGCAGCTGGCCGCCGATATCGGGGGACCGATCCGGGCGCTGCCCTGGGCCGAGCGCGAAACCGCCCTCGACGGCGCGGCGCTTCTGGTCAACACCACGACCCAGGGCATGGTCGGCCAGACGCCGCTGGAGATCCGGCTGGACGCCTTGCCGCGCACCGCCCTGGTCTCCGACATCGTCTACATCCCGCTGGAGACGCCGTTCCTGGCCGCGGCCCGCGCCCGCGGCAACCCCACGGTCAACGGCCTGGGCATGCTGCTGCACCAGGCGCGGCCGGCGTTCGAGGCCTGGTTCGGCGTGCTGCCCACGGTCACGCCGGCCCTGCGCGCGGCGATCGAGGCGACGATATGACCATGCATCCGCTCTTCGATCTCACCGGCAAGGTGGCGCTGGTCAGCGGCGCCTCGCGCGGGCTGGGCTGGGCGATGGCGCTGGGCCTGGCCGAGGCCGGCGCCACCGTGGTGCTCAACGGCCGCGTGCCCGAGACCCTGGCGGCGCGCGCCTGCGAGCTGGCTGACGCCGGCCTCAAGGGCGACATCGCCGCCTTCGACGTCACCGACGACGCCGCCATGGCCGCCGGCATCGACGGCATCCTGGCCCGCCACGGGTGCCTGGACATCCTGATCGCCAATGCCGGCATCACGCACCGGGCGGTCCTGGCCGACTGGACGCGGCCCGACTGGGAGCGGGTGATCGCCGCCGACCTCACGGCCTGCTTCCTGTTGGCCCAGCGCGCAGCGGCGCCGATGGCGGCCCAGGGCTGGGGCCGGATCATCTTCACCGGCTCGCTGATCGGCAGCCGTGGCCGCGGCACCATCCCGGCCTATGCCGCGGCCAAGGCGGCGCTCGGCGGCCTGGCGCGCTCGCTGGCCGACGAGCTGGGCGGCCAGGGCATCACGGTCAACGTCATTGCGCCCGGCTATTTCGCGACCGAGATCAATGCCGGCCTGCGCCAGGACCAGGCCTTCGTCGACCGCATCAACGACCGCGTGCCGCTGCGCCGCTGGGGCCAGCCGCGCGAGCTGGCCGGCACCGCCATCTACCTGGCCTCGGACGCCAGCACCTACGTCAACGGCCAGACCATCGCCGTCGACGGCGGCCTCACCGCGGTGGTGTGACCGGACGGGCGGACGCGGTAGGATGCCATGATGGACACGCTCAAGACCGCCCGCGATCTCAGGGCCGCCGGCTTGCCGCAGGAGCAGGCCGAGGCGGTCGCGCAGGCGATCCATGAGGCGCATCTATCGGAACTCGGCAATCTTGCCACCAAGGCCGATCTGCTGGCTGTGAAGGCCGATCTGCAGGCTATGAAGACCGGTCTGCAGGCCGATCTGCAGGCGGTGAAGGCCGGTCTGCAGGCTGAGCTGCAGGCCGTGAAGGCCGAGTTGAAGTCGGAGATCGAGATCCTGCGCCGGGACCTGACCATCAAGCTCGGCGCCATGCTCATGGTGGCCGTGGGCATCCTGCTGGCTGCGATCCGGTACCTGCCGGCCCCACACGGCTGATCCCGCGTTGATCTCGGACCGCCGGCCTAGCCGCCCCGCCGGCGCTTGCCCGGCGCCCCGGCGCCGGCCGCCTGGTACAGCTCGGCCCCCTTGGTGATGTGCGCGGCCAGCAGCGGCAGCAGCCGGCCGGCGTCGCGGGCCAGCGCCGCGTCCAGGATCTCGCGGTGCTCGCGCCGCGACTGCTCGCGCGGGAAGTCTTGCACCTTGAAGGCCAGCATGCGGTAGCGCAGGCTCTGGTCGTAGGTCACGGCGTGGAAGGTCATCAGCCAGCGCGAGCCGCAGGCCGAGATCAGCGCCTTGTGGAATTCTTGGTTGTAGGCCTCCAGCAGCTCGCCATAGCGCTTGGGGTCGCTGTCGACGATCTCCTCGATCTTCGACAGCTTGTGATAGGCGGCCACCACGCGGCTCTCCCAGTCCAGGTCGGCGCGCTCCAGCGACAGCTGGGCGGCGTGGCACTCCAACAGGCGCCGCATCTCGGTGATGTCCAGGAGATCGGCCAAGGTCGCCGGCACCACCGTGAAGCCGCGCTGGCCCTCGTTGGCGACCAGCCCTTCCGAGACGATGCGCGACAGCGTCTCGCGCAGCGTGTTGACGCTGGCGCCGTAGCGCAGGCGCAGCTCGCCCAGCTTCAGCTTGTCGCCGGGCCTGAGGGCGCCGACCAGGATGTCGTTGCGGATCCGCTGATAGAGCGTCTCGGTCAGGGTCGCGGCCGGCGTCTCGGGCGCGCCCGCCGGCTCCGCCGGGCGCTTCGCCATGGCTGCCATGCCCCAGACAGTGGCGATGTCCGGGACGCATCGCAAGCCTGCCGAGAACGCCATTGATTCCGAGATCGATTGGGCGTTCGATGAAATCTCCTATCTTATAGAGAGTCTCCGATGCGCCGGTCGATCGCCACCGTCTCGCTGAGCGGAACGCTGCCCGAGAAGCTGGAGGCGATCGCCGCCGCCCGCTTCAATGCCGTCGAGATCTTCGAGGCCGACCTGCTGCATTTCGCAGGCTCGCCGCGCCAGGTCCGGGCCATGGCCGCCGACCTCGGCCTCGAGATTGCGCTGTACCAGCCGTTCCGCGACTTCGAGGCGGTGCCCGAGGCCGACCACCGGCGCAACCTGGAGCGGGCCGAGCGCAAGTTCGAGCTGATGCAGGAGCTGGGCGCGCCGCTGCTGCTGGTCTGCTCCAACGTCAGCCCGCGCGCCATCGACGACGAGCAGCGGGCCGCCGACCAGCTGGCCGAGCTGGCCGAGCGCGCTGCCCGCCACCGCTTGCGCATCGGCTACGAAGCCCTGGCCTGGGGCGCCCATGTCCGCACCTGGGCCCAGGCCTGGCGCATCGTCGAGCGCGCCAACCATCCGCATCTGGGCTTGGTGCTCGACAGCTTTCATACGCTGGCGCTGGGCGACGACCCGGCCGGCATCGCCGACCTGCCCTGGGCCAAGCTCGCCTTCGTGCAGCTGGCCGACGCGCCGCGGCTGAAGCTTGATCTCTTGACCTGGAGCCGCCATTTCCGCTGCTTTCCGGGCCAGGGCGAGCTCGACGTCGCCGGCTTTCTGGCGGCGGCGCTGGCCGCCGGCTATGCCGGCCCGATCTCGCTGGAGATCTTCAGCGACGAGCTGCGCGCCGGGCCGCCGCGCCAATCGGCGCAGGACGGCATGCGCTCGCTCCTGTTCCTGGAGGAGCAGGTGCGGGCCCGCCTGGCCGCGGCGCCTGTTCCGGCCGCCCATCCGGCGCGCCGGCCCGAGCTGTTCGACCCGCCGCCGCCGCCCGACCTGGGCGGGGTCGCGTTCCTGGAGTTCGCGGTCGACGACGCGGCCGAGGCCGATCTGGGCGGCCTGCTGGCCGGACTCGGCTTCCGCCGGACCGGGCGCCATCGCACCAAGCGCGTGACGCTGTGGCAGCAGGGCGGCATCAGCCTGGTGCTGAACGCCGAGCCCGATTCCTTCGCCCACGCCTATTTTCTGGTCCACGGCCCCGCGATCTGCGCCATGGCGCTGTCGGTCGACGACGAGGCCCAGGGGCTGGCGCGCGCCGAGGCGTTCGGCGCCACCCGCTTCGACGGCCGGGTCGGGCCCAACGAGCTGACGATCCCGGCGATCCGCGCCCCCGACGGCAGCCTGATCTACTTCACCCCGGCGGCGGCGGCGTTCGATCGGGTCGACTTCCTGCCCGACGAGGACCTCGGCCCCGGCCTCGGCCTGGACGCGGTCGACCATGTGGCGCAGGCGCTGCCGGGCGGCCAGCTCGACGGCTGGCTGCTGTTCTACCGCGCGGTGCTGGGGCTGGAGCCCGCCGGCATCTGGGTGCTGCCGGACCCCTACGGCCTGGTGCGCAGCCGGGCGATGGCCAGCGCCAACCGCCGCGTGCGCATCCCGCTCAACATCAGCCAGAGCGCCAACACGGCGACCGCCCGGTCGGTCTCGACCTTCGCCGGCGCCGGCGTGCACCACATCGCGTTTTCGACCGGCGACCTGCTGGCCACGGTCCGCGGCCTGCGCCAGCACGGCGTGCCGCTGCTGCCGATCCCGGCCAACTACTATGACGACCTGGCCGCCCGCACCGACCTTTCGGCCGCGCGGATCGCCGAGCTGCAGGCGCATGATGTGCTCTACGACCGCACCGAGGCCGGCGAATTCCTGCACGTCTACACCGACGCCTTCCAAGGCCGCTTCTTCTTCGAGGTGGTGCAGCGGATCGGCGGCTACGACCAGTACGGCGCCGCCAACGCGCCGGTGCGCATGGCGGTGCAGGCCCAGCTGCGCCAGGCCCGGCAGGCCGGGCGGGGCGAGGTCGCGCTGTAGCCGGGAGCACCGCTGCCGCCTGGCCGTTAGACCCGGCAAGCCAGTGCGGAGGGTCCGTCATGAGCATGCATCCGAACCGGAACGACCGTCGCGGCGCCCAGGTCGAGGCGTTGATCTCCGTGGTCGGCGCCATGCTGGCGGTGCTCGACATCCAGTCGGACGCTGCCGACCTGTGGCCCGAAACCATGCACAACGGCACGCCGGACCAGATCCGACAGGTGACGGCGGAACTCGCCAACGTCCTGCCCGCAGCCCTGCTGCGCGCGCTGCGCATGACCGAGGCGATGCCGTCCGGCATGCCGAGGTAGGAGGAGTAAGAGTCGGGGCACCCCTTTCCGCTCACACGTCGTCATCCCCGCGAAGGCGGGGATCGTGCGCGCGCAAGCGCAATTGGTCAGGCG
>CAZEFK010000022.1:0-46729 GCA_964511405.1 uncultured Comamonadaceae bacterium | reverse complement strand
CGCCGCCACCCCCGCCGCCGCCTCCGCCTCCGCCGCCTGCGGCGTCACCCCCGCCGCCGCCGACCTTGGCCTCGCCGCCGCCGCCCGCGATGCCGACCATCCCGACCCGGCCGGCGCGCCCCTGACGGGGGCGTCGGCTGGGCATCAGCTCTGCTGCATGCCCCAGCGGCGGACCGTGCGCAGCTCGATGGTTCGGAACACGACGGTCTCGACCACCAGCCCGATCACGATCACGGTGAGCAGGCCGGCGAAGACGTTGGCGGTCTCCAGCAGGTTGCGGTTCTCGAAGATGAACCAGCCGAGGCCGCCCGAGCGGGCGCTGACCCCGAACACCAGCTCGGCCGCGATCAGGGTCCGCCAGGCGAAGGCCCAGCCGATCTTGAGGCCGGCCAGGATGGACGGGAACGCCGCCGGGACCAGGATCAGCGCTACGTAGCGGATCCCGGTCAGGCCGCAATTCTGGCCGGCCATGCGCAAGGTCTCGCTGACCGACTGGAAGCCGGTGTGGGTGTTGAGCGCGACCGCCCACAGCACCGAATGCACGATCACGAACACCAGGCTGGGCAGGCCCAGGCCGAACCACAGGAGGGCCAGGGGCAGCAGCGCGATCGCCGGCAGCGGGTTGAACATCGCCGTCAGCGTCGACAGCAGGTCGGTGCCGATCCGCGTCGAGACCGCGAAGACCGTCATCACGGCGGCGGCGGCGAGGCCGACGCCGTAGCCCAGCAGCAGCACCCGCAGGGAGGTTGCGATGCGGTCCAGCAGCGGCCCGCCGGCCAGGCCGTCCCACAACGCCCCGAGGGTGTCGGTCAGGGTCGGCAGCATGAGCGGGTTGTCGAGCCAGCGGGCATAGGCTTCCCAGGCCAGCGCCAACAGCAGCAGCAGGACGGCCCGGCGCAGGGCGGCAAGGTTGGCCAGCCGCTCCGGCAGCGACAGCGGCTGCTCGACGGCGCCGACCGTCACCGGGGCCAGGCGCTCGATCTCGAACTCCGGCCGTCCGATCGGCCGGAGGCGCGCCGATCGGTCAGCCATGGTCGGCGCCCGCGAACAGCATGCGGTGGATCCGCTGCTGCAGCGCCTGGAACGCGGCACCGCCCTGGTCGGCATGCTCGAAGGCGCCGGCGTTCAGCTCGGCCCGGACCTGCCCGGGATGCGGTGACAGGACCAGGACCCGGCTGCCCACGAGGATGGCCTCCTCGATCGAGTGGGTGACGAACAGCATGGTGAACCCGATGTCGCTCCACAGCTGCAGCAACTCGTCTTGCATCTTGCGGCGGGTCAGCGCGTCGAGCGCGGCAAACGGCTCGTCCATCAGCAGGACCTTGGGCTCCATCGCCATGGCCCGGGCAATCGCCGCGCGCTGCTTCATGCCTCCCGACAGCATGTGCGGGTAGGCATCGGCGAATTTGCCCAGGTTGACCTTGGCGATGGCGGCCTGGGCGCGCTCCCGGGCCTGGGCGCGCGGCACGCCGGCGGCGCGGAGCGGGAAGGCGACATTGCCCAGGACCGTTTTCCAAGGCAGGAGCTGATCGAATTCCTGGAACACCATCATGCGGTCGGCGCCTGGCCGGCGCACCGGCTGGCCGGCCAGCAGGATCCGGCCCTCGACCGGCGCCAGGAAGCCGGCGACCGCCTTGAGCAGGCTGGACTTGCCGCAGCCGCTGGGACCCAGCAGCACGAAGCGGTCGCCCGGATGGACGGCGAAGCTGACCCGCCAGGTCGCGGTCACCAGGTGGTCGCGCGTCCGGTACTGCAGGGTGACGCCCTGCACCTCCAACAGAAGTGGCGGGGCCGCGGCGGGTTGGGATCCGGCAACGACCTGGTCGGGACTCGGCAGCATCGGCGGAGTGTGGCAGAGCGCCCTGGCCCTTTACAGCGGGCTTGCGCGCATGTGGCAGTCGACGGCACCGGCGCGATGGGGGAAGCTCAGGCATGCTCGTGTCGTTCAACGATCGCTCGGCGCTGGTGACCGGCGCGGGTCACGGAATTGGGCGCGGTCTCGCCCTGGGGCTGGCCGAGCGCGGCGCCCGGGTGGTTGGCGTCGACATCAACGGGGCGGCGCTGGCTGAGACCGCGGCGGCGCTGGCCGCCGCCGGTGCCGGCTCGACTACCGCCGTCGTCGACATCCGCAGCCGCGCCGCCGTGCAGGAGCTGGTGACGGCGCACGGGCCGTTCGACATCCTGATGAACAGCGCCGGCGGCGTGCTGGGCCAGGTCGGGCAACCGCTGGAGGCGGTGACCGAGGATCAGTGGGAGGCGATCGTCGCGGTCAACCTGACCGGCGCCTTCCACTGCGCCCAGGCCGTGGTGCCGGCCATGAAGGCTCGGGGCGAGGGCCGGATCGTAGTGATTTCGAGCGGCGCCGGCATCACCGTCAGCCTTACCGGCATCCAGGCCTATGCCAGCGCCAAGGCCGGTGTGCTGGGCCTGACCCGGCAGCTGGCGCACGAGCTGGGCCCCTTCGGCATCACGGTCAATTCGGTTGCGCCCGGCTTCGTTCGCTCGAACCCGACGACCGAGCGGCAGTGGGACTCCTACGGCCCCGAAGGTCAGCGCAAGCTGCTCGAGAGCATTGCGTTGCGTCGCCTGGGCACGGTTGACGACATCGTCCATGCCGCGTTGTTCCTGGCCAGCCCGTTCGCCGGCTGGATCACGGGCCAGGTCCTGTCGGTCAATGGCGGCCGCTGAGCATCCGGCGCGCCGATGATGCGGCTGCTGGGTTGCCTGGGCCGCTGGCTCGGGACGCTGGCCGGGGCGGTTGCGGCCTTGGCGGCGGCTGCTGCCGGCTATCGCATCGATCCGTGGCGCCTGCCACAGCGCCCGCCGGCGCCGAACCGCGTGATCGTGGCAATCCCGCCGCCACCGCCGGCCGTCGACCGGCTGAGCGCGATTCCAGCGGTGAGCTGGGCGATTCTGGCCAAGGCGCTGGTCGGCCCGCGCGGGGCCCCGTCCCTGGAGCTGCTGGATGCCTGGCAGGCGGGAACCGACTGCCGCGCCTTCGAGCGCCGGCCGCCGAGCGCCGCGGCCGCCGCGCGCGCGGCAGCCGGCCAGGCTTTGGCCGCGCCGCCCGACGAGCGAATCCGGATCTCGATGGTTCTGCCGACCCGCACGGCCGACCCGATCGAACTGCCGGCGTTGGACATGGTCGAGCTGCCACCGGTGGTGCTGTCGGTGTCGGCCCCCTGCAGGCTGGCGCTGGCGGCAGCCGCGCTGCCGACCCGGTTCATCGTCAGCATGACGGCGCGCGAGGACTGGCCGCGCTCGATTGCCCGGCCGGGGCAGCTCGGTCCCGGCGCGCCGCTCACCGCCGATCTGGTGGCCGAGCTGCAGTCGGTCACCGCGCCCGCCGGCGGCGATGTGGCCGCGGCGGCGATTCGGCCGGTGGCGCTCTATCTCTGGGCCGACGACCAGCGCCACGGCCCGCTGGCCGCACTCGGGCATGCCGCACCGGGTAGCCAGGATGTCCCGGTCGAGGCCGCCCTGCGCCCGAGCGTGCCGCCGCCGCTGCGCCCGCCGCCGCTGCGGCCCGGCGAGGCCCCGCCGGTCACCGCCCAGCCGCGCCGGGCGATCGAGATCACGCCCCTGCCGGCCCCGATCTCGCTCGCGCGCCCGGCGCGGTGACCATTCGCGGTCGCGGCGACGCGGCGCTGGCCGGGCGCGCGCAAATCGCGCTATCACCACGGTCTTGTCCTCAAGGAGACGGCCCTGCCATGAAACGTTCGCTTGCTCTCGGGGCCGCCCTGGCCCTGGTGCTGGCCCCTGTCGCCGAAGCGGCCTGCTACACGCCGGCCGAATGGGAAGCGGCGGAAATGCGGATGCTGCAGTCCGACCTGATGGTGGCGGCGCTGGGGTGCGGCGACCGCGACGGCAGCTTCGCGGCCGGCTACAACAGCTTCGTGGGCAAGCACAAGACCAGCCTGGTCAGCCACAGCCAAGTGCTGCAGCGCTATTACCAGCGTATTTACGGGTCGGCGGGCACCAAGCAGTTCGATCAGTTCGTCACCCAGGTCTCCAACGACGCCTCCGAGCGCAGCCTGCAGGCCGGGGCCGGCTATTGCGACCAGGCCCGGGTGCTGCTGACCACCGTCAACCGGATCGAGACCCGCGAGCTGCCGGTGTTCGCGGCGGCGCGGGTGGACGGTTTCGGCGTGGTCGGCGACATCTGCGGCGGCGCCAAGGTGGCCACCGCAGCGCCCACCGCCCGCGGCAAGGCCGTTCGGAAGTAGGACGCCGGGGTGGCTGGGGGGCGGCGGCCGGGGCCGCCCCTGGATTTCCGTTATTGCAGCGCGATTTCGGCGCGTCGGTTCTGCGGCTCGCGCACGCCGTCGCCGGTGGGGACCAGCGGCTGCGACTTGCCGCGGCCGGTCGTCGTGATCCCGTCCGCCGGGATGCCGTCGCGCACCAGCGCCGCCTTGACGGCGACGGCGCGGCGCTCCGACAGCGCCTGGTTGTAGCGGACCGAGCCGGTGGTGTCGGTGTGGCCGGTGACCATGAGGCGCGGCACCTGGCCCTGCTTGGCGGCTTGGGCGGCCTGGTCGATCACGCGCTGGGCCTCGGCCGTGATGTCCGAGCGGTCCCAGTCGAAGAACACCAGGTAGGACCGCTGGATCGGCGCTAGCGTGGGCTCGGCTCTCGGCGCCTGCTGGGGGGGCGGCGCGGGCGGGGGCGGGGGCGCGGCCTGGGCCACCTCGGCCTTGTGGGCGCCGAACTCGAAGCGCAGGCCGACCAGCACCGTATGGTCGCTGTAGCTGGCCTTGTGGCTGGCGCCGGTCTGGTCGTGGAAGCTGCCCTCGGTGGTGCCGAGATAGCGATAGCCCAGGTCGAGCTTCAGGACGTCGTTGAGCGGGTAGTTGATGCCGGCCGCACCCTGGTACGAGAACATCGCGTCGCGGTCGTTCACCTTGTTGGTGCCGAGGAAGCGCACCCCATTGTAGCCGTAGCGGCCGGCGCCGATGCCGGCGCCGAGATAGGGCGTGACCGGCAGGCCGAGGTCGAAGTCGTAATAGCCGGTGACCAGCCCGGTCAGGGCATCGGCATCGCCGCCGGCCTTGCCGAACGAGCCGGCCTTGTCGACGCGGCTGTCGCGATAATCGAGATCGGCCTCGACCCGCAGGCCGTTGCCGAAGCCCCAGCCGGCGTTGATCTCGCCCATCGAGCCGGTGCTGAACGTCGCGCGGTTCGGCAGGCCCTTGAACTTCTGGTCCGACAGGAAGTTGGCGCCGCCCGCTATGCCCAGATAGGGTCCCGTGGTCGGGGCCGGCGACTGCTGGGCAAACGCCGCCGGGCTGGCCAGCACCAGGGCCGCCCCGATTAAGCCGATACGCCGCATGGATCGTCCTCGTCCGATGGTAGGCCGGGCCGCCCGGCGCGCCGCCGCGCCGGCAGCGACCTTCCGAGCCGGTCCCCCAGCAACGCTCCTAAGATATTGTCAGGATCCTCGCAAACATCCATCCGTCGGTGGCTTCGCCACTTCCATTCGGACTGTGGCATCGAAGCAACATCGTGATTCGGGCGCGGCAGGCTGGCTGCCGTGGCGCCGAGGGGCTACCACAAGCGTCGAGAGCAATCGCCAAAGAGGCATCTGGATGTCCGTTCGTTGGCTGCGACTGGTTCTGCTGCTCGTGCCGTTCTGCCTGGCCGCCGCACCGCTGCCGGCGCCCCCGCCGGCGCCCCCGTCGGTGCCGCTGGTGCCGGCCGCGATGCCGGCGGCGAGCCGGCCCGACCCGGTCGCGCTTGCGCCGGACGAGGCCGAGCGCGTGTTGGCGCTGTTGAAGGACGACGCCCAGCGGACCGCCTTCGCCAACCAGCTCGAGGCGCTGATCGATGCCCGCAAGGCCACCCAGGCGGCGGCGCCGCCGACCCCGGTCGGGCTCGTCGGCAGCGTGCTGGTCGAGCTGGCCGACACCGTCGCGGCCGTGTCGGACGGCCTTGGCAACCTGGCGGTCGCGCTGACCGCCATGCCGGCGCTGGCCGGGCAGATGGCGGCGCGGCTCGGCGATCCCGCCGAGCTCCAGCGCTGGGTGGCGGTGCTGTGGAAGCTGGGCGCGGTCCTGGCCGGCGGCCTGCTGGCCGAGCGGGCGGCCAAGCTGGCGCTGCGGCCGCTCAGCCGGCGGGTCGATCGCTGGCATGCCTCGGGCTGGGCCGGCCGGGCCTCGACGCTGGCGCTCATTGCCGTGATCGAGGCGCTGTCGGTTGGCGGCTTCGCCTGGGTCGCCTATGTGGTGCTGGCGCTGGTCGAGCCCGACTTCATCACGCGCCTGACGGCGCTGGCGCTGATCAACGCCTTCGTGCTGGCGCGGCTGATCCTGATCGCGGCCAAGGTGGCGCTGGCGCCCAAGAACGACGACGCCCGGCTGCTGCCGATCGGCGCCGGTGCTGCGACCTTCCTGTGGGTTTGGGTGCGCCGGCTGGTCAGCGTCCCGGTGTACGGCACGTTCCTGATCCAGGCGCTCTATCTGCTCGGCCTGAGCTACCCGGCCTTCGCGCTGCTGCAGCGCGTCCTGGGGCTGGTCGTGGTCGCGCTCGCCGTCCGCTTCGTGCTGAAGAGCCGGGCGCCGGTGCGCGCCTGGCTGCACCGGCGGACCGGCGAGGAATCGGTGGCCGTGCCGGCGGCGTGGCGCCAGTTCGGCCGGCGCGTGGCCGACGTCTGGCATGTGGTGATGATCGTCTATCTGATCGCGGCTTATTTCGTGTGGTCGGTGGGCATCGCGGGCGGCTTCCAGTACCTGCTGCGCGTCACCTTCCTGTCGGTGCTGCTGCTGGTGGCGTCGCGCGCGGTCGCGCTCGGCCTCGAGCGGGCGATCGCCTATGGGGTGCTGGTGGCCGAGGAGATGGCGCAGGAGGCGCCGCTGGTGCAGGCGCAGGCGAACCGGTACCTGCCGCTGATCCGCGGCGTGGTGCGCGGCTTCCTGACGCTCGCCACCGGCCTGCTGCTGCTGCAGGTCTGGGGCATCGACACGGTCGCGTGGATCGGCAGCGAGGCCGGCCGTCGGCTGCTGTCGATGGTGATCACGCTGATGGTCGTGGCGGCCCTCGCCACCCTGGTCTGGGAGGTGGTATCGGCGCTGATCGAGCGGTTCCTGACCGAAACCGATGCCCGCGGCAATCCGCTGCCGCGCTCGCCGCGGGTGCGCACGCTGCTGCCGCTGCTGCGCAACGCCCTGCTGATCGTCGAGATCATCGTAGTGGCCCTGGTGGTGCTGTCCGAACTCGGCATCAACATCCAGCCGCTGCTGGCCGGCGCCGGGGTGGTCGGTTTGGCCATCGGCTTCGGCGCCCAGACCCTGGTGCGCGACGTCATCACCGGCCTGTTCATCCTGTTCGAGGATGCCATCCGGATCGGCGACGTCGTCGAGGTGTCGGGCAAATCGGGCGTGGTCGAGGCGCTCAACATCCGCTCGATCAAGCTGCGCGACCTGCGCGGCAATCTCCTGACCGTGCCGTTCAGCGCGGTCTCGACCGTGCTCAACATGACCAAGGACTACAGCTTTGCGGTGTTCGACGTGGCGATCGACATCGGTCGCAGCGTCGATGCCGTGGTCGCGGCCCTGGCCGCGATCGACGCCGAGATCCGCGCCGATCCCGAGCTGGCCGCGATGATGCTGGCGCCGCTGGAGGTGATGGGCATCGACCGCTTCGAAGGCGGCCAGGTGGTGGTCCGGGCCCGGGTCAAGACCCTGGCGGGCAAGCAGTGGTCGATCAGCCGGGCCTTCAACCAGCGCATCGAGGCCCGGCTGACCGAGGCCGGGGTCTGGCGGCCGCCGCCGGCGATGGTCACGATTCCGGCATTTTCCATGGATGGTGTGCCGCCGGCGACCATGCCGATCTCGCCGCCTGCGGTCGCGCCGGTGGCGGCGCGGGCCGACTGACCCCGGACCGATGGACGGAGAGCCCTCGATGCCCGACACCGATGTTCGCTTTCGCCCGGCTGTGGCAGCCGACCTGACCGCGATCGTGCGCATGCTGGCCGACGATCCGTTGGGCCGCGGGCGCGAGACCGTCGCCGAGCCGCTGCCGCCCGGCTACGCCCAGGCCTTCGCCGCGGTTGCGGCCAGCCCGGACAACACGCTGATCGTGGCCGAGCAGGGCGGGGAGGTGGTCGGCTGTCTGCAGTTGACGCTGATTCCCGGCCTGTCGCGCCAGGGGGCGCTGCGCGGCCAGATCGAATCGGTGCGGGTGCGCGCCGACCGGCGCGGCCACAAGATCGGCGAGGGCTTGGTCGCCCATGCGGTCGAGCATGCCCGCGCGGCCGGGGCCAAGCTGGTGCAACTGACCACCGACCGCAGCCGCGCCGACGCCCACCGCTTCTACGAGCGGCTGGGCTTCGTCGCCAGCCATGTCGGCATGAAGCTGAGCCTGGAGTAGCCGTCAGTTCGCCGACGCCGCCATCGGCTCGGCCTCGAAGCGCGCGATGAAGGCTTCCGCGGCGTCCGGCGGCAGCGGTCGCGAATAGAGATAGCCCTGGGCGTATTCGCAGCCCAGCCGGCGCAGCACGTCGACATGGTCCTCGGTCTCCACGCCTTCGGCGATGACCTGGAGCGACAGGATGCGGGCGAGTTCGACGATGGTGCGCACGATCTCCTCGCCGCCGCCCTGGCGGGACATGGCGCTGACGAAGGAACGGTCGATCTTCAGGCTGTCCGCGGGCAGCCGGTGCAGGTTGCTCAAGGACGAGTAGCCGGTGCCGAAATCGTCGATCGCGATGCGCAGGCCCATGCGCTTGAGGTCATGGAGCAGGTCGAGCGCCAGCTCGAAGTTCTCCATGAGGCCGCTTTCCGTGACTTCGATCTTCAGATTGCGCGGGTCGACCCGGGTCAGGTCGATCACGCCCTGGACCCACGTCGCCAGGCGGGCATTGCGGGCCGTCAACTGGAACGGCGACAGGTTGACCCCGATGAACAGGTCGCCGGCCGACCGATAGGCCTTCTGCCAGCGCACCAGCTGCCGGCAGGCCTCGATCAGCACGAAGTTGCCGAGCGGCACGATGAGCCCGGTCGACTCGGCGATGGAGACGAAGTCGATCGGCGGCAGCGGGCCACGGGTCGGGTGGTTCCAGCGGACCAGGGCCTCGAACCCGGCCAGCCGGCCGGTGCGCAGGTCGATGACCGGCTGATAGGCGACCCACAGGTCGCCCCGGTAGTAGATCGCCCGGCGCAGGTCGGCATAGAGCTCCTGGCGGTCCAGCAGGCGGCGGCGCATCGCGTCGTCGAACAGGACGCGCGTGTCGCCGCCCGAGGCCTTGGCCTCGAACACCGCGATTTCGGCGTTGTGCAGCAGGTCGCGGGCCGCGCGCACCGGAGTTTCGGGCGGCATCACGCCCAGGCTGGCCGACAGCAGAATCTCGCGGCCGTCGACGTCGAAGCCCTGGCGCAGGCCCTCCGCGATGCGCCCGACCCGCGCGTCGGTCGGCTCGGCATCGGGCGACGCGGCCAGCGCCACCGCGAACTCGTCGCCGCCGACCCGGGCGATCACGTCGCCGGGGCCGATCAGCTGCCGCACGCGTTCGCCGATGTCGATCAGCAGCTGGTCGGTCGGCTGCTCGCCCAGGCTGCTCTTGAGCATCCGGAAGCGGTCGAGGTTGAACACCACCACGCCGGGCAGGTCCTGGCCGGGCGGTGTGCGCGCGATCAGGTCGTCGAGCTGGGCCACCAGGCCTTGCCGCGTCAGCAGCCCGGTCAGCCGGTCGGTCATCGACAGCGCCAGCACGGCGGCGTCGGCCTGGCGCTGGTCGGTCAAGTCGATCAGCTGGGCGACATGGCCGGCCGGCTGGTCGTCGGCATCGCGCACCGGCCGGACCTGGGCGGTCAGCCAGCGGTTGCCGTCGGCGCTGCCGACCCTGAGCTCCGCCACGAACGGTCGGCCGCTGGCGAAGCCCCGGCGCAGCGCCGCCTTGGCCGCCCCGTCGGTAGTCAGCGCGGCTAGGCTGGCGACGATGTCGCGCCCGGCCAGGGCCACCGCGGCCTCGCCGCCGAGCCGGGCGAAGCCCGGGTTGGCCCAGGTGATCCGGCCGCCGCGGTCGGCGATCACCAGGCCGTTGTCGGACAGCGCGGCGAGTGCCGCGGCCGCCGCGGCGTTGCCGTGGCCCGTATCGGCTTGGCGTGGCAGCAGACGGACGACGAGGGCCAGGAGACCCGCAGCGAGCAGCCCGCCCAGCCCGATTGCGCCGAGCGCCAGCGTCGATGGTCCGGTATCGCCCGAGTGCCGCATCGCCAGCGCTGCCGCCCCGACCGCCCCGGCGGCAATGGCGGCGGCGATGCCGGCGAGTCCGAAGCGAAGCCATCGCCATCGCCGGGAGAGGGCGGCGGGGCGCGAAGCGGGATGCTCTGGCTGGTGCAGCAGGATGTGTGCCGAAGCCATGACAAATTCTATTTAAAGCCGCGGAGAGCATCGGTCGAAACCATGAAGGGACCCTTAGCGCGCAGCCGCTCAGGCGAACCGCAACCGCTGGCCGATCCCCAGCCGTTCGGCCTTGGCCAGGAATGCCGCACCCAGGGCGATGTCGCTGAGGCTCAGGCCGCGATGCCACAGCAGGATGGTTTCGTCGTCGCGCTCGCGGCCGGGCTTGAGCCCGGCGACAATCTGGCCGAGCTCGGCATGGAGCGTCGCCTCGCTGAGCTTGCCGGCCTCGACATGGGCCCTCAGCGCGCCGAACGGGCCGCCCTTGCACTGTCCCCAATCGTCGACCACCAGCTTGTCCATGATGTCGGTCAGGCTGAGCTCGACCGCGCTCATGGTGCCGTAGGGCACGACCAGGGCGCCCGGCTTGATCCAGTCCGTGCGCAGAAGCGGCGTCGGCCGCTCCAGCCGCGAGGCTTCGACCACGATGTCGGCGCCGCGCACGCAGCTTTCCCAATCCGATGTGGCGGTCACCGGCTTGCCCAGGTCGTGGGCCAGGCGCTCGGCGAACGCCGTGCGGCTCTCGGGCCGCCGCGAGTGCACCCGAATCTCCTCGAACCCGAACAGCCGGTCGAGCAGCCGGACGTTCCAGTAGGCGGTACCGCGCGCGCCGACATGGCCCAGCACGCGGGGGGTGCGCGGGCCGAGATGCCGGGCGCCGATCGCCGTGACGGCGCCGGTGCGCATGTCGGTCAGATCCGAGGCATCGATCACCGCCAGGGGCGTGCCGGTCGCGGGATCGAACAGGTTGAGCAGCCCCATCTCGGAGCGCAGCCCGCGCTTGTAGTTGTCGACGAAGTCGCCGACCACCTTGACCCCGGCCAGGCCCATCGGCCCGATATAGCCACGCAGCACGTTGAAATGGCCGTTGAACGCGGCCCCCGGCTGGAGATGGACCCTGGGCTCGATGACCGTCTGGCCCAGCCCCTGGGCCCTCAGGCCCGCCGCGACCGCCTCCAGGATCTCGTCGTCGGTGATGGCCAGGCTCTCGATGTCGGGGCCGCTGAGATAGGTCAGGTGGATCTCGGTCATTGCGCACCGCCCATGAATCTGCACCCGGCGATCGTCCTGCCGGATGCCGGGGACGGCAAGCGCGACAGCATGACCCGCGCGAATCCCGGCCCCTACATCATCCCTCGTACTTACGTCGGCTGCGGCGCGCGAAATCATCGGCGTCATGACTTCGCGGCAAATTTGGGCATCGAGTTGGGAATGGCCGACGCTGGCGGTGGCCGCGACGGTCTATGGCGGCTGGCTGGCGGTCACCTGGTGGCACGGCGCGCTGCCGGGCTGGCTGCTGCCGATCCTCGGCGGCTGGCTGGTCGCCTGGCACAGCTCGCTTCAGCACGAGCTGATCCATGACCATCCCGGCGGACGGCGCGCGGTGGCGGCGGTCCTCGGCTACCCGCCACTGGCGCTGTGGCTGCCATTCCAGATCTATCGGCAGACCCACCGCACCCATCACAATGACGGCCGGCTGACCGATCCCTACGACGATCCCGAATCCTTCTTCTTCCCGGCCGAGGAATGGGCCCGGCTGCATCCGGCGCGGCGGGCGCTGCATTGGGTCAACCACACGCTGCCCGGGCGCCTCGTGGCCGGGCCGGCGATCGCGGTCGCGGCATTCCTGGCGCGGGAGGTGCGGCTGCGGCGGCATCGGCGGGCCTGGCTCGGCCATCTGCCGGGCGTGGTGGCGGTGCTCGGCTGGACCGTCGGCGTCTGCCATATGTCGGCTGGGGAATACCTGCTGTGCTTCGTGTATCCCGGCACCAGCCTGATGCTGCTGCGCAGCTATTACGAGCATCGCTGGGCCGAGGCGCCCGAGGCGCGCACCGCGATCGTCGAGAGCCGGGGGCTGCTGGCGCTGCTGTTCCTGAACAACAACCTGCATGCCGCCCATCACCTGGATCCGACCATGCCGTGGTACCGGCTGCCGGCGTTCTATCGCGCCAACCGGACGACCATCCTGGCGCGCAACCAGGGATTCCTGGTTCCGGGCTATGTGGCCTTGCTGCGCCGGTTCGCCTGGCGGCCGAACTACCTGCCGGCACATCCCACGGTCACCGGGCCCGACGCCCGGCTTGCGACCCGCCAGGTGGGATAGCGCGAGCCAAGCTCCGTGGTCCTCATGCCGAGACCAGCGGGTAGTGGCAGCCGACCCAGCGGGCTTCGTCGAGCGCGGTCGGCGTCGGCGCCTCGACGGCGCAGCGGGGCTGCGCGCGGGGGCAGCGGGTGTGGAAGCGGCAGCCGGGCGGCGGCGCCAGCGGGCTCGGGATGTCGCCGGTCAGCACGACGCGGTCGGTGCGCTTGGCCGGGTCGATGCGCGGGCGGGCCGACAGCAGCGCGTGGGTGTAGGGGTGCGCGGGCCGTCCGAACAGCGCCGGCGTCGGGCCGCTCTCGACGATCTGCCCCAGATACATGACCGCGGTGCGGCCGGCGACCCGCCGCACCACGTCCAGGTTGTGGCTGACCAGCAGGTAGGTCAGGCCCTGGCGCCGCTGCAGGTCGACCAACAGGTTCAGGATGTCGCCCTGGACCGACAGGTCGAGGCCGGCGGTCGGCTCGTCGGCGACCACGAAGCGCGGGTCCAGCACCAGGGCGCGCGCGATGCCGACCCGCCGTGCCTGGCCGCCGCTGATCTGGTGCGGATAGCGGTCCAGGATCGCCGGCGGCAGCCCCATCAGTGCCATCAGCGCTTCGATGCGGGCCCAGCCCGGCCGCCGCGGCAGACCGTGGATGGCCAGCGGCTCGCCCAGCAGCCGACGGATCGACAGGCGCGGGCTGAGGCTGGAGACCGGATCCTGCGCGAACAGCTGGGCCTGGCGGCTGAGCCACAGCCGGTCGCGGCGGCGGAGGATGCCGAGGTCGCGGCCCATGAGTTCGACGCGGCCGGCGGCCGGGCGGCAGAGGCCCAGCAGCGCCTTGCCCAGGGTGGTCTTGCCGCTGCCGCTTTCGCCGACCAGGGCCAGGGTCTCGCCCGGGCGGATCTCGAGACTGACGCAGGCAACCGCGGTCAGCGCGCCGAAGGCCACGCTGACATCGCGGGCGGCGGCGATCGGCCCGGTCACGCGCGGTGGCAGGCGGCGCGCCGGCCGGGATCGACCGGGCGCAGGAGCTGGGGGTTGGCGCAGGCGGGGACCGCCAGGGCGCAGCGCGGCTGGAACGGGCAGCCCGGCGGCGGCCGGGTGAGGTCCGGCAGCTCGCCCTTGATCGCCGGCAGCGGCGCGTCGTCCGCAGCGGCATCGTCGATCTCGCAGCTCAGGAGGGCGCGCGTATAGGGATGGCGCGGCGACTGCAGCACCGCGGCGGCCGGGCCGGTCTCCATGACCGCGCCGGCATAGAGCACGACGACCTCGTCGCACAGCTCGGCGACCAGGCCCAGGCTGTGGCTGATGAACAGCACCGCACCCCGGAAGTCGCGGCGCAGGCCGTCGAGCAGGCGGGCGATCTGCGCTTCGACCGTGACGTCGAGCGCCGAGGTCGGCTCGTCGGCGATCAGCAGCTCGGGCTCGGCCAGCAGCGCCATGGCGATCATGACCCGCTGGCGCATGCCACCGGACAGCTGGTGCGGATAGGCGGCCAGGCGCCGCGCCGGATCGGCGATGCCGACACGCTCCAGCACCGCAACGGCGCGGGCCCGGCGTTCGGCGCGGCGGCGGCCGGGGTGGCAGGCGCGCTGCACGTCGTCGAGATGGGCGCCGACGCTGAACACCGGGTTCAGGCTGGTCATCGGGTCCTGGAAGACCATGGCGATCCGGCGCCCGCGGACGCGGGCCATGGCCGCCGGCGGCAAGGTCAGCAGGTCGGTGCCGTCCAGCCGGACGACGCCCCTGGGTGCGGCGGCGTTGGCCGGCAGCAGGCCGAGCAGCGCCAGCGCCACCGTGCTCTTGCCGCTGCCGCTCTCGCCGACCAGGCCCACGATCCGGCCGCGCGGGATGGTGAAGCTGACGTCGCGCAGGATGCGCGCCGGGCCCGCCGGCGTCGCCATGTCGACCGACAGGCCGTCGACGTCCAGGGCCGCGGCCGTCGGCGTCATGCTGGGCGTCATACCGGGGGCCGGAGCTTGGGATCGATCACGTCGCGCAGCGCCTCGCCCAGCAGCGTGAAACCCAGGGTGGCCACGATCAGGGCGCCGCCGGCGAAGCCGACCGGCCAGTAGCTGCGGTCGATGCCGTCATAGCCGTCATGCAGCAGGGTGCCCCAGGAGGCGAGCGGCGGCGCCACCCCGACCCCCAGGAAGCTGAGCGCCGCCTCGATCGTGATCACCGCCGGCACGTCCATCGACGCCAGGACGGCCAGGCTGCCCAGGATGTTGGGCAGGATATGGACCAGGGCGACGCGCAGCGGCCCCGCGCCCAGCGCGCGCTCGGCCTCCAGGAACGGCGCCTGGCGTAGCGCCAGCACCTGGGCGCGCGCGACCCGCCCGAATTGCGGCACCAGCGACAGCGCGACCACGATCATGACATTGGCCAGCCCCGGCCCCAGCACCGCGACCAGGGCGAGCGCGAAGATCAGGCTGGGGAAGGCGCTCAGCACGTCGAAGGCGACCAGCAGGGCCCGCTCGCCCCAGGGTGGGGCATAGGCGGCGGCGATGCCCAGCGCCGTGCCGGCCGCCAGCGACAGCGCCGCCACCGAGACCGCAATGCCGACGGCGAGGCGCGTGCCGTAGACCAGCCGGCTGAGGAAGTCGCGGCCGAGCTGGTCGGTGCCGAACCAGTGCGCCGGTGACGGCGCCTGGAACCGGTGCAGGACGTCGATGTGGTTGGGATCGGCCGGCGCCAGCCAGCCGGCGGCCACGGTCACGGCCAGCAGCAGCACGACCAGCACCAGGCCGATGCGGCCGGTGCCGTGGCGCCAGAGCTGGGCCGCGAGCGTCATGCGGACCCCGTCAGGCTCTGCCGGACCCGCGGGTCGAGCCAGGCGGCGGCCAGGTCGACGGCCAGGTTGGTCGCGACGAACAGCGCCACGACGACCAGGACGGTGCCTTGCACCACCGGGTAGTTGCGGGTGCCGAGGGCGTCGTACACCAGTTTCCCAATCCCCGGTCGGGCGAAGATGATCTCGATGAAGATGGCGCCGCCCAGCAGCTTGCCGACCCCCAGCCCCAGCACGGCCAAGGTCGGGATGAAGGCGTTCTTGAGGGCGTGGCGGTACAGGATGCGATGCTCGCTCACCCCATAGGCCCGCATCGTGCGGATGAAGGGCTCGCCCAGCACCTCCAGCAGCGAGGCGCGCATCAGCCGCGCGATGTAGCCGATCCAGCCGAGCGCCAGGGCCGCGGTCGGCAGCACCAGTCGGGCGGCCTGGCCGACCAGGTCGCCGGTGTCGCCGACGCCCAGCGCCGGCAGCCAGCCCAGCCACAGCGCGAAGATCAGCAGCAAGAAGATCGCCACCACGTAGGACGGCACGGCGATCAGCGCCACCGACGCGACCGCCAGCACCCGGTCGGCCAGGGTCCCGGCATGGGTCGCGGCGAAGCAGCCGAGCGGGATGCCGAGCAGCGCCGCCAAGCCGATCGACAGGGCCGTGAGCGTGAGGGTGTAGGGCAGGACCTCCAGCACCATGTCGGCGATCGGCCGCCCCGAGATCACGTCGGCCCCCAGGTCGCCCTGGGCCACCCGGCCCAGGAAGCGGACCAGCTGCACCGGCGGCGGCCGGTCGAGGCCCAGGCGCTGGCGGAAATCCGCTACGGCCTCGGGCGACGCCCGCGGCCCCAGCAGGGTCGCCGCCGGGTCGCCGGGCACCAGCCAGGTCAGGCTGAACAGCAGGACGACCGCGCCCAGCAGGATCAGCAGCGTGGTGCCCAGGCGGCCCACCAGATAGCGCAGCATCGTGCTGGCGCGGCCGTCGCCGGGCTGGTCGCTTGCCCCGCCGCCTAGACCCGCGTGAAGTCCGCCAGCTGCCAGTCGCTGCCATTGGGCAGCAGACTCGGCTTCAGCCACTTGTGCGCGGCGAACGCCAGCACATCGTGGGTCAGCCAGACGAACGCGGCGCTCTCGTCCATCAGCTGCTGCATCCGGATGAGCTTGGCCTTGCGCTCGGCTGCCTCGATGGTGGCCGCCGCTTCGCCATGGAGCTTGTCGTAGTCGGCGTTGCTCCAACGCTCCCAGTTCCAGGCGCCGATCTGGGACGTGGTGAACCACTGCGTGTAGAAGCTGGGGTCGAACTTGCCCTTGAACAGCTGGATCGACAGCTCCAGCTGCTTGCCCTTGTCGCCCTCGCCCGACGACCAGTAGCTGCCGCCGTCCAGCGCCTCGACCTCGGCCTGGATGCCGGCCTCGGCCAGGCTCGCCTGCATGACCTGCGCCATGTTGCGGTACGTGGCCTGGTTGAGGCAGGTGATGCGGGTCTTGAGGCCGCTGGCCAGGCCGGCCGCGGCCAGCAGCGACTTGGCCTTGGCGACGTCGCGGGCATAGACCGGCGCGTCCGCCCAGTGGCCGAGCAGGGCCGGCGGGATCAGCGTCTTGGCACGCTGGACACGGCCGTCATAGCCCGCCACCAGGGCGGCGTCGACGTCGAGCGCGTAGCGGATCGCCTGGCGGACCCGGACGTCGGACAGCGGCCCCTTCTCGACGTTGATGCCCAGCCAGATGTAGTCGATGGCGTTGAGCTTGGTCATGGCCGTGTCGGCCATCTTGGCGAACTGGTCGATCGCGGTCAGGTCGACGCGCGTAAAATCGATCTCGCCCGACTGGAAGGCGATCTGCGCGGTGTGGCTGTCCTGGATCGGGCGCTGGACGATCTCGCGGAAGGCCGGCGCGCGGCCCTTGTAGTCGCGATTGGCGCGCAGCACTAACCGCTCGTTCGCCACCCATTCGGCCTGGACATAGGGGCCGGTGCCGATGACCTGGGTCTTGACCTTGTCGCCCAGCGCCTCGAACGCCTTGCGCGACATGATCGAGCCCGAGATGTCGCAGATCGCGGTGGTCCACAGGCCGGGGGCGGGCGATTTCAGCACCAGCCGGCCGCTCAGGGGGCCGGTCACCTCGACGCCGTCGAGGGCGCCCCAGTCGCTGGCATAGGTCGGCTTGGGCGCACCGGCCGGCGGGTTGTTGAACCGCTCGAACGAGAACTTCACGTCGTCGGCGGTCATCTCGCCGTACTTGTCGCCGTGGAACTTCAGCCCGGGCTTGAGGGTGAACTCGATCACCGTCGGGCTGACGCGCTTGATCTCGGCGGCGGCGTCGTTCTCGAACTCGACGACGCCGGGCTTGAAGCTGGCCAGGCGCTGGGTCGCGGCGCGCAGTATGTTGCCTTCGACCGTAGAGGTTCGGAATCCGGGGTCCAGGGTCTGGATATCGCGCTCGGCGCGCACGACCGCGCGGTCGTGCGTGCCTTGGGCGAGGGCCCGGGCCGGGGCGCCCAGGGCGGCTCCGGCCGCGAGCGCGCTGGCGCCGCGGAGGGCGGCGCGGCGGGTGATCGGCTGCGTCATGGGTCCGGCTCCTGCTGGTTGCCGACGGACGGCGCGAAGCGCAACCGTAGTCCAGGATGCCGCTAGGGCAAAGAGGCGCAGTCAGAGGGTGTGAAGGGATGCCCGCATCCCTTCACACCCTCTCAGCCGCCGAACAGGTCGCGCCAGGCTGGCAAGCCGGCCAGGGCCGTCGCTTCGTAGACCGCCCGGGCGATGGCGCGCGCCAGGCAGTCGGCGGCGAGGCCGCCCAGGCGCACCAGATGCTCCGGGCGGCCGGGCGCCGGCGCCCGGCCGGTGGCCAGGGCGAACACCAGGTCGCCGTCATAGGGCGTGTGCGCCGGCCGCACGGCCCGGGCGAGGCCGTCCTGGGCCATGATCGCCAGGCGCTTGGCCTCGGCCTTGGTCAGGGTGGCGTCGGTCGCGATCACGGCGATGGTGGTGTGGCCGCCCAGCTCCAGGCGCAGGCCGTCGCGGCAGCCGCCCCAGTCGTCCAGATCGACCGGCCGGTCGGGCCGGCGGCCGCCGAACTCGCCGGCCTGCTCCCAGGGCCAGGCCCAGAACACGCCGGCGCTGCCGGGCATGATGACCGAGCCCACCGGGTTGGCGGCGACCAGGGCGCCGACCGTGGTGCCGTCGGGGGTGACGGCGGAGGCGCTGCCCAGCCCGCCCTTGAGCGCGCCGGCTAGGGCGCCGAGGCCGGCGCCGGCGCTGCCCAGGCGGAAATCCGGCCCGGCCGCCTCGACCGCGGCGCGGCCCAGCCGGCGATAGGGCGGCTCGGTCCAGGCCTTGTCGCCGCCGTTGGCCAGGTCGAACAGGATGGCGCTGGGCACCAAGGGGACCCGGGCGCTGCCGATGGCGAAGCCGCGGCCGCGCTCGGCCAGCCAGCCCATGACCCCGGCCGCGGCATCGAGGCCGAAAGCCGATCCCCCGCTCAGGACCAGCGCGTCGACCGCGTCGACCACGCAGCTGGGGTCCAAGAGGTCGGTCTCGCGCGTGCCCGGGGCGCCGCCACGGACGTCGACCGCCGCCACCGCCGGCCGGTCGGCCAGGACCACGGTGGTGCCGGTCGCGGCGCCCACGTCGTCGGCATTGCCGACCGCCAGGCCGGGCACGTCGGTGATCAGGTTGCGCCGGCCGGTGGGCATGGCCGGCAGCGCCATTACCGCCGCGCCGCCAGGGCGAGGGCGGCGGCGGCCATGACCTTGGCCGAGGCGACCATGTCGTCGATTCCGACCCACTCGTCGGGCTGGTGCGCCAGCTCCAGGATCCCCGGGCCGTAGGCGACGCAGTCATGCAGATGCCCGATCCGGGCGATGTGCTTCTGGTCGTAGGTGCCCGGCGAGGCGACATGGACCGCCGGCCGGCCCAGGATGCGGGCGATGGCGGCGTCGAGCGCCTGGACCACCGGCGCGTCGGGTTGGGTCATGGTCGGGTGGACCGTCATCATGTCGCGCAGGCCGTAGGCGAAATCCGGGCGCTCGGCGGCCAGCGCGTCGAGCAGGGCCACGACTTCGCCGCGCACCTGCTCGAACGGCTCCTCGATCAGGAAGCGGCGGTCGATCACGATCCGGCAGCTGTCGGCGACGCACGGGCTGGGCAGGCCGTCGAAGCCCTCGGGTTGGCCGCCATGGACCGAGTTGATGTTGAGCGTGGATTGGCGCGCGCCGTCGGGCACCACCGGCATGCGCGTGGTCCGCCGCTCCAGCGCCGGTAGCAGCTGCCGCTCCAGCCGGTCCAGGACCAGGCCCATATGGCGGATCGCGCTCACCCCCAGGAACGGCATGGAGCCGTGGGCGATCCGGCCCCGGGTCTCGATCTCCGCCCACCACACGCCGCGGTGGCCGAGGCAGACGCGGTCGGGGTTGAGCGGCTCGGGGATGATGACGTGATCGACGCGCGGGGCCGAGAAGAAGCCGTGGGCGGCAAGATGCGCGACACCCCCGTGGCCGCCCGACTCCTCATCGACGGTGCCCGAGATCTCCAGGGCGCCGAAGGGCAGTCCAAGCTCCAGGATGGCTTCGACGGCAATGATCGACGCAGCCAGGCCGCCTTTCATGTCGCAGCTGCCGCGACCGTAGAGCCGGCCGTCGCGCACCACGCCGGCGAACGGGTCGACGGTCCAGCCATGCCCGGCTTCGACGACGTCGATATGGCCGTTGAAATGGACGCACGGCCCCCCGGGGCGGCCGACCACCCGGGCCACGACATTGGTCCGGGGATAGCGGTCGCTGTCGCCGACCGCACCGTCCGCGCGGATGTACTGGATCTCGAAGCCGCGGGCGCGCAGGCGCTCGCCGATCAGGCGCGCGCAGTCGGCATAGGCCTCGCCGGGCGGGTTGACGGTCGGCAGCCGGACCAGGTCGCGGGCGAGGTCGACCAGCTCGCTGCGCTTGTCGTCGATGCGGCGGAACAGCCGCTCGCCGGGTCCGGGGTCGATGCCGTCCATTGCTCATCCGATCGAAGCCAAGCCCGACGCTAGGAGCGACCCCGTCCGGGGGTCAAGCGGCGTGCCCGGCCGTTTTGGAACATGCGCTGCGACGGGCCTGTTCCTGCGGCGAACGCAATCACCATCGAGGACCAGCCATGTTGCGCCTCGCCACCCTGGCCGCGGCCCTTGGCCTCATCGCCGCCGGACCGGCGCTCGCCCAGAGCGGCGCGTCGCCGGCGCTCCAGAACGGGCCGTCGGGCATTTACGCGCCGCTGACCGACCAGTCGCTGAACACGCCGGGCACCCCGCGCGAGCAGCAGATCGGCCAAGCGCCCATCTCACCCATGAAGGGCCTGACCGAATGCGCCGCCATCTCCGATCCCAACGACCGCTTGGGCTGCCGACTGCGCGTCGGGCAGGCGCCGGTCGGAGGCGGGGGACCGATCGTCGGGCCGCCGGCGGGCGGGACGCTGGCGCCCCCGCCGGCGCCGCAATATCAGCCGCTGCCGCAATAGCGGCCTCGACCGATCGGGGGTCGGCCGATTTGCAGCGGTGACTTCGCGCTGGACTCGCGGCATGTAACAAGCGGCTGATCTGGCCGCGATATGGCAATTTTCCGCAGTCTGCATGGTCGACTGATCCTGCTCGTCACGCTGGCCACCCTGCCGGCCTTGGTGCTGCTTGCGCTGTCGGCCTGGTATGCGGCGCACCTGCAGCAGAGCAGCGCCCTGGCCGACACGGCGCGGCTGGCCTCGCTGATCGAGACCGAGCACGAGCGCCTGATCGGCTCGACCTTGGACCTGCTGCGGACCATGGCCGAGGCCGAGGAGGTTCGCGGCGGCGATCGGGCCGCGTGCGGCGGCTATCTGCGGCAGGTGCTGGCGACCCAGAGCGTCTATGACGGCTTCGCCCGCATCGCCGCCGACGGCCGCCTGGACTGCAGCGCGGCCCCCGACGGCGACCCGCTGTCCGGCGGCGACGCGGCCGCGGCCAAAGCCTGGGCGCGGTCGCTGGCCGCGGGCTGGGCCGTGACCCGCGCCCATCCCGCCCAGGATTATTGGGTCGAGCCCTATCGCATCGGACGGCTGGCCCGGACCCCCGAAGCCACCGTCGTCCGCCGCCTGGTCGACGCCGACGGCACGCTGTCGGGCTACTTGGTCGCAGCCCTCGGCACGGGCTGGCTGCGGGACGGGTTCGCGGCCCTGGAGCGCCCCGACGCCGCGCTGATGGTGACCGACGGTGCCGGGACCGTGCTGGCCCGGCTGCCGGAGCTGGACGGGGCGCTCGGCCTGTCGGTCGCCGGCACGCCGCTCGGCCGCGCCCTCAGGGATGAGCGGGCCTCCGGCGCGCGGGTCGAGGGCCTCGACGGCGTCGAGCGCATCTATGGCATCAAGCGCGCGCCCGAGGTCATGGGCGGCGCGGTGCTGGCGGTCGGCCTGCCGGTCCAGACCGTGCTGCAGCTGTCGACTGATTTGCGCACCTTCACCATCGTCGCGATCGTCGCGGCCCTTGGCGGCATCGCCGTGGCCGCCCGGTATGGCAGCCGGCATCTGGTCCTGCGCTGGACCGACCGGATCATGGGCACGGCGCGGCATGTGACCGGTGGCGACTACACCGCGCGCGTCGGCGGTCCCTATGACCGCGGCGAGCTGGGGGAGCTGGCCCGCACCATCGACCGCATGCTCGACGAGGTCGCGCGGCGCGAAGCCGACCTGCATGCCCGCGAGGAGTGGTTCAGCGCGGTGGTCCAGCACTCCACCGACATGATCACGATCCTCGATGCCCAGGGCAATTTCCGCTATCTGAGCCCGGCGGTCGAGCGCGTGCTGGGATACGAGCCGACGCGGCTGGAGGGCACGTCGTCGTTCCAGCTGATCCATGTCGAAGAGCGCGGGCGCTTCGCCGAAGTGTTCCGGTACCTGGCGGCCCAGCCGGGCCGGGTGGCCGCGGTCGAGCATCGCCAGCGCCATGCCGACGGCCATTTCGTCCATATCGAGAGCGTCGGGGTGAACCTGCTGGGCACCTCGGCGGTGGCCGGGGTGGTGCTCAACAGCCGCGATGTCACGCGCCGCCGGCGCATCGAGGAGATGCTGCGCCTGGTCACCTCGGCGGTCGACCAGTCGAGCGATGGCGTCCTGATCACCTCGGCCGAGTTCGGCGACGAGGGGCCGGACGTGCTGTACGCGAACCCGGCCATGGCCACGCTCACCGGCCTCGCCGAGCACGAGCTGATCGGGGCCACGCTGCACATCTTCCAGCCCGAGACCACCCGACGGATCGTGCTCGACAGCCTGCGCCGCTGCCTCGACACCGGCGAAGGCAGCAGCGTCAACGTCGTCCACGAATCGCGGGACTGGACGGTGTCGCTGTCGGTGCTGATCACGCCGCTCAAGGACCACCAGGGCGAGCTGACCCACTGCGTCATCCTGTGCCGCGACATCACCGAAGCGCTGGCCGCCGAGGGCGAGCGCCAGCAGCTCGAGGCGACGCTGCGCCAGGCCCTCAAAATGGAGGCGGTGGGCACGCTGGCCGGCGGCATCGCCCACGACTTCAACAATGTGCTGCTGCCGATGATGATGCTGACCCAGCTCACGCTCAACCGGCTGCCGCCCGAGAGCCGCGAGCGCCAGGACCTGCAGCGTGTACTCGCCGCCCAGCACCGGGCCAAGGCGCTGGTCGGCCAGATCCTGGCCTTCAGCCGCGGCTCGACCGGCGAATATGTCGCCGTCGACCTGGCGGCGATCTGCCGTGAGACCATGCATCTGCTGCGCGCCAGCCTGCCTGCCACCGTGACCCTGATCGACCGCATCGAGGCGGCGCCGACGGTGCGCGCCGATCCCACGCAGCTGCAGCAGGTGCTGATGAACCTGTGCTCGAACTCGGCCCAGGCGATGCCCTCCGGCAAGGGCTCGATCACGGTCAGCCTGGAGGCGGCCGACCAGGTGCCGGACCGGCTGCCCGCCGGGTCCTACTGCCGGCTGGTGGTCGAAGATGACGGCACCGGCATTCCCGTCGGCATCGTCGAACGCATCTTCGACCCGTTCTTCACCACCAAGGAAGTCGGCGTCGGCACCGGGCTCGGGCTGTCGGTGGTCCACGGCATCGTCAGCGCCCACAAGGGTGCCATCGAGCTGGACACCTGGCCCGGTGAGGGCACCCGCTTCACGATCTACCTGCCGGTGATGGCCGAGGCGGAGGTCGGGCTGCAGGCCGCGGGGTAGCCCGGATTTCTCACACCCTGTCGCCAAAAAGCGGCGTCCCTTCGGGTTGCGCTGGGAGGGTGTGAGAAATCCGGGCTAGCGCCGGCTCAGTCGCGGAAGTTCACATATTGCAGGGGCTGCTCGATGGCCAGGCCGCGGATATGGGCGATCGCGGCCTGCAGGTCGTCGCGCTTCTTGCCGGTGACCCGGAGCTCGTCGCCCTGGATCGCCGCCTGGACCTTCAGCTTGGAGGTCTTGAGCGCCTTGACCAGCTCACGCGCGAGGTCGGCGCCGATGCCCTGGCGGATCGTGATCACTTGGCGCAGCCGGTCGCCCGCGGCCTTCTGGGCGGTGCCGAACTCCAGCGCGCCCGCATCGACCTTGCGCCGGGTGAAATAGACCCGGACCAGCTCGTGGATCTGCTTCAGCCGCAGGTCGTCGTCGGCATTGATCGTGATCGCCAGCTCGTCGCGCTCGACTGTACAGCTCGTGCCCTTGAAATCGAAGCGGGTGGCGATTTCGCGCTGGACGCCGGCGATGGCGTTGTCGACCTCGGCTAGGTCGGTCTTGGAGACGATGTCGAAGCTGGGCACGGCGGAGATACCCTCGCTGAGGGGAACGGCCGCCACGCTGCCTTGAACCGGCACCGGGGGCAACCATGTAGTGCGGAGCGCCGGACGCCCAAAGGGGCCGGTGCCGCGGGACGCGCCGAGGCGGTCCCCGCTGGTCCATTGCTCATGCCCGAGGATGTGAAACCATGTCCAGCTTTGATCGTTCGCCCCTGTTCCGCACCGGCATCGGCTTCGAGCGCGCGTTCCGCCTGCTCGATGGCCAGGCGCGCGCCGACCAGTCCGGCGGCTACCCTCCGTACAACATCGAGAAGACCGGCGCCGACAGCTATCGGATTTCCATGGCAGTCGCCGGGTTCGGCATGGACGACCTGTCCATCGTCAGTCAAGCCAATCGCCTGACCGTGTCGGGTAAGACGAAGCGCGACGACGCGCCAATCCAGTACTTGTATCGCGGCATCGCGACACGCTCGTTCGAGCGGCGTTTCGAGCTGGCCGACGGCGTGGTGGTGCGCGGGGCGCACCTGGTCGACGGGATGCTGCATGTCGACCTCGTACGCGAAGTGCCCGAGGCGCTGAAGCCGCGCAGCATCCCGATCGCGGCGTAACCGCGTCCGGGACCTCGTAGCCCGGGCGGGAGAGGCGGCCGCGCGGCCGTGGCCGCCTCGGCGGGCAACTTGACGATGGTCAACCGAGATCTCGACAATCCCACGGGTTTTTCTTACTTTTTACACCATTTTGCACTATGACTGCAGCTGACTGACTCACCTGCGAACGCCGGGTCGATGGCGCACGACGTTTTCGAGCTGCACGTTCTTTCCGGCGGGAAGTGGAATCTCGTCGAGAAATTCGGGCATGCCGAGAAGGAAACGGCCCTTGCCGAAGGCAAGCGGGCGTCGGCCTCGGCGGACGGCGTGAAGGTCGTGCGCGAGAGCTTTGACGAAGCCGAGCAGGTGTTCAAGCAGCGCACGATCTGGCGCTATTCGAAGCCGGGCGTGGCCGAACCCAAGGGCGCCGCCGCTCGCCCGCCGCCGCCACCGCCGCCGGTTCGGCGTGCGGCACCGCCGCGGATCCCGGCCGCGGCACCGCCCAAACCGGCCGCGCCGCCCAAGCCGGCCAATCCGTCTCCGCCACCGGCCGCGGCCGAGCCGGCCCCGCTGCCGGAGTCGCCCGAGGCGCCGGGCGGGCCGCCGCCGGCCAGCCCGGGCGGGCGGGTCGTCGTGCTGCTGAGCGTGCCGCTGCTCGCGACCGCCGTGGTCGGGGGTGGCGCCTGGATTGTGCTCGGGGCGACCGACATCATGGAGTCGGGCCTGGGCCAGACCATCCTGTTGCCGGTGCTGGCGCTGGTGTTCGCCGGCTCCCTGGCGCTCGCCTTCCTGGTCACGCGCGGCGCGCGCCGGTCGGCGGCGCCCGGCGAGCCGCCGATGCCCGAGCTCGGCGATCCGATCGCGCTGCCGCCCGATCCGCCGGCGGCCGGGGCGAATTCGGCAGCGGGGCCGGCCGCGGCTCCGCCCGAGACGGCGGCCGCGGACGGCGACCCGCCGGCCGCTGAGCCGGCGGCGGCAGAGGCGGCGCCGTCGGCGGCCAAATCAGCCACCGACGAGCTGAGCACGGCGCTGCTGCGCTTCCTGGCCCAATGCTTGTCGCAGGAGGGCATGACCCAGCTCCTGGTCCAGGGCCGGCTGGACCAGCGCAACCGCTTCGGCGCCCATCTCTACATGCTGGGAGCGGCCGACCTGATCGTCGCGGCGACCAAGTCGCCGCCATCCGTGCTGGGCGAGATCCTGGTGCCCACGCTCGGGCCCCTGGGCTCGGACCCCGGCCGGGCGCAGCAGTTCATCAATCAGGCCGCCGAATACCGCAAGCCGCCCCACTACCAGGGGCTGATCACCGCCGGACGCGCGGCGATGCAGGCATTCCTGGCCAAGAAGCCGATCGACCCCGCGCTGCATGTGGCGCTCGGCGCCTGGAACGAGGCCGAGACCGACGTCCAGGCCGACGTCGTCGCGATCATGTTCACCGACATGGTGTCGTCGGTGCAGACCACGCAGCGGCTGGGCGACGAAGGCGCCATGACGCTGGTCCAGGCGCACAACCTGATCGTCGGCGCGGCGCTCAAGCGTTGGCGCGGCCATATCGTCAAGCACACCGGCGACGGCATCATGGCGGCCTTCCCGAAGGTGCCCGACAGCGTCGCCGCGGCCGTCGAGATCCTGCGCGAGATCGACGGCTACAACCGGGTCACCCTGGGCGAGAAGCTGCAGATCCGCATCGGCGTGTCGGCCGGGCGGCCGATCCGCGAAGGGGCGGATTATTTCGGCACCGTGGTCCAGCTGTCGGCGCGCCTGTGCGCCGCGGCCAACACCGCCGAGGTGCTGGTCTCGGGCCTGGTGGCGGAGCTGTCGATGGGCCGCGCCTTCAATTTCGGCGAGCCGCGCGCGGTCAACCTCAAGGGCTTCACCGAGGCGCAGGTCTGCCGCCCGGCGCTGTGGGGGGCGGCCGAGGCGCCGCCGCCGGCGCCCGCGGCGCCCGCTCCGGGGCAGCCGGCGGCGGCGGGCTGATTACAGCCAGTCCGCCGGCACGGCGTCCAGGTCGTCGGCCGCCTGCATCGCGGCCTCGGCCAGCGCGGCGGCGTGCGGCAGCTGCTGGCCGGCATAGAGCCGGGCGGCGCCCGCCATCGGCGAGCCGGCACCGGCCGCCGCCGCCATCCGATCCAGCATCCAGCCGCCAAGCACCGTGCCCATGGCCGTCAGGAACGGGGTTGGGCCGGCCGCGGCCCGGCGCGGATCCCGCGAACCCTGCTCGAGCAGCCAACGGGCGGCCCGCTCGAGCTGGTCCAGGGCGGCGCAGACCTGGCGGCTGGCCGGCCCGCGGCGGATATCCGCAGCCAGGGCGGTGAACGCCTGGCCGCCGTCGCGCAGCAGCTTGCGCCCGACCAGGTCGCCCGCCTGGACACCGTTGGTGCCCTCGTAGATCAGCGCAATCCGCAGGTCGCGGTAGCGTTGGGCAATCCCGGTCTCCTCGATGAAACCCATGCCGCCATGGACCTGCAGGGCCGTCGATACCACGTCGAGCCCGGCATCCGTGCACCAGGCCTTGACCACCGGGGTCAGCAGGTCGGCGCGCGCCTGCGCGCCGGGCAGCCCTTGGCGCGCGCGGTCGACCGCCGCTGCCGCCTCGTAGCTGAGCGCCCGCATCGCCTGGATCCGGGCCTTGGACAAGGCCAGCATCCGGTGCACGTCGGGATGGCCGATGATCGGCATGCCCGCGGCCCCGCCGATCGGGCGGCCTTGAACACGGGTCCGGGCATAGGCCAAGGCCTGCTGCCAGGCGCGCTCGGCGACCGCCACGCCCTGCTGGCCGACCGCCAGCCGGGCCCGGTTCATCATCAGGAACATGTATTCCAGGCCGCGGTGCGGCTCGCCGACCAGCTCGGCATAGGCGCCGCCGCCGTCGCCGAAGGCCAGGACGGCGGTGGGGCTGGCATGGATGCCCAGCTTGTGCTCCAGGCTGACCACCCGCACGTCATTGGCCACGCCCACGCTGCCGTCGGCCTTGACCCGGCGCTTGGGCACCAGGAACAGCGAGATCCCCTTGCTGCCGGGCGGCGCGTCGGGCAGACGGGCCAGCACCAAATGGATGATGTTCGGCGTCAGGTCGTGGTCGCCATAGGTGATGAAGATCTTCTGGCCGGTCAGCCGGTAATGGCCGTCCTCGGCGGGCACGGCGCGCGCGGCCAGGGCGCCGAGATCGGTGCCGGCCTGCGGCTCGGTCAGCACCATCGAGCCGGTCCAGCGGCCCTCGACCAGTGGCCGCAGATAGCGCGCCTGCTGCTCGGGCGTGCCGTAGTGCTCCAGCAGCTCGATGCCGGCGATGCTGAGGGTCGGCCCCAGCCCGAACGCCATGTTGGCGCTGTGCCAGAGCTCGTTGACCACGGCGGCGACCAGCTGGGGTAGGCCCTGGCCACCGAACGCGGGGGCTGCGGCGATGCCCGGCCAGCCGCCGGCGGCGAACTGGCGATAGGCCTCGGTCCAGCCCGGGGCGGTCCACACCACGCCGTTCTCCAGCCGGGCCCCGTGCCGGTCGCCGACGCGGTCGAGCGGCGCCAGCACGTCGGTCGCGAATCGCCCGGCCTCGGCCAGCGCGGCACGCACATCGTCCATGGTCACGCCCTGGCCGTCACGCTCCAGGATCGCCGGCAGCCCGACGACCTCGGCCAGCAGGAAGCCGATCTCGTCGAGCGGTGGCGCGTAGTCGGTCATTCGGGGCCGGTCATTCGGGCGCGGCCGGCCCGCCGACGACCTTGCCCGGGTTGAACAGGCCGGTCGGGTCGAGCGCCCGCTTGACCGCGGCCAGCAGGTCCAGCTCGACCGTCTGCTTGTAGCGCGCCATGTCCTCCAGCTTGAGCTGGCCGACGCCATGCTCGGCGCTGAAGCTGCCGTCGAGATCGGCCACGATGTCGTGGACCACGCGGTTGATCTCCGGCCGCCGCGCCATGTAGGCGGCGCGGTCCATGTCGACCGGCTGGCTCAGGTTGAAGTGGACGTTGCCGTCGCCGACATGGCCGAACGCCACCACGCGGATGCCCGGGATGGCCGCGGCGCAGGCGGCGCTGGCGCGGGCGATGAAGTCGGCGACGCGGCCGATCGGAACCGAAACGTCATGCTTGATGCTGCCGCCCTCGGGGCCCTGGGCGTCGGAGATCTCCTCGCGCACTTTCCAGAAGGCATTGGCCTGGGTCTCGCTTTGCGCGATGACCGCGTCGAGCACCAGGCCGTCCTCGGCAGCAGCGGCCAGGCAGTCCTCCAGCGCCGGTCCCAGGCCGGTGCCGGCGCGCGGGCTGGTCAGCTCGATCAGCAGGAATTCCGGCGCCTCGGCGGCGGGCAGGGGATGGACGGCGCCGCCATGCTTGACCGCCATCGCCACCGACAGCCGGTTCATCAGCTCGAACCCGGTCACCATGTCGCCGGTCTCGCCGCGCGCGCGGGCGAGCAGCGCGATCGCGGCCTCGGCATCGGGCAAGGCCACGAAAGCCGTGGCGCGCTCGCGCGGCGCGGGGAACAGCTTGAGCACGGCGGCCGTGATGATGCCGAGCGTGCCTTCCGAGCCCACGAACAGCTGGCGCAGGTCGTAGCCGGTGTTGTTCTTGCGCAGGCGCTTCAGGCCGTCCCACACCCGGCCGTCGGCGGTCACCACTTCCAGCCCCAGGACCAGGTCGCGGGCGTTGCCGTAGCGCAGCACCGCCGTGCCGCCGGCATTGGTGGCGAGATTGCCGCCGATCTGGCAACTGCCTTCGGCGGCCAGGCTCAGCGGGAACAGCCGGTCGGCCGCGGCCGCCGCCGCTTGCACCTGGGCCAGCACGCAGCCGGCCTCGACCGTGATCGTGTAGCTGGCGGCATCGACGTCGCGGATCCGGTTCATCCGCGACAAGCTGACGATGATGCTGTCGGGCGGCGAGATGCTGCCGCCGACCAGCCCGGTGTTGCCGCCCTGGGGCACCAGCTTGGCCCCGGTCTCGCGGGCGATCCGCACGACGTCGGCGACCTCGGCCGTGCTGGCCGGGCGCACCACCAGCCCCGCGGCACCGCGGAACAGGCCGCGCCAGTCGGCGAGATACGGCTCGATGTCCTGCGGCGCGGCGATGACGCCCTGCGGACCGAGCCGCTCCAGGAGACGGCGGTAGGGTTCGGCCAGGGCTGCGGTCACGGTGTCCATCGGTGGGGGCGGGTCCTGCCAGGTCAGCGTCGCCGCCGATCCTGGCCCGCCCGACCCGGGGAAACAAGACCCGCGGGCTGATTCCGCAGCGCACACTAACCATGCGGTTACTTAAGTTGCGTTGCAGTATAATGACGCGGCACTGCAATATTTCTTCCTATGCTCGATTAGGCCTTGCCGACTGGCCAAGAAATCAATTTATACTTTCTAGCGGCCGACGATCGATATGCATGGGCGGGGTGCCGCCCACGGCGGGGTATTCGACGTTTCGGGAGGACGATGGATGTTTGGCTTGCCGCGGGACGTATCCCATATGACCAAGCTGGGTATTCTGCTGAGCCACATCGGGGTCGACCCCGGGCGGGTTGGCTCGGACACGCTCCAGGATGCCGTCAACGCCTTGCTCGATTACCAAACGGAACGAATGCGGCGGGGGTTGCCGACGCGCACCATCGCGGGCGAGCTGGACCTGGACCGCGACCTGCGTGACTGTGCCTTCGTGCTGGCTGCCCAGATCGACCCGGCGCGGGTGGCGCGCCTGGTCACCGACGCCACGCTCGACCAATATCTCCATGCGACCGCGGACTGGCTGCAGCGGCCGCTGCAGCGCCACGGCTATCGCTGGCCGCAGTTGAGCGAGCAGGCCGCCTAGCGGCCCGGAGTCCCGCGCCACCGGTTGGCGGCGGCGCGGCGCCTCCCTATGATCCCGGCGCGGTTCGACAACCGGCGTCCGGGAGCGTGGCCATGACTCAATTCGGGGTGCGACAGCCGCTGCGTCGGCTGGGGGACCAGCGGTTCCTGACCGGCCACGGCCGCCATGCCGAGGCGGACTGATGGCCGAGCGGCTGGTCGCTTTGGCGGTTTCGGCAGCCGAGGCCGCCGGCCGTGCGATCATGGGCTTCTATGATCGGGGCGGCGCCCCGGCCGAGACCAAGGCTGACGGCTCGCCGGTCACCGCCGCCGACCACGCCGCCGAGGCGGTGATCCTGCAGGCGCTGGCGCCGAGCGGCATTCCGGTGGTGTCCGAGGAAAGCGTGCCGGGTGCCGTCGGCGACCGCTTCTGGTGCGTCGACCCCCTGGACGGCACCAAGGAGTTCCTGGCGCGCACCGGCGACTTCACCGTCTGCATCGCCTTGGTCGAGCGTGGCTATCCGCTGCTGGGCGTGCTGCACACGCCGGTGCTGGGCCTGACCTTCACCGGCGCCGGCCCCCGTAGCGCCACGCGTCAGGGCAAGCCGATCCAGGTGCGGCCGCGGTCCGAGCGTCCGTTCGCGCTGGTCAGCCGCTCGCATCGCGACGGGCCGGCGCTGGACCACGCGTTGGCCGCCCGCCATGTCGCGGGCACGCGCACGGTCGGTAGCGCCCTCAAGTTCGGGCTGATCGCAGCCGGCGAGGCCGACCTCTATGTTCGCCTGGGGCCGACCTCGGAATGGGACACGGCGGCCGGCCAGGCGGTGCTGGAGGCGGCCGGCGGCCGGGTCAATGACCTGTTCGGCCGCCGCGTGCGCTATGGCAAGCCCGGTTTCCTCAATGCCGGGTTCGTGGCGGAAGGCGGCCACTGACGGGCCCCGGGATTGCTGCTACAGAATCCCGAACAATCGGGAGGATGCCGCCATGAAACTGTTGAGCTTCCGTCGCGCCGGCGCCACCGGCTTCGGGCTAATGGCCGGGCATGGCGGCGTCATCGACCTGGGCCGGCGGCTGGGCCCCGGCTGCACCGGCCTCAAGCAGCTGATCGCCCAAGGGCGGCTGGGCGATGCGGCCGGGCTGGCCGACCTGAAGCCGGACTGCCAGCTGGCCGAGCTGGAGCTGCTGCCGCCGATCCCCGATCCCGACAAGATCCTGTGCGTCGGCATCAACTATGCGAGCCACGTCCGGGAAACCGGCCGCGAGATCCCGGCCAAGCCGATGATCTTCACGCGCTTCGCCAACACCCAGGTGGGCGCCAACCAGCCGATGGTCCGGCCGCGCGAATCGGAGAAGTTCGACTACGAGGGCGAGCTGGCCGTAGTCATCGGCCGCGCCGCCCGCCGGGTGCCGGCGTCGGTGGCGCTGGACTATGTCGCGGGCTATGCCTGCTACAATGACGGCAGCATCCGCGATTGGCAGCGCCATTCGGCCCAGTTCACGCCCGGCAAGAACTTTCCGGCGACCGGCGGCTTCGGCCCGTGGCTGACCACCGCCGACGAAGTCGGCGACCCCGGCAACCTGACCCTGATCACGCGCCTGAATGGCGTCGAGGTCCAGCGCGCCCATACCTCTGACCTGATCTTCGACGTGCCGGCGCTGATCGCCTATTGCTCGACCTTCACCGAGCTGGTGCCCGGCGACGTGATCATCACGGGCACCACCGGGGGCGTCGGCGCCTATCGCGAGCCGCCGCTGTGGATGAAGGCCGGCGACACGGTCGAGGTCGAGATCGGCCATGTCGGCCATCTGCGCAATCCCGTGGTGGACGAGCCCAAGGGATAGCTGCGCCAGCGCTCGATCATTGCGTGCCTGTACCGATTAATTGATCGGACGAAGCGAGCGCCAGCCCTTGGGTTGGCGCTCTTTTTGTGCGCGCTATGCCGTTGACGCGTTAACGACTTGATGAGAAATTGCTCTCTGCAATAGCGTTTGCTCAAAATGCGAGCGCAAGGGAGGGAGCATGGCAGCGTCAGACGAGCGCGGTCCGTCCCACAAGCCGGGTTGGACCCTGTCCATCCGCCAACGCATCGGCTTGCTGACGGTCCTGCCCCTGATCGGCCTGGTGCTGGTGGGGGTGGTCCAGTGGCGGGGCCAGCGCGCGGTCGACGCGGCGACCCAGCGCAGCCGCATCTTCTCCGAGCTGTCCGCGGCGGCGAACGGCCTGCTTGATGCGGCCACCGCGACCGAGCTGACCTCGAGCCGCCTGGGGCAGCTTGCTCCTGATCAAGCCAAACCGGCGCTCGAGGGCGCCCTCGACGCGGCCGACGCCGCCTTCCAGGCTCTGAAGGCCGCCGATATCCAGGCCGCCGCCTCGGAGCGGCTGGCGACCCTCGGCGCGCGGCTGGCGGGGCTGCGATCGCTCGCAACGGCAATCTACGCCGCCCAGGATGCCGTCGGCCACGACGACGGCCATGGCCTGCGCAAGGACTTGGCCGCCAAGAGCGACGCCATCGGCAAGACGGTCGCCGACATCGCCGGGTCGGCCGATCCGATGGAGGCCGAGATCACGCGCCTGTACAACGAGCTGCGGATCGGCCAGGCGCAGGTGCGCGAGCGCGCGATCGCCGATGCCGGCCAGAAGATGGCCGCGACCGCGGCGGCGATGACCCGGGCGATCGCCGGCTCGTTCCTGCCTGAGGCCGACAAGCACGACCTGCAAGCGGCCCTCGACGGCTACAAGGGGGCGTTCGAGGCCTGGGGGACCGGCCTGGCCGCGATCCTCGGCGCGACCGACCAGTTCGACGCGCAGCTCAAGGCGCTGTCGGGCGACGTGCGATCGCTTGCGGCGACGGCCGAATCCCAGCGCCAGGCGACATTGGACAGGCTGGCCGCCGCCCAGCGGCGCATCCGCACCGCCGCGGCGGTGGCGATCGTCGCGATCGTGATCGTCTGCGCTGTTTTGGGCCTGGTCATCGGCCTCAGCCTGACGCGTCCGCTGGCCGGGTTGATCGCCGCCATGCGCCGCCTCGCCGAGGGCGACCTGGCGGCCGACATCCCGGTCGCCGGGCGCGCCGACCAGATCGGCCAGATGGCGCGCGCGGTCGGGGTGTTCAAGGACAATGCGCTGGCGGTCCAGCGCCTGACCGCCGAGGGCCAGGCGGCGGCGGCGCGCAGCGAGGCCGAGCGCGCAGCACTGCTCGACCGGCTGTCGGCCGAGTTCGAACAGACGGTGCGGTCGGCCCTCGATCGCGCCGCCGCCAACTCGTCCGGCGTGGCCGCGCGCTCGGCCGACATGGCGGCCATGATGGACCAGGCCGACGGCGAGAGCGCCACGGTCCGCGGCGCCACCGAGCAGACCGCGGCCAGCGTCGAGGCGGTCGCCGCGGCGACCGAGCAGCTGGTCGCCTCGATCCGCACCATCGCCGACCGCATCGGCAGCAGCGCCAAGCTGGCGGCCGAGGCGGCCCAGGCCAGCGAGGACAGCCGGGCGCTGATCGGCGAACTCGACGAGTTCGCCCGGCGGATCGGCACCATCGTCCAGCTGATCAGCGGCATCGCCAACCAGACCAACCTCCTGGCCCTCAACGCGACGATCGAGGCGGCGCGCGCCGGCGACGCCGGCAAGGGCTTCGCCGTCGTCGCCTCCGAGGTCAAGCAGCTGGCCAACCAGACCGCCCGCGCCACCGACGAGATCACCGAGAAGGTCCAGGCGATCCAGCAGGCGACCGGCCGCGCCGTGCATGGCGTCGGCACCATCGCCGACCTTGCCCGCACGCTCAGCGAGACCAGCGCCGGCATCGCGCACGCCATCGAGGAGCAGGGGCTGGCGACCCAGGAGATCTCGCGCTCGGTCTCCGAGGCCTCGGTCGGGACCCAAACGGTCGCCTCGGCGATCGGCCGGGTCGGCAGTTCGGTCAAGGACGCGGCCGACCTCGCCACCCGCCTGCGCGGCGACGGCGAGACCCTGACCGCGGAGATGGCCGGCCTCAGCGACCGCGTCGGCCAGTTCTTGAGCCGCCTCAGGGCGGCGTGACCAAGCGGGGTGGGTTGCCTACCGGCATGCTGAACGACGCCGCCGCTGGGGAGACCGACTCGTCATATCGCACTGTCTTGAGCATCCGCTCGGTCGTCCCGAACACCGCAACAGGCATGACGTCGATCGCCTTGAGGTCCGTCAGGTGCAGCACCGCGATCGGGCCGCCGCTGTCGGGGTCGACGTAGCGGTTGGCCGCCGCGTCCCAGGCCGGCAGGCCGAGATGGCAGCACCAGTTGGCGGTCGGGGGAAGCTCCGAGACCGTGCCGGGCCGCTCGTGCAGGATTCGGTTGAGGGCGGTCTGCTCGAACAGGCGCTAGCTGTCGCCGGCAGTCTCCGTGCCGAAGAAGCGGGCGAACGCCTCGGCCAGCGCGTCGGGCCATAGCCGCCACAGATCGTGGTCGCGGTCGGCGACGAACAGGCCGCAGTTGAAATAGGGCAGGCCGGCATGCCGGGCCGCGACCTCCGGGCCGAACGCGGCCAGCCACGCGGCGCGCTGCTGGGCGGTGGTCACGGCTTGGTCGGAGCGGAACTCGCCGGGGCCGGTCTCGGGATGGTGCCAACGCAGATGGACCCCACCGCGCCAGCGCTCGGGCATGATGGCGACCTGGCCGCGGTCCAGCCGTTCGACCATGGCCGCCAGCGCCGGCCAGTCCTGGACCCAGGCATCGCAGTCGATCCAGACGAGCCGGTCGGCGCCGGCATAGGCGGGCAGGAACGGCCGCGCGGTCATGGCGCGGAACCACAGCGGCGCGCCGGCGGCCGTTACGGTCGGGAAATGATCCGCTGCCGCAACGATGCCGGCGCCCAGTGCCGTCAGCGCCGCGCGGTCGGCGTCGCCGAGCCCGACATCCAGCACGGTGACGCCGATATCGCTGGCGTCCTGGATCGACCGCACCAGCCCTTCGGCGAGCGGTCGGTAGCGGCTATCGGCGGCGGTGAACACGGCCCAAGTCATGGCCCGCGATACTGGTCCGGCCGCCGAGCCCTGGCTAGGGCTGCTGCGTCCGCAGCCGCTCGCTGCGCCGGCGCAGAACCTCGATCGCCATCAGCAGCAGGGTCGAGAACAGGATCAGCACGGTGGCGACGGCGGTGATGGTCGGGCTGATCTGCTCGCGGATGCCGCTGAACATCTGCTTGGGCAGGGTCCGCTGCTCGGGGCTGGCGATGAACAGGGCGCACACGACTTCGTCGAAGCTGGTGACGAAGGCGAACAGGCCGCCGGAGATCACGCCGGGCAGGATCAGCGGCAGCGTCACCTTGACGAACACGGTCAGCGGCGGCGCGCCCAGGCTGGCGCCGGCCCGGTTGAGGGTGGTGTCGTAGCCGGCCAGGGTGGCGCCGACGGTGATCACCACGAACGGCACGGCCAGCGCCGTGTGGGCGATGATCAGGCCCAGGAAGGTGTTGAGCAGCCCGATCTGGCCCAGGAAGAAGTACATGCCGACCGCGGTGATCACCACGGGCACGATCATCGGCGAGATCAGCAAGCCCATGATCAGCCCGCGCAACGGCACGCTGCGGCGGTTCAGCCCCTGCGCCGCCAGCGTGCCCAGCGTCGTCGCCAGCAGCGTGGTGGCGGTCGCCACCACCAGGCTGTTGGCGAGGGACGGCAACCAGCGGTCGGAGGCCAGGAAGTCCTGGTACCAGCGCAGCGACAGCCCCGGCATCGGCAAGTTGAAGAACGGCTCGGAATTGAACGAGAGCGGGATGACCACCAGGATCGGCAGCATCAGGAACGCCAGGACGGCGCCGACGATCAGCCGGAGCGCGACATGCCAGACGCGCTCGGCCGGGGTGGCGTAGGCGGGAAGCGCCATGGTCAGCCGAGCCGCATGCGGTCGGCGCCGATCAGTCGGGCATAGACGCCGTAGATGATCAGGGTCGCGATCAGCAGCACCGCGCCCAGCGCCGAGGCCATGCCCCAGTTCAGCTCGCGGTTCATGTACTGGGCGACGAAGCCGCTGACCATCTGGTCACTGGGACCGCCGACCAGCGCCGGCGTGATGTAGTAGCCCAGGCTGAGGATGAAGGTCAGCAGGCAGCCGGCGCCGACCCCGGGCAGGGTCAGGGGCAGGTACACGCGGCGGAACGCCGTGAACGGCGAGGCGCCGAGCGAGCGCGCCGCGCGCGTCAGCCCGCCCGGAATGCCGCGCATCACGCTGTAGATCGGCAGGATCGTGAAGGGCAGCTGGATGTGGGTCATGGCGACCAGCGTGCCCGAGCGCTGGAAGATCAGCTGCAGCCGCTCGCCGATCAGGCCCAGCGCCAGCAGGACGTCGTTGATCGGGCCGTTGGTCTGCAGCAGCACCACCCAGGCCGTGGTGCGCACCAGCAGCGACGTCCAGAACGGCAGCAGCACCAGGATCATCAGCAGGTTGGCGGTGCGCGGCGGCAGGCTCGCCAGCAGGAAGGCGACCGGGAAGCCCAGGGCCAGGGTCGTCAGCGTGACCAGGCCGGCGATCCACAGGGTGCGCACGAACACCGCGCGGAACACCGCCTGATCGGCGGCAACGGCGGCCAGCGCGCCGTCGGCGTCGATATGCAGGTCCATGGCCGCCAGCAGATAGAACGGCGTCAGCGGATGGGCCGCGCGCTTCAGCACCGCCCAGATCTCGCGCTCGCCCCACAGCGGTTCGGCCTCGATCAGCGCCGCCTTGTACGGGCTCTGGCGCAGGCGGACGGCCTGGCGGGCGGATGCGATCACCCGGCTGCGCGCGCCCGGGATCTCGTAGTTGATACGCTTGCCCAGGACCCCGACCTGCTGGTTGGCCTGGGCCGCCTTGAGATCGGCGGCCAGCGCCGCATAGGCCGCCTCGCCGGGCAGCTCGCGGCCGTCCCACTCGGCGAGCGCCGCCACCGTCTGCGGCGCGATGGTGGCGACGTCGGTGTCCCAGACGGCGCGGACCAGCATCAGCCCAATCGGCAGCACGAACGCCAGCAGCACGAAGCCCAGCAGCGGCGCCACCAGCATCAGCGCGCGCAGGCGCTGGGCCGCCTCCGCGCGCTTCAGCCGGGCCTTGAGGGTCGGGCCGGCGGCGACGCCGACCCCGATGGCGACGGTCATCGCGCCCGCCCGACCGCCGGTGCTACTGCGCCAGCCAGGTGTTGAACCGCTTGCGCAGCTCTTCGCCATGGTCGCCCCAGAAATAATAGTCCTGGACCAGGGCGGTCTTCATGTTGGCCGGGGCCGTCGGCAGGTCGGCCAGGATGTCCTCGGAGATATTGGCGATCGCGTCCTTGTTGGTCGGGCCGTACGAGATGTACTTCGACTGATTGGCCATGACCTTGGGGTCGCTGGCGTAGGCCAGGAACTTGTAGGCCAGGTCCAGCTTCTTGGTGCCCTTGGGGATGACCCAGAAGTCATAGTCGGGGACCTGGCCGTCCCAGACGATCTTGAAGTGCTTGCCCTGGTTCTTGACTGCATCGAAGATGCGCCCGTTCCAGGCCGTGGCCATCACGACCTCGCCGCTGGCCAGCAGCTGCGGCGGCTGGGCCCCGGCTTCCCACCACACGACCTGCGATTTGATGGTGTCCAGCTTCTTGAAGGCGCGGTCGACCCCGGCCGGGGTCTTCAGCAGCTTGTAGACATCGCCGCGGGCGACGCCATCGGCCATCAGCGCGAACTCCAGGTTCACGAACGGGCTCTTCTGCAGCGCCCGCTTGCCCGGGAATTTCTTCAGGTCGAACAGGTCGGCGATGGTGGTGGGCGGTGTCTTCAGCTTGTCGGCATCATAAGCGTAGATCGTCGAATAGACGATGGTCCCCACCGCGCAATCGAGGATCGTGCCGTCGACGAACTTGTCCTTGGGCGCGATCTTGGACCAATCGAGCTTCTCGTACAGGCCTTCGTCGCAGCCCTGCAGCGCGGTCTGGGTATCGACGTCGACCACGTCCCACGACACGCTGCCGCTTTGGACCATGGCGCGGATCTTGGCGATCTCGCCGTTGTACTCCTCCTCGGCGATCTTGGCCTTGGCGGTCGCGACGAACGGCTTGAAGTAGGCCTCCTGCTGGCTCTTCTGGTAGGCACCGCCCCACGACACCACGGTCAGGCTATCCTGTGCCGCGGCCGGCGCCGCCCAGGCGGCCAGGCCCAGCCCTGATACCAGCGCCAGCCAGCCCATCCCCCGCATACCGCCCTGCACTCTGCCGCTCATTCTTGCCTCCATATGCCGGCCGCGCCGGCGTGTTGCCTCGGATGGTCTTCTGTCACGCGTCCAGGGCGCGGCAGTCCTGCCAGCGCCAGCCCACCGTCACGGCGGCGCCGGGGGCCAGCCCAGCCTGGGCGTGGCCGGCCGGCACCTTGACGATGACGTCGTCGCGGCCGGCGAGGGCCAGCCGGACCCGGGTGTGGTCGCCCAGATAGATCAGCTCCTGCACCGTCGCCGGCAGCCGGTTGCCGGTGTCCGGCGGCGGGTCGATCACGACGCGCTCGGGACGGATCGACAGAGTGCTGGCGCTGCCCGGCGGGCCGATGTTCACGGCCAGCGCGTCGACCAGGCTGCCGTCGGCGAGGCGGGCGCGGCAGCCCTCGCCATCGACGTGGGTGATGGTCGCCGGCAGGCGGTTGTTCTCGCCGATGAACTGGGCGACGAAGGCATTGCACGGCCGCTCGTACAGGTCGACGGCGCTGCCCAGCTGCTGGATGCGGCCGCCATTGAACACGGCGATGCGGTCCGACATGGTCATCGCCTCCTCCTGGTCGTGGGTCACGTAGACCACGGTCAGGCCCAGCCGCTTGTGCAGGTGCCGGATCTCCAGCTGCATGTGCTCGCGCAGCTGCTTGTCGAGCGCGCCGAGCGGCTCGTCCATCAGCATCAGCTTGGGCTCGAACACGAAGGCGCGGGCCAGCGCCACCCGCTGCTGCTGGCCGCCGGACAGCTGAGCCGGCCGCCGGCCCGGGTAGCCGCCGAGCTGCACCATGTCGAGGGCGCGCGCGACGCGGGCCTGGACCTCGGCGCGCGGGCAGCCGCGCACTTCAAGCGGAAAGGCCAGGTTCTGCGCCACCGTCATGTGCGGGAACAGCGCGTAGTTCTGGAACACCATGCCGATATCGCGGCGGTGCGGCGGCGTGGTCTCGATCGAGGTGCCGTCCAGGAAGATCCGGCCCGAGGTCGGCGCTTCGAAGCCGGCCAGCATCATCAGGGTGGTGGTCTTGCCCGAGCCGGAGGGCCCGAGCATGGTCAGGAACTCGCCGCGGCGGATGCCGAGGTCCAGGTTCTGGACCACCAGCGTCTCGCCGTCATAGCTCTTCTCCAAGGCGACGAACTCGACGAACGCGTCGTCGCCGCGGGCGGTGGCCCGGGCGGGTGCCGCATCGCGCAGGAGGGCGCCGGCCGCGCTCAACCCAGGATCTCGTAGTGGGCATCGGTCGGCCGGCCCGACCGGCCGTTGATCGGCAGGATGTCCTGGGGACAGGCCGACATCGCGACCACGGCGTCGAGCTCGGCACGCAGCACCACGTAATCGCCGGGCTTCGTCACCGGAGGGTCGAAACTGAGCCGGCCGTCGGCGGTCCACGGGATGTTCATGAACAGGTTGAGCGGGCTGGGCGTCTCCGGCGCGGCCAGCCCGATGGCGGCCATGGCGGCGGCCAGGTTGTCGGTGCAGTTGTCGTGGTAGCCGGTGCAGCCCAGCAGCTGGTACCGCTCGTTGTCGCACGCCGCCATCAGGGTATCGTGGACGCCGGGCGAGGTGTCCTCGGTCAGGGTCAGGATCGGCCGGCGCTTGTTGGTGTGCAGCGCATCGCCGATCGCCGGGCGCAGCGCCTTCAGCGTCGCCCGCATGTGCTCCATCGACAGGAACTCGGTCAGATGGCCGTCGACGAAGGCCCAGGTGTCGACCACCTGCTCGCCATGGGTGTTGATGATGCGGATCGACTGGCCGCGCTTCACATGCACCGCCACGCCCCGGCGGGCAGGGATCCGTCCCGTGCGCTCGTTCAACCTTCGGCCCCCCTTGCTATCCCCGGGGCGGGGTTAAGCAAGCCTTGTGCCTAAGGGGCGCTGCGGGACGCCGGCGGGCTGCGGTGTCCGGGTCTGCCCAATCGGTGGGCGCCCTGCTCAGCCGGCGCGCCGTTCCTGCCAATCCTGCAGCGCGTACCAGTGCCGCAGGACGGCGACCACGGGGCGGCGGACCTGGGGCAGTGGAATGCCGGCAATCGGCGACAGCGGCAGGCCCAGCTCGCGCCCGGGCCGGCCCAGGGCGTGCTCGGCCAGCAGCCGGCCGATGCAGGTCGCCAGCGCCACGCCGCGCCCGTTGCAGCCGAGGCCGGCCGTGACACCGGGCGCCGGCTCGTGCAGGTGGGGCAGGTGGTCGCGGGTCATGGCGATGCGCCCGCCCCAGCGATAGTCCAGGGGCACGCCCGCCAGCATCGGATAGAGCGCGGCGAGGGCGCGCTCGATATGGCGGAAAAAGCGCGGCTCGCTCGTGTCGCGGAATCGGCCGCGGCCGCCGATCACCAGTCGGCCGAAGCGGTCGGGGCGATAGTAGATCAGCAGCCGCCGGGTCTCGGAAACGGCCTCGCTGCCGGGCAGGATGCGGCGCCGCAGCTCGTCGGGCAGCGGCTGCGTCGCGATCTGGTAGCTGAACACCGGGACGACGCTGCGGGCGAGCTGGTCGAACGGCGCCCCGCGCCCAGCGAGGTCGGTGTAGCCCCCGGTGCCCAGGATAACCCGCTCGGCGCTGATGCAGCCGGTTGGCGTCTCGACCCGCCAGCGGCCGCCGGTGCGGCCGAGGCCGATGGCCGGGGAGCGGCCATGGAGGCGGGCGCCGGCCCGTTGGGCGGCGGCGGCCAGCCCGCGCGCGTAGCTCAGCGGCTGCAGATGGCCGCCGCGATGGTCCAGCAGGGCGCCGCGGTAATAGTCGTGGCCGACCCGGGCGGCGACGGCGGCGGCGTTCAGGACCTCGACCCGGCCGCCGTCGCGGGCGATCTCCTCGGCCCGGCGCGTCACGGTGGCCAGCCCGGCGGCCGAGGGTGCGCCCTGGATCCAGCCGGTCTGCTGCGCATCGCAGTCGATGCCGAGGCGCCGGATCAGTCCGAACGTCGTATCCGCGGTGCCCGCGGCGAAGGCGGCCACCCGCGGCCCGGCGTCGGGACCGTAGTGGGCGCGAATGGCGTCGGGGTCGATCTTGAGGCCCGGGATCACCTGGCCGCCATTCCGGCCCGAGGCGCCCCAGCCCGGCTCCGCGGCCTCGATCAGCGCCACCGATGCGCCGGCTTCGGCGAGATGGAGGGCGGCGGTCAGCCCGGTATAGCCGCCGCCGATCACGCAGACGTCGGCGCTCGCGTCTCCCGAGACCGGCGGGCAGGCGGAGGCCGGGACGGCGGTGTCGGCCCACAGCGAACGAGGCAAGGCATAGTCGGTCATCGATACAGCTCCCGAGTCCGGTGCGGGTGCTGCAAGCCGCGCGCCGCTTCCCACGGGCCCGCCATTTTGACACGCTGCTTGCCTGGGCGTGGGGGCTTGCATGGGGAATGAGTGCGGCTGCCCGGCCCCGGACGATAGCAGGACGTGAGCCCATGACCTTTTCGATCGCCGCCCGCTGCGCCCGGACCGGCATGCTGGGCGTGGCGGTGACGTCGTCGAGCCCCGCGGTCGGGGCGCGCTGCGCGTTCGTGCGCGCCGGCGTCGGGGCGGCGCTCAGCCAGAACATCACCGATCCGCGGCTGGGCCCGGCCCTGCTCGACCGGTTGCTGCAGGGCGAGAGCCCGGAAACGGCGCTCGGTGCGCTGGCGGCGGTCCACGACCTGCGGCCGCGGCAGCTCGCGGCGGTCGACCGCCGCGGCCGCGTCGGCTGGTATTCGGGACCGGGGACGAACGGCGCCAACAATGGCGCGACCGGGCTGGACTGCGTGGCCATCGGCAACATCCTGGCCAATGCCGAGGTGCCGGCGGCGATCGTCGCGGCCTTCGCCGCAGCGGACGGGCTGCTGCCGGCGCGGCTGCTCCGGGCGCTGGAGGGCGGCCTGGCCGCCGGCGGCGAGGCCGGGCCGATCCGATCGGCGGCGCTGCTGGTGGCCCGGGCGGAGGCTTGGCCCTATGTCGACCTGCGTGTCGACTGGGATGACGCGCCGCTGGTGGCGCTGGACCGGCTGTGGCGGCTCTATCAGGGCCAAGCCGATGACTATGTGGCGCGCGCGCTCGATCCGTCGCGCGCGCCGTCCTTCGGCGTGCCGGGCGATCCCTGACCGCGGGTGCGGCGGCATGCCGCGGCCGGCTGGAAGGCGAGGCATATTCGATCGACTATGACGCCTCTCACAGCGCGACCACCCCGCCCGTGGTGTATGATCCCGGCGCAATCGGCAGGCCGGGAGGTCGTTCCATGATCGCGCTGGGTTCGCACGCAGCTCGCTTGGCCTTGGGCTTCGGCCTGCTGGTAGCGGCATCGGCCGCTGCTTCGGCCGCAGATCTGGTGGTGGTCGATGCCGTCGGCACCGACATCCAGCCGGGCGCCGCGATCGACGGCAGCAAGCCGCTCAGGCTGGGCGCCGGCGCCCGCGTCACGCTGGTCGCCGCCACCGGCGCGGTGATCCGCTTGCGCGGTCCCTACGAGCAGGCGCCGCAGCCGGACGGGTCCGCGGCGGCCGGTCCGGGGGTCGCCGACGCCTTGCGCCTGCTGATGACGCAGCAACCGGCGCACACCACAACCATTGCCACGGTGCGCGGCCTTGGCGTCGAGCGTGAGCCGGACGACCCCTGGGTCGTGAACACGGGCAAGTCGGGAGACCGCTGCTTGAAGGCCGGCGCCGGCCTGGTGCTGTGGCGTTCCGACGCCAGCGAGGCCGCACCCTTGTCGCTGGGGCCCGCGGACGGCAGCTGGGCGGCCCAGGCGACCTGGCCGGCCGGTGCCCAGTCGCTGGCGATCCCGGCCGACGTGCCGATCGAGGACGGCCAAGCCTTCGCGATTACGGTCGGCGCCGAGCGCACGGTTCAGACCATCCATCGGATTCCCCCGACCGTGGCCGGCGATGCCATGCTGGCCGGCTGGATGTCGGAGAAGGGCTGCGACCGCCAGGCCAAGGCGCTGGCGGCGCGGGTGCTGGCGGGGAACTAGCTACGGCTTGACCAGCGGGAACGGCACCGCGTCCTGGGTGGCGATCTTGAAGCGCGCGGTCTGGTGCCAGTCCTTCTCGCGGGCGAGGTCGGCGACCCGCTTGGCCACATAGAAGCCCAGCTGGAAGTTGTCGAGCTCGCCGCCGGCTTCCTTGGGCGCCTTGCCGTCCAGGGCCTCCAGCAGCGCGTAGGCGAACACCCCGTGGCGGTTGTCGTAGCTGTCCAGCGCCTCCTCGGCCGAGGACGCGGCGGTCAGGATGTAGCGGCCGCTCTCATGGTTGATCTGGCTGGCGCCGGCATCGAGCGTCAGGGCGCCGGAATGGCAGGTGTCCAGGAACACGAAGCCGTTGCGCGCCTTGATCCGGCCCAGCGCCTCGACCAGCATCTGGCCGGTGAAGCTGTGCGCCGCCTCCGCGTCGTGCAACGCTTTTTCGGTATCCACTCCAGTCATGTCAAAATTCTGAGGGATATAGAAGTAGTTATCGCCGACCATGTCGCCATGACCCGATATGTATATCAGAACGGTGTCCTGGGTCTGGGCCGTGTCGGCCAGCTGCTGCAGCGCTTGGTTGATCGCCGGGACGGTCGCCTGTTCGTCATAGAGTTCGACCGTCTTGATCTCGCTGAACAGGTTGGCGGCTTTGTCCTTTAGGGTCGCGATGAAGCCCTGGGCGTCGGCAACCGGGAACTGCAGCGGCTGTACCGAGGCATAGCGGTTGACGGCCGCGGCCAGCACCAGCAGGCGCGGCTTGGCCTGATCGCCGCCCTTCCCCGCGGCCAGCACCAGGGGGCGCGACGGCGCGTAGGCACCGTTGGCCGCGTCATAGGCGCGGATCTGGACACGGTTGAGCCCGGGGTCGAGCGGGATCTCCTGCTCGCCCAGGCTGCCTTGGGCCAGGTCGCGGGCCAGCGCGCGCGTCGGCTTCTGCCGGCCGACATTGCGGTCGTTGAGGAAGAAGTCCAGGGCGCCGACGCCGCCGCCGCGGTCGACGGCGCGGTAGCGCAGCTTCACGGTCTTGGTGTCCGTCGGCAGGGCCACGTCGAACGATCGGGTCACGGTCTTCGCCGGCACCATGGTGAAAGTGACGGCCGCCGGCGCGCCCGCGCCCGCGCCCGGCAGGGCGGTGCCGGCGCCAAGCGACGCCGGCGGGGCGGGGGCCTGGGCCGCGCGCGTGCGCTCGGCCGCGTCCTTGACCGCGGTGCAGGTCTCGTGGCCGTTCTCGCTCAGGCAATAGTCGATGATCTCGATCGCGGGCGGCGCCAGCTGGTCGAAGCGGGTGCGGATGTCGCCCAGGGCGGCCAGGCGGTCGCGGATGGCGGCATCGGCGGTGCCGGCCAGCTTGCCGGCGACCAGCTCGGGCGCATAGAGCAGGCGGTAGACCTGGGCGAAGCTCACCCATTCCGGCGATTGCGCCTTGCCGCGGTTGAACAGGTATCCTACCAGCTCCTTGCCGCCGCTGTCGGCATGGTCGAAGAAGCCCTCGGGCGTCCAGGCGATCCAGCGGCCGCTGTCGCCGTCCGGGAACAGCGCCACGCGCTCGGCCAGCAGGTCGCCGGCGCCGAGGCCGTACCAGCGGATCGTGCCGTCGCCGAGCGCCGCCACCGCCACGGTGCCGTTGCCGGCGATGGCGACGCCCCAGGCGGTGGCCGGCACCGCCACGCGCTTGAGCTCGACGCCGTTGGCGCCATAGAGCCGCAGGTTGTAGTCGGTGCCGAGCAGGAAGCGCTGCCGGTCGGGCGCGATCGCCAGGCTGCGCGCCAGCTCCTGGTCGTCGAGCCGGAGCGGCTTGCCGGCCAGCTTGGGCGCGGCCGAATTGCGCCAGTCGGTAATCGGCAGGCCTTGGGTCTGGGCGCGGGCGAGCGCCGGATCGGCGGTCGGCGCCGGCACCAGGCTGCGCTGGGCGATGTCGAAGCGCAGCTTCGGCTGATTCGGTCCCAGGGCGAACTCGAGAATGCGGCCGTCGGCCGAGACGGCGAACCGCGCATCGTTGACGCCGCGGAAATCGGCGATGCCGCCGCGCTTGTCGACCGCCACCTGGCCGTTGGCGTCGACCAGGCCCCAGGACGGCTCGGCGCTGGCGAACAGCAGGCCGGCGTCGCTGCCGACCAGCTCGGCCACGCTGTCGCGCGCGATGCCGACATCGGCCGCGTCGCCCAACCCCAGATCCGCCCATCGTCGCATCACCACCGCGCCGCTGGCGTCACGGGCCGTGCCGGCCGCCGCCAGCACGGCACCGTGGGCACCCGGCTGCCAGGCCACGGCGTTCAGGCCGCCCGCCTTCAACCCGGCGGTGTCGGGCGAGAAGCGCAGCGCGAGATCGCGGCCCGACAGCAGGTCGACCCGCGGCTGGTCCTCATAGCCCACCGCCAGCAGGGCGCCATCGGGCGAGAACGCGATCGAAAACGGTCGGCCGCCAGGCGCCTTCTTCTTGGCCAGCAGTTTGGCGTCGCTGTCATAGAGGCGGATCTGGCCGTCATAGGAGGTGGTGGCGAACCGGCCGGCCGCGTCATAGGCGACGAAGGTGGCGCGGTCGCCATAGTCGCGATCCTCGCCCACGAGCTTGCCGGTCTTGGCGTCCCAGACGCGGACGCCGACCTTGCCGCTGAACGCGGCGGCGAAGCGGCGGCCATCCGGCGAGAACGCCAGATGGTTGATCGTCGCCGGCAGCCCGGCCAGCCGCCCGAGCATGCGCTCCTCGGGCACGCTGAACAGATACAGGCAGAACGCCCCGTCCCAGGTCCTGCCGGTATAGCCCGCTGCGACCAGGGTCTTGGCGTCGGGCGACAGGGCGACGGCGTAGAGCGCCCCTTCGTCGCCCGGGCCGACCGGCACCCGGAGGGTCGCCACCGGGTCGCCGGACGGCAGCGACCACAGGCGCACCGTCTTGTCGTCGGAGGCCGTGGCGGCGAGGCCGCCGGCGGCGGCGATCCGGTTGATCACCGCCCCATGCATGCCGGTGTCGATGCGTAGGAACGGCGCCATCGGCACGCCGGTCGGCGCCGGCGTGGCCGGCGCCGCCGCCTGGGCGGCACCCGCCAGCAGCATCGATGCCACCAAGCCGAGCAGCCAGGGCCAGGACCGCATGGCGCCGCTCCGTCAGCCCTGGGGCGCCAGCTCGAAGGCGCTGCTGTCCGCGGACGCCACCTGGATGCTGTCGGCAAAGCCGGTTTTCTTCGACAGGTTGGTGAGCGCAGTGCGGCTGACCTCGTCGGTCGGCGTCTGAGGCAGCGGTGCGGCCGCCGTCGGCGCCGCGGGCGCGGGGGCGGCCGGCGCCGGGGCGGCCGGACG